>JAAUUH010000117.1 GCA_012031145.1 Oscillatoriales cyanobacterium SM2_2_1 | reverse complement strand
GGTTTGGGCAACTGACACCCTCAACGGCGGTCTGGGCAACAACACCTTGATCGGGGGGGGGCGCAGATTTGTTTGTGGTGCGAACGACAGCCAGTTTTGACACCATCACGGATTTTGAGGATGGGATAGACAAAATTCGGACGGTTCCGGCGACAACCTTCAGTGCGGCTGTGGGTGCCAGCTTCTTGAATGCGACGCAGGATGGGGCGGACACGGTGCTATCGGTGAACGGGGTGAACATTGCCCGATTGGTGAACTTCCCCGCCAGCAACTTCAGCGGTGCTGATACCGTGGCGATCGGGGACAACAATTTCCCGACGGTCAACCTGAGCGTAGCTCCTGGCACAGGTCTGGAGGTCACCCAAACCCCCATCACCGTGACCGTCGCCACCAGCCAGCCCGTGGTGGGCGACCAAACCGTTGCCCTCGCCCTCAGCGGTCTTGGCGTTACCGCCAGCGATTTCACCGGCACCATTCCCAGCACCGTTACGATTCTCAATGGTCAAACCCAAGCCAGCTTCACCATCAATGTCAACGATGACACCGCCGTGGAAGGTTCAGAGAACGCGATCTTTACCCTGTCTGCCCCCAGCAGCGGTCTGGTTTTGGGTGCGGTGACCACCGCCAGCCTGGTCATCACGGACAACGACAACTTTAGCCCTGGAGGCATCCAAAACGGCGATGCCACGGGCAACCTCATCACCGGCACCCCCAACAACGATCGCCTCAACGGCGGGGCGGGGGACGATACGATTACCGGTCTGGGCGGTCGCGACCTGATCTTTGGCGGGACGGGGGCAGATGTCTTCCAATACAATCTCCTCACCGACTCCCTGGTCAATGCGCCGGATCGTCTGGCTACCTTCAATCAGCCGGAAGGCGATCGGTTTAGGTTGTTGCCGAGCAATCCCACGGCGCTGTTCTATGCGGGGACGATCGCGGCGGCGACGGTGGGCGAGGCGGTGGTGCTCGCCTATGGGGATGCAGACGGGGTGACGGCGGGGGCGCAACCGTTGGGCAGCAATCAAGCGGTGTTGTTTGGTTTTGATGGTCGTACGTTCCTGTCCATCAACGACGGGACGGCAGGTTTTGCTTCGACCAGCGACTTGGTGGTGGAGGTGATTACTTTTGCCTTCAAGCTTGGAGATGGGAGTTTGGGCACCTTAACCGCCGGCGATTACTTTGCCTAGAAGGTTGCCCGTTGGGATCGAATTTATACCCACAGTCGAACTACAAAGCAAACTTTCGGGTAAAATTTCAAAGGGGTGGTTCAGACATTGCGGATAGGCAGGACAAACCGAGCACTCTAAACAGTACAGAAAGGTACAGGCGGATGATTCTGAAAAACTTGAAAGAATTGGCGATCGCCAGCGGAGTTGCGGCGCTCTCTCTATGGGTCTCTCCATCGGCCGAGGCTCTTACCACCCTCAACATCACCAATCCAGGCGGCGCTATCCCAAGCGGCGGCGGATTCACGGATTTCTCCTTCAATGTAAGCGCTCCCGTCGGAGAATTCACCACGGATGTCAATTTGTTTATTGATAGTTTGACCCATCCTTCGGATCTCAGCAACTACGAAATTTACCTCCGAGACCCCAGCGGCACGGCCCTCGTCCTCACCCTTGCAGAGCTGATCAGCGGTACAAGCTTTGCCGATGTTACATTCGATGACAGTGCCACCACGGTGTTGCCAGGTTCGGGTCCCTATACAGGCGCCTATCGCCCTCAGGGAGGGTCTGGTGGCTTTGGCGAAGTCTCCAACATAGCCAGCTTAGCGGGCTTCAACGGCATCAGTCCCAACGGACTCTGGAATCTCCGAATTTACAACTTTGATCCTGCTTTGGACGGTGCGCTGAGTCCAGGCGGCACAGATGTGACCTTAACCGTGACAACGGCTGTTCCTTTTGAGTTCTCTCCGGTGGGTGGTGTGGCTTTGCTGGGAGCGATCTGGGCTGTGCGAAAATTTCGCAAACGCTCTTAGCTTCGGGTAGGTATTCCCCATGTCCCTAGAGGATGAAGTTTTTGGGCGTGTTCTATTAGTTGCAGACACCGCGCTTGGTGCCGGGGAAATCAACCCTTTACGGAGCATCGTATTCGCTCCCAATCAAAACCTAGTTCCACCAGCACCGATTGCCAAGCCTTTGCTGCGATCGGAGGTTCCTGTAGATACCCGTCTGTCTTCCGATTTGTACGATCTGGTCAGGAATGGGGGGCATGGCACCTCCCCTTTCCTCCGGAATGGGCAAGGAGAGATAGGGGTACGCATTTTGGCGCAGGATGCTGCCGGGGTTTTGCCAGCCCTGCAATCGCTGGGTTTTGTCCCGACGGCCACGATCCCTCAATTCAACCTGCTTGAAGGCTTTGTCCCGGCGGCGGCCCTCGCCAAACTAGACCGTCAAGCCCCCGCTTCGGTTATCAACATCGGGGCGATCGCCTCACCCCAAACCGCTAAGGGCATGGTTACCAGCCAGGCGGATGCAATGCTGGAAAGCGCACGGGTGCGAGCTACGACACCACCCGAAATCAGCGGTGCGGGCATAACCATAGGCATCCTAAGCGATAGTTTTGATCGTTTGGGAGGAGCTGCCAGCGGCAGAGCCAACGGCGATTTGCCCTTGGTAACCGTGTTAGCCGAAGGGATGCCAGGTGGCAGCGATGAGGGCAGGGCCATGGCCGAAGTCATCCACGACTTGGCTCCCGGAGCTGGTTTGGCCTTTGCTACCGCCAGTGGCGGCGAGATGACCTTTGCCCAACATATTTTGGACTTGGGCCATATCTCCCACATTCTCGTAGACGATTTTTACTATCCTGAAGAGCCTATGTTTCAGGATGGTGTGATTGCCCAAGCCATCAACACAGTCGTGACCACCAAAGGGGTTGCCTATTTTAGTGCCGCTGGAAATTTAGCTACCCAAGCCTATGAGTCTGCGGTTTTCACAACTGCCAGCGATTTTCTGCCCGGAGTGGGAAACATTGATGGCTATGATTTCAACTTGAGTGATGGGGTTGATACCAGGCAAGAGCTTTTTTTGGCCGCAGGTCAATCCCTCGAGCTGGTTTTGCAATGGGACGATCCCTTCTATACCTTGAACGGTGTAGACACGGATTTGGACTTTTTTTTGGTTCGTACCGATACAGGAGAAATCGTTGCGAGTTCAGTGCGCAAAAACTTGCAGAGTCAAGCACCGGTCGAGCGAATTTTTTACACCAACACCTCCAATTCCATTTCTACTTTTGATGTCGTAATTCAGCATGTTGCGGGTCCTTTACCTGGGCATATTAAGTATGTCAACTATGGGCGCGATCGCTTTGGCAGCATTGGATTCAATGAATACAACACCGCCAGCGGCACAATCATTCCTCATGCCGCAGCAGCGTTGGCTAGTGCCGTCGGAGCAGCACCTTACTTTGATCAAAGGTTTGTCCAAGGGTTTAGTTCGGCAGGACCTGTGCAGATTTTTTTTGATCCCAACGGCGATCAAATTGATTCCCTGATTCGTTCAAAACCAGACTTTATTGCTTTAGACAGTGTAGACAATAGTTTTTTTGGTAGAGATGTTGACGGCAATGGCGTTCCTAATTTTGTGGGCACTTCTGCTGCAGCGGCTCATGCGGCAGCCATTGCGGCGTTGGTCAAAGAGTCCAATCCGAGCTTGACACCCACCCAAATCTACAATCGCCTTGCTACGACCGCCGTAGACATCGACCTGGTTGGAAAAGATCGTTTTACAGGTGCCGGACTGATCAATGCCTATGATGCTGTATTTGGAAATGTTATTCCCAGCACACTCAACTTTAGCGATGGACTCGAAAGCGGTGCGCTAGGGATTGCCTATCAAACACAGACCAATCGTGCAGGACAAATCCAAGTCACCGAGAACAATGGCGTGGTATCGGTTCTGCGCCACGTCATCCTTGATAGTGGACTAAATGGCGTAAATTCTCGAAACGAGTTGGTGCTCCATATTGATGCCGCCCATAAATCCAAGGTTATCTTAAGCTTCTGGCAACGAGAGTTTGGCGATGAAGATCACCCCATGCCTGAAACATTCGTTGGTTCGGGCAATTTTGACGGTGTGGCCCTCAGTGTCGATGGTATCAATTGGTATCGTCTTGTGGATCTAACCGGAGACAACTCTACTGAATTCTATAAATATCACGAATTTGATTTGAGTACAATCGCGCAAATCAATGGTTTTGAGTTGACCGCCAACACACAGATCAAGTTTCAGCAGTTTGATAACTTTGGCATCAATTTCGCCCAAACTCCTTTGAGTTCTGATGGTTTTGCCTTTGATTTCATTACAGTTTTGGCAGATTTTACCAGCGGCAGTAGCAGCAACAACATCCTGACGGGCAATGTTGGGCCAGATGTTCTGTTGGGATTGGAAGGGACCGATCGCCTCAACGGCAACGATGGCAACGACATTTTGGTAGGTGGGCCTGGCAGGGATCTTATTTTTGGCGGTGGTGGCTCGGACATATTCCGGTACGACCAGCTCACCGATTCCCTGGCATCGGCTCCCGATCGCCTTGCCACCTTCTCTCAACCCGAAGGCGATAGATTTAGGCTGCTACCCAACAACCCCACAGCTCTTTTCAATGGGGGGAACCTTGTTGCTTTCGGCTTGAATGAGGCCGTGGTACTTGCCTACGGGGATGCGGATGGGGTAACGGCGGGGGCGCAACCGTTGGGCAGTCATCAAGCAGTGTTGTTTGGTTTTGATGGTCGTACGTTCCTGTCCATCAACGATGGGACAGCAGGTTTTGAGGTTAACCGCGATTTGGTGGTAGAGATTCTTACTTTTGGCTTCAAACCTGGAGATGTAAACCTTGGCTTTTTAACCGCCAGCGATTACTTCGGTTAGTATAGCTGCATTCGAGTAGGTTCGGACATCGAAGGAAAAGAGGGCTGCACCCCCAGCCAGGGGTTTCCTCCCTGCACCCCGTCCTAACCAAGCTATTTACAGCTATATAGTTATTTCAATTAAAACTGACACAGTTTTTCCTGCCCAACGAAAGTCTAATAGAACCAATACGGGGCTTCGCCCCTACGACCCGAGTGTTTGTCTCGTCGCTATGCAAAACAGCTATACAGGCGCATTCTTAATTAAAATGACTATATCAGTTGGAAAATCAACTAGAAAATTAAAGACCTTGCATTGCCTTAAGCCAAAGCAAAACTGTTCCCGCTTCACCCTTGGTCAGCCACTCCCTTGAAAAATTCCCAAGGCAAGTGCAGCCGCTTTCCAGACGCATCCAATTCTGCTTTGCCAGACTGCCCCCCCGTTGCACCAATCCTGCAAAGTTGCGCAGCTTTACAAGTTACCGGGAGTGTGAAATACTGGAATGAGTATAAGTATTCCGCATAAGTGGCCAGCTTACCAACTCCCTTGTGCCAATTATCTGATTAAGTTGCGACTTAAGTTTCGACCCAGTATCTTTACTTAGGCCATACTTAGACCATGCCTGCCAAAGAAGCCCGTTGGCAGCTGATTTCTTTGGATCTTTATTTTTTCCATCCACCTCCTAAAAGGTGAGTGGGAAGTTTTTGTGACAATTCTCAGTGTTTTTTGTTGACTCAGGTGTTGTTTTTTGTTTTCACGTACTCGATTCCCTCAACCCAATTGCAGGAAGACATGCTATGGATACCATGAATACAACGACGATCCGACCGGTTATTGACTCAGTACCACCATCGATCGCAACGGTCAAATTTTAACTGAAATTCCTCATCTTTCTTTTTGTGCCTGCACTGGCTGTGGTTTAATCATCAATCCAGAGTACAATCCATCGTATACTCCTCCTCCAGAACAGTTTTTGGCTAGGGCTTCAGGAGATGGGTCTGCCGCCAACAGCGGTTCAGGGGGAATTGTGGTGAATTTTGCTGCTGGTTTCACACCCGAAGCACAAGCCGCTTTTCAGTTTGCCGCAGATATTTGGAACAGTCTATTGGTTACAACTGTTCCCATTGTGATCAATGCAACCTTCAACTCAGCAGGCAATCCTTTCAACCTAGGGTCGGCGGGTCCTGAGACCTTTTTTCTGATTGGTGGCAGCGCCATTCCAGTTGGCTTGGTCAATCAGCTTGTTGGATTCGATGCCAACGGTGCGGATCCTGAAATCAATGCCAACTTCAATAGCGACCGTACCGATTGGTACTTTGGTACGGATGGCAACGTTCCCTCTGGAAAGGTTGATTTTGTCTCGGTTGTCTTGCACGAAATCGGCCACGGGCTTGGTTTTGTTTCGAGTGATGCTTTCTCCAGCGGCACTGGAAGTTTCAGCAATCCTCCTATCAAGTTTGATACATTTATTGAGAACGGTGCCAATTAAAACTTATTCTCTTCCTTCACCAACCCCTCTACGGCCCTGGGTTCTCAATTCATCAGCAACAATTTGTTCATCGACTCGCCAACGGTAACGCTCGCCAATGCGGGAAGCCCAGCCAAAATCTTTGCCCCTCCCTCTTACGACGGTGGCTCCAGCATATCTCACTGGGATGAAACCACCTTCCAGGCTGGAAATCCCAATGCTTTGATGACGCCTTTCTTGAGTTCTGGGGAAGCCGCGCACAATCCGGGCCCTTTGACGCTGGGGCTTTTCCGGGATTTGGGATGGACGGTACGTCCCGCTGTCAACATCCGTCTCTCTACGGCCACGGGTCTGGAGGTCACTCAAACCCCCATCACCGTGACCGTCATCACCGATCAGCCCGTGGTGGGCAACCAAACCGTTGCCCTTACCCTCAGCGGTCTTGGTGTTACCGCCAGCGATTTCACCGGCACCATTCCCAGCACCGTTACGATTCCCAACGGGCAGACCCAAGCCAGCTTCACCATCAATGTCAACGATGACATTCTGGTGGAAGGTTCAGAGAACGCGATCTTTACCCTATCTGTCCCCAGCGTCGGCATGGCTTTGGGCGCCACTGCCAGAGCCAGCCTGGTCATTACGGACAACGACAACTTTAGCCCTGGGGACATCCAAAACGGCGATGCCGCTGGCAACCTCATCACCGGTACCTCCAACAACGATCGCCTCAACGGTGGGGCGGGGAACGATACGATTACCGGTCTGGGCGGGCGAGACCTGATTTTTGGCGGTACGGGGGCGGATGTATTCCGATACGAGCAGCTCACCGATTCCCTGAGCAGTGCGCCGGATCGTCTGGCCACCTTCAACCAGCCGGAAGGCGATCGGTTTAGGCTGTTGCTGAGCAATCCCACAGCGCTGTTCCATGCAGGCACGGTCACGGCGGCGACTTTGAGTGATGCGGTGGTGCGCGCTTATGGGGATGCAGACAGGGCAACGGCGGGGGCGCAACCATTGACCAGCAATCAAGCGGTGTTGTTTGGTTTTGATGGTCGTACGTTCCTGTCCATCAACGACGGGACGGCAGGTTTTGGTCCGGCCAGTGACTTGGTAGTGGAGGTGATCACCTTTGCCTTCAAGTCTGGAGATGTGAATTTGGGCACTTTAACCGCCAGCGACTACTTCGCCTAGAAGGTTGCCGGTTGGGGTAGCGCAGAGATGTGACCAAGAAAAAAGAGGCAAGGTCACTGCGCTGCCCCTCCGTGGCAGACTTCAAACAAATGTGGCTGGAATCCTTATGTGAGAAGGAACTGTTAATGATGCTGCGGCAGTTGACCGAAAAAGTGGAAGACACGGTCATCGCCGCCGGCAGTGAAGTACAAACATATGCCAAAACCGCAGCCAAGCGCACGCCGGGATTGAAAGGGATCGTCGAGCAGTTGGGGGAGGCGTTCAAGTCGGCGCGACCCCCCGGGGAAGAACCCGAAACCGCCGACGAAGAAAGCGGGAGCGTTTGAAACCATAGAGAGGCATCGCAAGCGTTCCCATGGCTTGACGAGTTTAAGCAAAACTCTGTCATGGTGTAGCCACTTTCCCCATCCCTACCTTCATGGCTACCCCCCTTGGCAGCGAGTTTCAAGTCAACACCTTCACCACCAGTAATCAATCCTATCCGGCGATCGCCTCCAATCCCCTCAATAGCCAGTTTGTGGTGACCTGGCAGAGTATGGGTCAAGATGGGAGCAGCAATGGCATCTACGCCCAGCGGTTCAGCAGTACCGGCAGTGCTGAGGGAAATGAGTTTCGAGTCAATAGTTACACTACCGATGCGCAAAGGTATCCGGCGATCGCCTTTGCCCCCAGCGGCGAGTTTGTCATAACTTGGATGAGTTTTGGCCAAGATGGAGGCGGTTTTGGCATCTACGCCCAGCGGTTCAGCAGTAACGGCGGCCCCCTCAACAACGAATTTCGGGTCAATACCTACACCACAAGCCCTCAGTTCAATCCCGCGATCGCCTTTAGCCCCCTCAACAACGAGTTTGTGGTGACTTGGCAGAGTGACAATCAAGATGGCAGTGGGTTTGGCATCTACGCCCAGCGCTTTAGCAGTACCGGCAGTGCTGAGGGCAACGAGTTTCGGGTCAACACCTACACCATCAACGAGCAACGCTATCCGGCGATCTCCTACAGCCCCGGCGGCGAATTTGTCGTCGTTTGGCAGAGTTTTGGTCAAGATGGGAGCGATGGAGGCCTCTACGCCCAGCGCTTCAGCAGTACCGGCAGCGCCCTCGGCAATGAGTTTCGGGTCAACACCTACACCAACCGACAGCCAACGCAATCCGGCGATCGCTTTTGCCCCCAGCGGCGAGTTTGCCATCACTTGGAACAGTTATGGTCAAGATGGGGACCAAATTGGCA
>JAAUUH010000023.1 GCA_012031145.1 Oscillatoriales cyanobacterium SM2_2_1 | reverse complement strand
GACAGGGGATAGTCCCTCCCCGTTGGGCCCCATCCCCGCAGAGTTGTGTCATAAACCGTGCAGTTTTGCGTCATCACCCTATGGCTCCCCTGTTACCCCCCGAACCCCTTTGCCACAGGGCTAAGCCCGTCTGCTGTAACGCCAGCAGGAATAGTCCCAAGGCGATGATGCCAAATATCATGGTTGCCCCCGCACTCACTGCCAACAGGGCTGCCCGCACCAACGCCGTCAATTTTGCTGCTAGGGTAGCTCCATCGGGCAGCGGGGTTGCCCCCAGCTTTTCGGTGACCATCGCCGTAAAAAAATACATCCCCGTGGCCAAGGCACTGGCGATCGCTGCACCAAGGAAGTGATTTAGGGCTGTCATGGTGGGATACCTCCATCTACAGGGAGTACATCTATAGGCACAGTATAGTGGCAAAGCACCTATCAGTCTCCCAAGCCGGGCACCATGCTACTCCTAAGTGTCTTCCATTATCCAGCCTATCCTTTGGTGACGGCGGCTCGCTTCACTGACACCCTAGGGCTATGGGCATACCAGTTCCATTCTCCCCAAGTTTCTCGGCGGGCTTTACCTCTCCTAGGATTAGGCTTTACCTCTCCTAGGATTAAAAAGTTGCACCTAGGCGGGCAGAAGTCCCTCCTTGCGTGCCATAGAAAGCATCAGATCCACCACCCGGTGGGAGTAGCCCCACTCGTTGTCATACCAAGACACCACCTTAAAGAAGGTCGGATTCAACTCAATTCCGGCACCGGCATCGAAAATGCTGGAGCGGGCATCGCCACGAAAATCCATGGACACTACATCCTCATCGGTGTAGCCCAAAATGCCCGACAAGGTTCCCGCCGCCGCTGCTTTCATCGCCGCACAGATCTCGCCATAGCTGGTGGGTTTAGCGGTTTTGACTGTCAGATCCACCACCGAAACGTCGGGCGTCGGTACCCGAAACGCCATCCCCGTGAGCTTGCCCTTCAGTTCCGGGAGCACTAACGCCACCGCCTTGGCGGCCCCCGTCGATGATGGAATGATGTTTTGGGAAGCCCCTCGACCACCCCGCCAATCTTTTTTACTCGGCCCATCCACCGTCGGCTGGGTAGCGGTCATGGAGTGCACCGTGGTCATCAGTCCTTCAACGATGCCAAATTCTTCATGGAGCACCTTAGCTAAGGGAGCCAAGCAATTGGTGGTACAACTGGCGTTGGAGACGATCGCATCGGTATCAGGATTAAAGTTCTCGTGATTCACCCCCATCAGTAGCGTGGGAACACGAGTCGGATCCTTAGTTGGTGCCGAAATCACCACCCGCTTCGCCCCGGCATTCAGGTGCTGGGCCGCTCCCTCATAGTCGGTGAACAAGCCCGTCGATTCCACCACATAATCTGCCCCCACCTGTCCCCAGGGCAATTCTGCGGGGTTTCTGATGGCGGTGCAGGGAATGAGGTGATCGCCCACACGAACCCCCTCTTCTTCCGCTGTAACTGCGCCGTTGAAGAGACCATGGGTCGAGTCATACTTCAGCAAGTAAGCCAGATTACTCGGTGGCACTAGGTCATTGATGCCAACAAATTCCAAGTCAGGGTGGTTAACCCCTGCCCGCAACACCAGACGACCAATTCGCCCAAAGCCATTAATTGCCACCCGTAATTTAGCCATCGTGTCCCTCATCCATACCCATGAAAACGACTTGGAATAAGGGTACTAAGCCTTGGCGGTTCAGGGGACAATGGGAACGATCTTTTTAAGGTTTCAGCGGCGGATGAGTCTGGATTATTTAGCCCTGTTTGTGTCCGATGTCGGGCGATCGCTGGCGTTTTACCGCGATATTTTGGGATTTGACTTTGACCAGCACCCCAAAAACGAAGGCGTAGAAGGGCGAAGCGGCAGCATCAAAATCGGTATCTACAGCCGTGGGTGGCTCCCCAAACTTTTCCCCCAACTCAGTGCCCTTCCGCCCCTAGGCAATCCCTTTCTTCTATCCATGACGGTTGGCGATCTTGATGTCGTTTTTAATAGCATTCAAGCCCACACCAGCACCTATTACTTTACGATTCTTCAGCCCCCAACAATCATGCCATGGAAGCAGCGGGTGGCCTTTTTGCTCGACCCCGATGGTAATTTAGTAGAGTTAGTATCTGGCGACCATTCCACCTGATCCAGACCTAGGGAGCAGTGTGCCCCGCCTCCTTAAACTCCCGATCGCAGTCTGGGAAACCTGGCAAATTAGGCAATAGGCTGAATCATTATCTTGGCGCACCCTAACCAAAGATCTTTTTTCACGGTCACGATGGAACATCCCCTCCGGCTCCAACGCCTTTCAGAGCCATGGCTGCCCCAAATTATGTCCCTCGATCGCCGTAGCATGAATAGCGGCTGGTCAGAGCCAAGTTTTTTACAGGAGCTCACCCGAACCTCAACAACAGTTCTGGGAGTTGTCAGCGCCGAGGCTTTGTGGGGGTTTGGCATCTGCTGGCAAATTTTGGAGGAAGCCCATCTCTCGATCCTGGCGATCGCCCCAGAACACCAAGGGAAAAGCCTCGGAAAATGGCTCCTGTGGGGGCTTCTGTCTGCCGCCGCCACCCAAAGAGCGGAATGGACACTCCTGGAGGTTCGGGCCAGCAATCAACGGGCCCTAAACCTATATCATTTCTTTGGCTTTTCAGTCTTTGGGCAACGGGCCAAATATTATGCCGACCCCACCGAAGACGCTTTGCTGCTCTGGCGCAAAGGACTCAACACCGATCAGTTTCAAGCCGATTTATACCTCTGGCAAAAAGCCATTCATACTGCCCTAGGGGAGCAGGGATTCTGCATCGAATCCTAGAATTTCTAGGCATGAATACTCATTTTGCGATCGCACTTCGTTAAGTTTATTGGCTTAACCGTTAAGGTTCAGAATGGATCCTGATAGGGTTACGGTAGCTAAAAACACAACTATAAAAACCCTATGAAACATTACTGTGATGAATGGATTTCAGAATGGTGTCAAGCTAATGGCTGGACAGATCTTTTTGTCGAGCGCACCAGTAATTACTGGGCTTTCCCACCCAATGCTGTAATGCCTGTTCCGATTCCCCCTACGGTTTTGCAGTCCATTAAATCTGAGAAGGGAATGAGTGACTGCGAACAGCGCTGGGCGATCGCCACAGTCGTTGTTTCTGTCATTTCCCTAGCTGTCAGTTATTCTTGGGAACATCCCCTGCCAGCCGCCCTAGCTTTCGCCTTTGCTGCCATAACGGTGGCGCGTCTAGAAGTGGAATAGGGCATTGGGGATAATTTATAGCGGTGTTTCCGCCTGAGACTTGCGGAGCATTATTGAAAGCATCGAAACAATCGCCGACTAACCTCCCAATCTTTCCCCTGCCCCATGCGGGTGTGTTGACGAGGTATTTATAGAGGTGATTCACCGAATGCTTATCAAAGCATCTTTTAGAATTATTAGCTAATAGAATAGTTAACTAATAGAATAGTTAGTTAGTAGAATGGTCGGCTAGTAGATATAGTTGACTAATAGAATAGTTGACTAAGGCAATCATGGAGCATTGATAGAATTTGAGCTTAATTCACAGAATAGCCAGAGAAATCAGGGGAAGCATAGGATTAACTTTGGCAAGCTCAACAACTGTAGTCAGATGTAGATCAACTGTAGATCAACTTGAAATTCCTGCTAGAACGGCATTGGATTATATCAGTGCGGCGATCGCGAACAGAAACGGTGTCGTTGCATAAAGGCGCAACTGCTTGATCAGCAGTTTGACCAAGGTTACAGGATAGACAGTTACCTAGACTTATCGAAAGCATCCCGCCCAGGGCAGGAGGTTAAGCCTGTAGCTATTGACTATCCGGGGGATGCTGAATGCTTTTGATCGAGAGACAACGCGGATTGGAATTACTCGTAAGCCAATTGTTGAGGTTTGGTTAGCCTATCAGCTTAAACGCGTTCATCAAGCAAACACTTTTCTTACCCTCTTTGCTCCTACACTTCTCCTGCCTGAATATTGAAGAGATATAGCTGTAAATAACTTGGTTAGGACGGGGTGCAGGGGTGAAACCCTGGCTGGGGGCGCAGCCCCCAAACCCCCTTGTCCTTCGATGTCCGAACCTACCCGAATATCGCTATATGACAAGAGAACAGTCCACCACAACTGCGATCAGTATTTTTTGGCGTAGCAAAGAAGGACGAACAAGGGATGCACAGGGAGATGATGTTCATCAATTACTCTGTCTTAGGAATGGTGCTCTGTCTTAGGAATGGCGGGTGATGTTTGCTTATCCAAATTCCGCCCAAATAGGGTACTGAATAGAGGTGCCCATCTCGTTGGCGATCGCCAATCAACCTCTCCTAACTTGCCTGCGAGGCCTCCTAACTTGCCTGCGAGGCAATGATGTTTGGGTTGCTCACCAGGCCAGACTCCGGCAGTTCCGTTAACATCTGCTCAAAGCAGCCAATCAGCTGTTCCATTTGCTTGCTGATATTCATTGCTCCTAGTCCGCGAACGATAACTTTACCGCTTTGATAAACAAATCTTCCTTGCAAATGGGAAGGGAGGCGCTGATGCAACTTATTCCAAGCAGGTTCCTGGAGGTTGGTTTCAAGCAGTACATCCTGTTTGCCATTGGGTTTGATGCGGGTGCAGGCAATTTTGCGGGCCAAAAGTTTTAATTCCATCACCTGCAAAAGTTGCCGGGCGGGTACGGGGGGAGAACCAAAGCGATCGCGCCATTCTTCGGCAATAATTCCCAATTCGCGGCGGGAGCTGGCACTGGCGATCGCCCGATAGGCGCTGAGTTTTTGCCCACCATCGCTGATGTAATCACTGGGGATAAAGGCGGTCACGGGTAGATCAATTTGGGTATCATCGACTTCGGGAATTTCCGAGCCCCGAATTTCGTTCATGGCTTCCTGAAGCAGTTGCATGTAAAGGTCGAAGCCGATCGCCTCCATTTGCCCCGACTGCTCCGCCCCTAGGAGGGAGCCAACACCGCGAATTTCCATATCCCTTAGGGCTAACTGATAGCCTGAGCCAAGATGGGTAAATTCTTGAATCGCCTTCAGTCGTTGCCGTGCTGGCTCAGAAAGTTCACCTTTCTCTTGGTAAAACAGCCAAGCATGGGCCTGGGTGCCGGCCCGCCCCACCCGCCCCCGGAGTTGATAAAGTTGAGCTAGCCCAAACTTCTGGGCGTCTTCAATCAAAATCGTGTTCACTCGGGGAATATCAAGGCCCGACTCCACGATGGTAGTGCACAGCAGCAGATCCGCTTCCCCATTATGAAAGGCAATCATCGTACTCTCTAACTCGGCTTCGGGCATTTGCCCATGGGCGATCGCCAAGCGTAGGGACGGGATCAATCCCTGCAAAGCCGCAGCGGT
Organism: Oscillatoriales cyanobacterium SM2_2_1; assembly: GCA_012031145.1. Taxonomy (GTDB): domain Bacteria; phylum Cyanobacteriota; class Cyanobacteriia; order Pseudanabaenales; family Pseudanabaenaceae; genus UBA999. The sequence goes on along the minus strand of JAAUUH010000023.1, from coordinate 29,646 downwards.
TTCCTCCATGCCCTCAATGCGCGGCGTGACATAGAAAATTTGCCCGCCCCGATCTAATTCCTGACGAATGGCCATCCGCACCGCCTCTAGGTCGTAGCGCATCAGGTGGGTTTTGATCGCTCGCCGGGAGGGTGGGGGCGTGGTGATCAAGCTCATTTCCCGCACCCCCGACAGGGCCATGTGCAGGGTGCGTGGGATCGGAGTCGCTGTCAGGGTGAGGACATCCACTTGGGTGCGCAGGGCCTTAATCTTTTCCTTTTGGGCGACACCAAAGCGCTGCTCTTCATCGATCACCAGCAAGCCCAATTCCTTAAAGTGCACCTCCTTACTCAAAATTTGATGGGTGCCGACCACAATATCTAATTCGCCGGTTTTGAGTTTACAGAGAATTTCTTTGCGTTCGCTAGCGCTCTTGAAGCGATTGAGGAGGGCAATGTTGATCGGATAGGGGCAAAGCGCTCTTGCAGGGTGTGGTAATGCTGCTGGGTGAGAATTGTTGTCGGTGCTAGGAGCGCCACCTGCTTTCCGGCGATCGCCGCCTTAAAAATCGCCCGAATTGCCACCTCGGTTTTGCCAAACCCCACATCGCCACACACCAAGCGATCCATGGGAAAGGGCTGCTCCATATCCCGTTTTACCTCGGCTGTGGCCTTAAGTTGATCTGGAGTCGGCTGGTAGGAAAAGGAATCTTCCATCTCCGTCTGCCAAGGGCCGTCCGCAGGAAATGCGAACCCCACCTGTTGCGATCGCCGGGCATAAAGTTTGAGGAGGTCGATGGCCAATTTCCTAACCGCTCGCCGCACCTTATTGGTGGTGCTGATCCAGGCCTTACTGCCCATTTTGTGCAGAGGTGGTGGCTGATCCTGGGTAGCCCGATAACGGGACAGGCTAGACATCTGATCCACCGCTACCCGTAGGAGTCCATCGGCATATTGGATAACCAGATATTCACGGGTTTCTTGGTTAACTGTGAGCGGCTCTAGGCGCAGGAATCGACCAATCCCATGGTGGCGATGTACCACAAAATCTCCAGGGCTGAGCTTGTTGGGATCCACCTGCTTGGAGGCCGCTGGTCGGCGCTTGCGGACATAGGTGGATAAATGCTGTTGCCCAAAAAACTCGCGATCGCCCAGCACCAACAATCGCATTGGCGGCAAAATAAAGCCCGGCAACTCCGCCGTTCCGGCATACTTTAGCGCCACGGGCATCCGCGATCCCCACAGCTTTTCAATGCGGGTCAAATCAGCGCCATCGAGCACAAACTCCGCGGCGCAGTCATGCTCCTGCAATAACGCCACCGTCCGTAGGGGCTGGGCTGAAATCAGGGCAATGCGGTACCCCTGATCCCGATACTCCCGAATCATCTGAGCCAGGGTGCCAAACTGGTGTGGCGGCACGGTGATGCTGCGGGCGGAGAGGGACAGATCCCGCTGGGGCTCCATCAGCTCCCGCAGGTCGAGGCGCACCATGGGGCAGCCTGCCAAACAGGCGGCAAAGGAACGATGCAGCGGATGCCCTCGCTGAGGATCATAGGCGCGCGCTGCCAACTCTAGCCATGGCTCGGTGTGGGCGGTACACTGCTCCGGTTCATCGATCGCCACCAAAGTCTCCGGCGGCAAATAGTCTAAAAGCGAGGCCACCGACTGGGGATGAATGGCGGGGCTTGGGTGCGCCGCCCCATTAAGGTCGCCATAGATGTCGCCATAGATCAGGCGGTACTCCGTGGGCGTGAGGGTGACGACCGCCACCGGATCTAGGGCCCGTTGGGTGACGGGATCAAACTCGCGAATTTTTTCAATCGTTTCCCCAAACCAATCCAGCCGCACTGGCAGCTCATTGGCCACCGGGTATATGTCTACAATGTCACCCCGGCGGCTCCACTGCCCCTCGGTCTCCACCACAGATACCCGCTCATAGCCCAGTTGGGTCAGTTTTTCCCCCAGATCGGCGATCGCCCAGGATTCTTGGGGGTGAATGGTCAAACAATGGTGAGCCAGATCTCTGGGGGCCGGCAGGTGCATTTGCAACGCCCGCTCCGTGGCCACCACCACCGACCCTACGCCCAGATGCCCGCATTGGGACAATACCTGCAGTTGCCCCCAAATCACCTCCGACTCCTGGGGCAGTAGGTCATAGGGAAGTCCCTCGCTGGTGGGATAGAGCGCCACCGTCCCCAAAGTTTCCATCTGGGCTGCCCAGCGCCCTGCCTCCTCCATCGTGGCGGTGACAATCAGCAGCGGACAACCCCGTTCCTGGGCGATCGCTGCTGCCAGCAGCCCCTTAACCAAGCGGGAACCGCCACCAAAGGACAGACATCTCTGGTGCTCTAGTTTTTGGGCATAGTCCGCCGTAATGGGCGATCGCCGCATCCCATGGACAAGGCTGGATAAGGACATCGAATGAAACTTAGAACCCCTATACGCCCATCATAGCTACATGACGATGAATTTCGGATTGTAGCGCAGCGTTTCCGGGTCAAACTGCCGCGCCCACTGCAAAAACCGCCCGTTAATCAGCTCTCCTCCCGGCTCCATCAGCAGCGCCACATAGGACGTGGGCTGGCGTACCAGCACGGCGCTATATTCCTTGCCATTGATCACCGCGTACTGAAAACCGCGCAACTTCAGCGATGTCATCAATAGGGTTTTCATGCCCAACACCTGAAAGATAGTCTGCACCCACCCAACGCGGCCATTGAATTTTGCCGGTACAAAATAGCTTTGGGGCAGTCCGTTGGTATCAAAAACCGCCGCCCCTAGGGTCAAGTTAGAAAAATCCAGTTCCACGCCCATCCCTTCCTACTGACCCACGGCCCTAAAGTTCTAATCCCTGGGCCGGAACCACGGGATATTCCCGCACATCCTTTAAATACCTTCCCGTAACCATCAGCAATTCCCGCTCCCCAAAGGGTTTTGTCAGGTAGTCCGTTGCCCCTGCCATGCGTGCCCGCACCCGATCGAGGTAGCCATCCTTGCTGGTGAGCATAATGATCGGGGTCTGGGCAAAGGTGCGGGTATGACGCAACATAGCGCAAAGTTCGTAGCCCGTTAGCTCGGGCATGGAAATGTCACTCAGTACCAAATGGGGTTTGTGATCATAGATCAAAGGAAGTGCCCGCACCGGATGATCGCAGGTGACTACGGCATAGCCGCTGCTGCTCAGAATATATTCCACCGCCCGCCGAATGGTATTGCTATCGTCAATGCACAGCACCCGGGGCACAGTCGCTTTGGCGACCGTTGTTCCTGGGGCTTGGTAGGGCGCTACCGTCGCGGATCCCTCCAAGAGTGCCCCGTACACCTTACTGGCTACCGCGAGAAAGGGTAATTGGGTAAACCGACTGATCTGCCGCAAACTATGGCCGCCATCGATCCAGGGGGATAGGGCAGCTAGGGCTTCAGGATGGCGCAGCACGGGGCGATCGCCCGTATGGCGTAATAGGGGACTCATCTGCTTCCAAGCTTGCACCTGCCGCAACACGGGGCTGAGGTGTTCGGATACCACTAGGGACGTCAGCGGTGGACAAAGGGCATCCCCCTGCTCAAAGACAAATCGACCCTCCAAGAGGGGCAATACATCAAACAGAACCTCCAACATCATGGCCTGAACCAGGGCGATCGCCTGGCTCGGATCCAGCTCATGGGACTCTAGCAACGCCCACACTTGGGCATATTCCAGCACCCCGGCCCCCGCCTTAGTAGAGGGGACTTGCAGCAAAATGTGATCGAGCTGCCACCCCACCAAAAATTCCCGCAGTCGGCTCAGTGTCCAATGGCTGTCCGTGGCATAGACCAAACGACCGTCGCTAAAAAATAAAAAATAGATTTGACCCTGTCTATTTTCAAGAAACAATTCTCCCGTCCGTTGCCCCAGTTCGATCAGGCGCAGCAGGCTGGCAACATCCAGTTCACGGAGGGTTCCTTGCATGGTTTAGCAGCAAAAGTAGAGAACATAACGATGAAAGACAAGCACGCTGGGGTGGCGATAACTCTATGTGGTTACTATAATATGCCTTGGGTTCAGAATACGCCTTGCGATTATGGAGGGGATAAATGGCACAAGCGCAGCTCACTGCCGCCTTTGAAGAATTTTGTCGCCGCTTTGGCGACTACAACCGAGATCCGATCGCCTGGCAGGCGGAGCACGGCTCTTGGGAAAACTTTGAACACCAAGAAAAAGCCCAACTCCTAGCCGAGGTGGGGGCGATCCTCACCCTCCTCCAGCAAATCACGGCCCACGAAACGAAGTTGGCCACAGGCGGCGATTTGGAGTACTACGCTACTGTGCGCCATGCCCTAGGCGAGATCCGGGAATTTCTTAGTGAGCAGGTATCCCACTTGAGTTAATTTTTCTCGGCTCCTTTTTGCTTTAAGCTGCTCTAAGCAGAAAATTCATAGGATAAGGATAGCTTTATGGATGCGATCGCACTGTGGCAACGCTACCAACACTGGCTCTACCATCATGAAGCTCTCGGATTGTTTGTGGATATCAGCCGGATGCGCTTTGATGATGCCTTTGTGGACCGCCTCGGCCCCCTATGGAACAGGGCGATCGCCGAGATGAAATCCCTCGAAGCCGGGGCGATCGCCAATCCCGATGAGCACCGCATGGTGGGGCACTACTGGCTCCGCGCCCCTGAACTGGCTCCTCTCCCAGCTCTAGGTGAGTCAATTCGGCAAACCATCCGCGAGATCGAAACCTTTGCCCAAAACATTCACACTGGCGTGATTCGTCCCGCTACCGCCCCTCGCTTCACCGACTTACTCTGTGTCGGCATTGGGGGCTCAGCCCTAGGCCCCCAGTTTGTCTCCCAGTGCCTTGCCGGGAGCACGCCTGCCATGGAGATTCATTTCATCGACAACACCGATCCCGACGGCATGGATGGGGTGTTTGATCGTTTGGGCGATCGCCTTGCCTCCACTCTGATCGTCATTACCTCCAAGTCTGGTGGCACTCCCGAAACTGCCAATGGCATGAAGGAAGTTCAGCACCAATGCACCGCTCGGGGGTTAGACTTTGCCCGGCAGTCCGTTGCGGTCACTGGTGAAGGCAGCGCCCTTGAGCGATTAGCCGCCCCTTGGTTAGCCCGCTTTCCCATGTATGACTGGGTGGGGGGACGCACCTCCGAGCTTTCAGCCGTTGGGCTTTTGCCCGCCGCACTGCAAGGGATCAACATCCAAGAATTGTTGATGGGGGCCAGAATCATGGATGAAGCCACCCGCCAGCCCGACCTGCGTCACAACCCCGCCGGATTGCTGACTCTGGCTTGGTACTTCGCCGGAGATGGCAAGGGCACTAAAGATATGGTGATTTTGCCCTACAAAGACCGGCTACTGCTTTTTAGCCGTTACCTCCAGCAGTTGGTAATGGAATCCCTCGGCAAAGAAAAAGACCTCAACGGCGCGATCGCCCATCAAGGCATTGCGGTTTATGGCAATAAGGGTTCCACCGACCAGCACGCCTATGTCCAACAACTGCGGGATGGAATTCCCAACTTCTTTGCCACCTTTATTGAGGTACTCAAAGACAGCGATCGCCCCCATCCGGAACTCGAACCCCATGTCACCACCGGCGATTATCTTTCCGGGTTACTCCAGGGCACCCGCAAGGCCCTTTACGATAACGGTCGCGACTCTATTACGATTACCATTCCAGAAGTGACGCCCCACAGCGTGGGGGCTCTCATCGCCCTCTATGAGCGTGCCGTAGGCTTCTATGCCTCCCTGGTCAACATCAATGCCTACCACCAGCCCGGCGTGGAAGCGGGTAAGAAGGCCGCCAATGAGATTCTGGCCCTACAAAATCAAGTACTCTCTAGGCTAAGACATCAAGAAACTGCTCCCTCCCTAGATGAACTGACCCAGCAAATTGATCCCCAGAAAATCGAGAGCATTTATCTTATCTTGCGCCACCTCCATGGTAATGGCAGAGTGCAAATCACTGGCAACTGGAGCGATCCCAGTGGTTTGCGATTCTCTATCCCGACGGATCACTAGGCAGTTTGAACCGTGGATTCCCATCAATTACAATACCAATCCAGAGTCGATTCATGGAAATTTTGATATTTTCGAGGTGGTGTAAGTGCAACTGATTCCTAATAGGAACGTTAATCATGAATTCTTAAAAAGTTCATGACTGATAAGCTGCTTGTGTCATAACATTAAAACAATCATTAAAACAATATAAAAAAGCTAGGTCGCTCATGTTAGGGTGATGGAAATTCAATTCGAGTGCCCAAGTTAATGACCTTAGACCCATACGACCATCTGCCACTGCTATTTGAAACAACGCCCATAGCCATTATTGAGTGGAATAGTTCCTTCAATGCGATAACCGGATGGAACCCTGCCGCCGAGAATATTTTTGGCTACACGGCTGCCGAAATGCTGCACACCAACGCATTGCACCTTGTTCCAGAATATGAGATAGATCGGGTTATTGCTGCAATCACCGAAATTCTCAGAGAGCGGAAAAGTTCAACTTTCATCAACAAAAACATTTGTAAAGATGGCAGAACGATCCTGTGTGAGTGGACAAACACCCCTATCTACCATAGCAACGGGGAACTTGTTTGTGTCTATTCCTTAGTGCAGGATATCACCGGTCGGATCGTAACGCAAAAGGAACTGGAAGAGAGTGAACAACGCTTCCGCGATGTGAGTGAAGCCGTAGGCGAATACATTTGGGAAGTTAGCAAGGAAGGAGTTTACACCTTCATTAGCGACAGGGTGAAAGATGTTAAGGGCTATACAGCCTCGGAACTATTAGGAAAAACTCCCTTCGTGGTCATGCTTCCAGAAGACATTCCCATGGTTGAGAAAATTCTCAAGGAAGCCTGCGATCGCAAAGGAAGCTTTCGGTTGACCCATCGAAACATCACACCAACGGGCGACATAGTTTGGGAAGAAGTCAACGGATTGCCCTTGCAAAATTCCGAAGGCGAGATTATCGGATTTCGAGGTGCCGGACTAAGCATTACGGAGCGCAAGCTGGCTGAAGAAGCTCTAAGGGAGAGCGAAGCCCGTTTTGATAGCATTGTCGCCAATATCCCTGGAGTGATTTTACGCCATGTCGTCTCCCCAGATGGTACTAACCACTATTCGTATATCAGCCCCGGCTGCGAAGATCTCTTTGGGGTCACGGTGGAGGCAGGTATGGCTGATCCGGCAGTAATGTTTAGCCGTGTCCATCCGGAAGACATTGACAAACTTCAACAGGCTCTCCTTGAATCTGCCACCTCCATGGAGCAGTTGACATTGGAGCATCGAACGCTCCTCCCTTGGGGCGAAGAGAAATGGATTTCCGGCAGGGGGACGGCAGAACATCAAGAGAATGGCGATATCATTTGGAATGTGATGCTCTTGGATATCACCCCACAAAAGAAGGCAGAGTTGGCGCTTCGGGAGAGTGAGACTCGGTTTCAGAGCATTGCCAACAATATGCCAGGATTGATTCTGCGCTACATTTTGCGCCACGATCAAACCGATGATTTTCTATATCTAAGTTCTCGCTGCGTTGATTTCTTTGAAGTTGATTCTGAAGAAGCGTTGAAATCCTCACAAAAAATATGGCGTTGCTTCGCTCCGGAGGATATCCCGCAGATGCAGATGTCTATCTTTGAATCTGCCAAAACCTTGAGCACTTGGATTGCCCGCAATCAATTTACCACTCCTTCCGGAAAACAAAAGTGGCTCGAAGCTAAGGGGACTCCCATTCGATTGGAGAACGGCGATACCATTTGGGATACTATCCTTCTCGATATTACCGCCCAGAAAGAAGCCGAAGATGCCCTAGAACAGCAACAGAAAGCCCTAAAGCAACACAATGAGGCGATCGCCCACCTGATGCGCAGTAATCTGGCGGAGCAGGATATAGCCACTGCTGCCCGCAGCATTACCGAGCTTATTTGCAAATATTTGGCGGTGCCTCGCTGTAGCATTTGGCTAACCTCTTTGGATAATCCCAAACAATTTGAATGTGTTGACTTTTTTGACCAACTTAACGGCACCCACCTATCTGGGTTCTCATACACCACAGACATTGCTCCAAACTACTTTAGCAAGTTAAAACGGCAACGTGTCGTAGCGATTGCCGATGCTCAAAATGATGAGCGCAGTGCTGAACTTGTGGAAGCTCATTTAAAACCCAATCGGATTTTTGCCATGCTCGATGTGCCCATTTGGTATTGTGGCAATTGGGTAGGGCAAATTCTTTGTGAGCAAACAGAATTCACACGATCATGGCGTATTGAAGAAGAAAACTTTATCGTGGCGATCGCCGATTTTCTCTGCCTCTTGCTGGAATCCGCTGACCGCCGTCGAGCTGAGGCGGAAGTCCAAAAAGCCCTAGCGGAAGCCCAGGGTTTGAATGCCATTCTCGATAATTTGGTCGATGGTTTGTTGGTTGTCGATTTGCAATCATTTGTGACCCACTGCAATCCGGCCCTGCGCAAAATCTATGACCTCCCCTCCGATCTCACAATCCTTGGCACTTACTGTTTCGATCTCCCCCTAGCGGAACTACAGGACTTGTTTCGCTCTGCCGGAGAGCAGCCCACCGAAGTCTTTTCGGCGGATGTTGCGCTGCCTAAGGGGCGGGTGGGCATGGCGATCGCCACAGGGGTATTCCGTCCAGGCGATCGCACCAACCAAAATTGGCTCGGCATCGCCGTATTAATTCGGGACATCACCAACGAGCGAGAAGTAGACAAAATGAAGACTGACTTCATCTCGACCGTCAGCCACGAACTGCGCCCCCCCCTGACTTCCGTACTCGGATTCGCCAGCATCATTAAAGAGAAGCTCAGCGAGGAGATCTTCCCCGCTATCGAAAGCCTAGAACATAAAAAACTAAGCCGAGCAATCAAAAAAGTCGATAGCAATCTCAATATCATCGTTACTGAAGCTGAGCGCCTCACTAGCCTAATTAATGATGTGCTCGATATTGCCAAAATGGAAGCCGGTAAGATTGAATGGCGGATGGAACCCATCGGCATCCATGAAGTCATCGAACGGGCGTTCAATGCTACTGCCTGTCTGTTCGAGCGCTCTGGACTCGAAAGCCGCATTGAGATTAGCCCCCACATCCCGCCAATCCTCGGAGACCGCGACCGCCTGATTCAGGTCGTCATTAACCTGATCTCCAATGCTGTCAAGTTCACTGAGGCTGGTAGCGTTACTTGCCGCGTTGCAGTGGAAGGAGATGCTGTCTCTGTGGCTATTATCGACACTGGTATTGGCATCGCTGCTGAAGACTGTCCTAAGGTCTTTGAGAAGTTCAAGCAGGTTGGCGATACCCTCACTGATAAACCTAAGGGCACTGGTCTGGGGCTGGCTATTTGTGTGCAGATTGTTGAGCACCATGGCGGACGAATCTGGGTGGACAGCGCGCCGGGTGTCGGTAGTACGTTCCAGTTCTCTATCCCCCTGAGCCTTGAGCCACGCGTTACTCCTTTGCCCCGGTTTGATGCTCTGATTCACCAGTTGCAGCGCCAGATCATTTCTCCCCAAGGTCTCGAGTCTTCTCAAAAACAAATCCTCATTGTTGATGATGATGCCCATATCCGGGAGTTGCTCCGCCAAGAGCTAGAACAAGCTGGCTACAGTGTCATGGAGGCTTGGGATGGCTTTGCTGCTATTCAGCAGGTCAAAAGTCTGAAACCCGATTTGGTCATTATGGATGTGATGATGCCCCAGATGAATGGCTTTGATGCTGCTGCGGTGTTGCGCAATGATCCGGAAATTGCCCAAATCCCAATTATTATGTTGTCTATTGTTCAGGATAAGGAGCGGGGCTATCGCTTGGGGATTGATCGCTATCTCACTAAGCCGATTGATAAAGATCGCCTGTTGGGGGATATTGAGTCCCTCCTCCATCAGGGTAGTTCGACGAAGAAGGTTCTGATCGTTGACCAGAATGCTTCGACGGCTAATACCCTCGCGGAGGTGTTGCAGGCTAAGGGCTATGTGGTCACTGAGGCGCAGTCGGAACGCGAGGGTCTAGAAAAAGCGATGATGATGAAGCCGGATGTGATTATTGTTGATGCCCATTCCCAAGAGTCGGAACTGGTCAGGGCGCTCCGCTTTGAACGGGATTTCCATGATGTGGTCTTCCTGCTGATGCCCGGGGCAGTGGAACCATGAATTATGTTGACCGATGGGCGATCGCCATGGCGCGGAACTATCAAAAACATGCTTCTCCCCACAAGGGATACCAATGTGCCCATCGCGTATTCCATGGAGATAGTTCTTGCTCGGAATATTTCTGCCAGAGGGTGGCGCAGGAGGGTTTAGGGCCGGCGATCGCCCAAATGCCCCCAAGATTTCGGGCCTGCCATGCTGCTAGTTTGGCACTTAAAGCCCTACCTAAACGGTCACGCCCGGAGCGCGATCGCGAAGGGTGCCTGTGGTTAGGAGAAGCAGCGTGCTGCGTGTTGGAATTCCTACCGAGCTGTGATGGATAGACCCGGATGGGAATGAGCGGTCTCAGTAGTCTTAACAATCTTAATAAACTGGGCGACACGGCTAAGGTCTTTGTTGCCGGGAGCATACTCGACGCCGCTGGAGACATCGACACCGGCCGGCGTGATATCCTGCAACGCCGCCTGCACATTATCAGGGGTTAGCCCCCCGGCCAAAAGCCACGGACAGGGGGGGCAAAGTCCCGAAGCCAGGATCTGTCCAACATTTTGCCAGTGCCCCCTGCCCGTTTGGGGTCATAGGCATCGAGAAGGACGTAGTCCACATGACCGGCATACCAAGCGGCTTGATGGAGATCCTCTGGCTGAGCAAGGCGCAGGGCTTTGATGATCAGGAGGTGGGGAAAGGTGGCTTTCAGGCGATCGCCCAGTTCCGGCGGCTCTGAGCCGTGGAGTTGAATGCCACTGAGGTCGGCAACGGGGAGCCATTGGCACAGATCATCCCAGGCGGGATCGAGAAAGACCCCGATCCGATAGATGTGGGGATTGACATTCTTAATCGCTTGGGCGATTGCGGCCATCGCTGGGGGAGAAACATAGCGGGCAGTATGGGGTACGCCGATCATGCCAATGGCACTGGGGTTGAGATGGGCGATCGCGGTGGACTGTTGCGGTTGGGTAACGCCACAAATTTTGCAAAACATAGTCTAGGCTGTAATTGGTTATAGGAAATTCTATGCGTCGTACCGTAGCCGTTGCCTCACTCCTATTTTGGTGCCTCTGCCCTAGGGCGATCGCCCAGGAGCGTCTATTTACTGGGCCAGTGGATCGGCTCCCCCCCCTTGAACGCGCTGCCCTGCGTCAGGGTCAAGTGGTCGTAACCGGCAACGATGGCAGTTACACCGCCCGGGTGTTACTCGGTGCCAATGCCAGCCAGGTGTGGCAGGTGCTAACGGACTATCCGAATCTACCTAAGTTTATTCCCAACATGGTCGAGAGCCGGGTGCTGCAACAGGAGGGCGATCGCAAAATTGTGGAGCAGATTGATCGGCGGCAGGTGGTGCTGATATCGGTCGTATCGCGATTGCGCCTCCAAATTCGTGAAATCCCCCAGCAACAGGTTCAATTTCAACTCATTGCCGGCGACCTAGAAAGTATGGAAGGATCATGGCAGATTGAGCCCGTCTCACCCATTCCCCTCCGCCCCCCCAGCCAGACTTTAATCACCCACACCGTCCGAGTTCAGCCCAAGGCAGGAATTCCCCGTGACACCTTTCAAGAAATTTTCCGTGATTCCCTTGTCGGCACCCTCCATAGCATTGGCAGAGAGGTGCAACGGCGTTCTCGCTTATGATGGAGCCATTGCAGCACAAATTTAGGTTCCATGAAATCTGGTATTCGCCTCGGCAGCATCTTTGGGATTCCCCTCTTTGTGGATCTGTCGTGGTTTTTGGTGGTGGGTTTGGTTTCAGTAACTTCGGCACCATTGTTTGGCAAGTTTTATCCCCAGTTCAGTCTACTTTTAGGGGTTGCGTTCGCCCTCCTGATGTTTACCTCGGTTCTGCTCCACGAACTGGGGCATAGCATTGTAGCCAAATCCCAAGGCATTGAGGTGTTGTCAATTACGCTATTTTTGTTTGGGGGGATAGCTGCCATTCAGCGAGAACCAAACACCCCATGGGATATCTTTCGAGTGGCGATCGCCGGCCCCTTGGTGAGTTTGTTTCTGGGTTTGCTGACACTTCTCGCCAGCCGTGAATTGTTGGGAGAAGCCCTCATCGCTAATCTGCGGGATCCGGATCAACTATTGGAAGCAGTTGGGGCGTTGCGGGCCAGTAGCGGGTTGATGTTGATTAATTTGTCCCAACTGAATTTAGTGCTAGGAATTTTCAACCTCTTGCCCGGGTTGCCCCTCGATGGCGGACAGGTGCTCAAAGCCGTGCTTTGGAAGTTAACGGGCGATCGCCAAAAGTCAGCCCGATGGGCAGGGTACTCTGGACAGGCCCTAGGAGTATTGATGATGGTGCAGGGGGCGCTGACGTTTTTTAGGGGCGGAGCCGACGGGCTTTGGCTGGCCCTGATTGGCTGGTTTTTATATAGCAACGCCTCCCAATCGTTGCAGATGAATGTGTTGCAAAAAGTGCTCCTAGAGGAACCGGCTGAGCAAATTATGACCCGGGATTTCAAGCTGGTTGAAACCACCATGACCCTACGGAACTTTGTTGATCGCTATCTGTTGCTCCAAGAACCCCAACACGCCGTTTATGTTGCCACCGCTGATGGGCGCGATCGCGGACTGATTACGCCCGAAAAAGTGCGCCAGTTCGATCCCAGTACGTGGGCGCAGCGCACCGTCGCTGAACTGGTCACTCCCTTGGACCAAGTGGAGCACGTGGAACTGGGCGATCCCCTCAGTGATATCATTCTGCTCCTCGAAGAAAAAGAGCTTAGGTTTCTCCTTGTCCGCTCCGCTGTCGGCTCCGTGGCTGGCGTGATAGATCGCACCGATGTGGTGAAGACCCTAGGTAAGCGCCTCGGTTTTGTCGTTCCCGAAGCGCTCCTCCAGCAGGTAAAAAGTGAGGGGAAATTTCCACCTCAGCTTGGACTACTTAACCTTTGCCAACAGATTGCTCGCCAGTCTCGGCTCCACTAAACACTCATGGCGAGCATGCGCTGGAGCGGTTTCAACGCCGCTAGGCCCAGCTCCTCGGGCAGTGTGACTTCCGGAGTGCGATCGCGCATACAGAGATAGATTTTCTCTAGAGTATTCAACCGCATGTAGGGACATTCATTGCAGGCACAACTATTCATGGGCGGGGCTGGAATAAATTGCTTGTCGGGTGATCGCTTCTGCATTTGGTGAATCACTCCAGGCTCCGTCGCCACAATAAACGCCCCGCTAGCGCTCTGAGCCGAATACTTCAGGAGCGCTGTGGTTGAGCCAATAAATGTCGCGTGTTGCAACACCGCCGCCTCACACTCTGGGTGGGCAATCACTTCCGCCTCTGGGTGTCTTACCTGTAGTTCCACAATCTTTTGCTCCGAGAAGTTTTCGTGCACCATACAAGCCCCCTCCCACAGCACCAGATCCCGTCCCGTTTCTGCCGAAACATAGCGTCCTAAATTGCGATCAGGCGCAAAAATAATTGGCTGATCAAGAGGAATTTGCTCCACGATCGCCACCGCATTGGAACTGGTGCAAATGATATCGCTCAGTGCCTTAATTTCCGCCGTGCAGTTGATGTAAGAAATCACCAAGTGGTTGGGATGGGCTGCCTTAAACGCCGCAAACTCTTGGGGCGGGCAACTATCAGCCAAAGAGCATCCTGCCGCCAAATCTGGAAGTAAGACCTGCTTGGCGGGGTTAAGGATTTTGGCTGTCTCTGCCATGAAATGCACTCCGGCAAATACAATCACATCCGCATCCGTCTCCGCCACCTGTCGGGATAGACCGAGGGAATCACCGATATAATCCGCGATGTCTTGAATGTCGGCATCCTGGTAATAATGGGCCAAGATCACCGCATTTAGCTCGTGCTTAAGGGACTGAATCGCCTCGAAGAGATTCATTGGTAGGGTCGGCATTGCTGTTGAGCGCAGGGCAGTAAACATGGGCTATGTCAGAATGTTCTACCCCAATTATATTCATTTTCACCAAAATAGGATCGCTTGAAGCTCGACACTCATTCAACAACAGGCAATGCCCACAAGAATGGCGAAATAGCTTGCCCCTAAAAGAACAAATGGCTTTCCGGCTGAATGTTGATCTCCAGGGGAACTGCTTGGGGCTCGACGCTGAGGGCAAACATGATCGCCTTGGCGGCAGTCTCTGGACTGAGCATCTTGCTACGATCCACCTTGAGGCTGACCCCATCCCAAAAGGGCGTATCTACCCCGCCAAAGTAGAACAGGGTCACCTTGATACCGAAGCGCCGCACTTCGTCAGCCATGCATTTACTCCAACCAACTACCCCAAATTTAGCCGCGCAGTAGGCCGATGCCATGGCCATAGAATGCTTGCCTAAAATGCCAATCACGTTGCAAATATGCCCTGTTTTGCGGTCTTTCATCACATTAGTAGCGGCTTGGGCGGCGTAAAAACTGCCCTTGAGGTTAACCTCTAGCATGTGATCTAAATCGGCAGGCTCAATTTTATTGAATTGCTTCATCACCCCAGCCCCCGCGGCATTGACCAACACATCGACGTGGCCGAACTCGGCGATCGCCCGATCCATCAGGTGATGGCACTGCTCGGGGGAGCGGATGTCCGTCGGCACCGCGATCGCTCCGGGTGGCAACAATTCCTGCAACTGAGTCAATTTCTCCGAACTTCGCCCCGCTAGAACTAGGCGTGCCCCGGCAGCCGCCAATAAATGACTGAGATGACTGCCAATTCCCCCAGTCGCTCCTACTATCACCACAACCCTGTCGTTCATGAAATTTAACCGCTGTCATAAATCTTAATCATTTTATCGTCTATTTGAGCTTGACGCTAGCCTATTTTTCTGGTGATAATACAAGTTTCTTGAGTTGCTACTAGGTAGCTTGGGGGGCGCATGATTGACCGTTTGCATCTGGTTTATGTGGAAACACAGTTCCGCCATTTTTTCTGGACACGGCATGTGATGCGACTTTGCACCCTCTTGGAAGCTGGACGCACTCTGCAAATTTTGTGCCCCAATGAGGATGTTTTTGATCAACTCATTGAGCGGCGCTCCTATTTATTGCTGATGATGGTGGAAGATTACGACTTTGTCATCTTACATTGGCAAGACCAAGTGCATCGGTTAACTCCGCGCTTCAATTTGCACCTCAGTTAGGTGGGGGCGGGAGCAGTTATACTGTGAACCGGGTTCAATCATTCACGCAGCGGCATGATCCAATTTCGGCAGGTGACTTTTCGCTTTCCTCTAGAGCTGTGGCAACAGGTGAAACGTGCAGCCGATGGAGAGCGCTTGACGGTCACAGACTGGTTAATTCGACTCCTAGAACAGTCGTTTAACCAAGAACCCCATGCTCAACCTGCGGTTAATCTGAAGGATTCCCTTCAGCCGTTCCTCCAACCCTTGCAACAGCAAATTGACCAGCTTCAGCTTCAGTTGGGGGAGTGCTACGCTTGGTGAATCCGGAGCCCCGTCCCCAAGCGCCCGAATCGGCTCCACTCCCCCTCGTCACACCTCTAGGGCAATTGCTTTTGAGGGCGGGCGACCGGCTACTAATTAACCAGCAGCCTCTCACTATTAAAGAGATCCAAAGTCAGAATCTCATTGCGGAGACCGACGATGGGCAAGAGCGAATCATCGCTGCCGATGAGATCCGCTCCCTTGGTTGGGCACCTCCTCCTACCCCAGACCCAGATCCAGAGGTACAGCCAATTCCGATCGCTTGGGAACTATGGACCTATTTGGAGCGCCATCGCAAAGACACCTTACGTCACATTGGCACCTTTACATCGGAGTGGGAGGTGCACCGTTTTGTGGCGGAGGCGGAGCGAAATAATAGCAATGGGCTACGGGTGCACTATGAGATCAATCCGGTTTTTGAGCCCGCTTCGGATGCGGTGGATGCCGAGGTTCTTTGAATTTCGTGGCGGCGGCGGAACAACTGCCATTCCGGTGCTTAGAAACAAAGATGGCGATCGCAAATTCTTGTAAATGTTCTGCCACTTTCTAGAATCAACTCTCATGCCATGGCTCAGATGTTAATCTGAGGCGGTATCCACCAAAAAAATACGGGTAACTCCCTAGTTGAAACAGGCAAACTTCGCGAGCCTCAGAACGCCAAGAATTTCAGTAAATAAACATACGGGTCTTGGGAAAGGAAGCGAAGTTCTCAAGTTTTCCCAGGAATAGAGAGCTAAAATGCCCCATCAGGGAGTGGTTCCGCCGTGGCTTTGAGTTCTCCATTGCCTCCATGGGTAGTAGCGCACAGCAATGGCAAGCTGGCAGCCTCAAAATTTCAACGATTGCCAGCCATTCCAGCAACTGTCCCAAATGCAATCTACCGAGATCATCAAAAGGTCATCAAATACGGACATGCCATTACGGTAAACCACGATTCCGGTGCCAAGACAGTGGGCGGCAGTTTGTAGAAATGCAATGTAGAAATGCAATATAGCTGTAAATAACTTGGTCAGGACGGGGTGCAGGGGTGAAACCCCTGACTGGGGCGCAGCCCCTAAACCCCCTTTTCCTTCGATGTCCGAACCTATCCGAATATAGCTATACATCAGCCGATTGATTGATGAATTATTGCTTGAACGCCTTGCACGTCCCAGGAGTGTCTAAGCGGTGCCTACAACGGTACATCAATTAGAAGTTTCACCAGATTCTCAAAGCCGTTGAAGTCACCCCAAAAAACAGGTCGGTTGATCATTTCAGTGGAGTGAGATGGGGTTGTTTATTGGCTCTAGGGAGAATAAGCCGTGGATTTGATTGGCGATGGATCGCGACCTACCGCCAGTGGGCGATTTGCTTCGCCATTTTGTGGGAGGTGAAGGAGCTGGTGCCACCGAGCGAATGACATCGAGCGGTGGGCAAGGAAACTGAAAAACCACCTATATTGAGCGCTTTAACCACACTTTACGGCAGCGCGTCGGGTGCTTGGTTCGTTAAATCTTGTCCTTCTCCCAGAAGTTGAGTAACGACATTGGGGCGATTTGGTATTTTATCCATCATGGCAACGCTGCATAGCTATATGGCATAGTCAAGGGGAAAGGATTTGATGGTTTTGGGGTTGATGTGAACCGTTTGGCTAGGGGTTAGCCCAAGGGGGTCAAACTGCTCACGGCTAAGGTGGGCTTGGAGGGTGTGACCGTCTTCGAGGAGCAAGTCAAGCTTCACTTCCCAGCCTAAATGGGTGAGGCGGTGGATTTTGGCGGGCACCGTGTCCGGGGTGGGAATCACACTGATGTTTATGTCCCGCGGACGGACAAAGACACGCTGCTGATCTTGGCGATCGCCGATCGCCCTAGGGGAAGAAAGGGGGGCATGGGCGGGCAAAATATTCACGGGCCCGATAAAACTCATCACAAAGGACGTTTGGGGGCGATCGTAAATTTCGGCTGGGGTACCCACCTGTTCAACGCGGCCACGGTGCATCACCACCACATAGTCAGAGACCTCCATGGCTTCTTCTTGGTCATGGGTGACAAACACAGTGGTGACATGCACATCGTCGTGGAGATGACGCAGCCAACTGCGGAGTTCTTGGCGCACCTTGGCATCGAGGGCTCCAAAGGGTTCATCTAGGAGCAAAATGCTAGGTTCTACGGCTAGGGCCCGGGCTAGGGCCACCCGCTGCCGCTGCCCACCGGAAAGTTGATGGGGGTAGCGATCACCCAATCCCTTTAGTTGCACCAGCTCTAGAAGTTCTTCGACCCGGGCGCGAATTTTTGGGCGGGGCTGCTTACGAATCTCCAACCCAAAGGCAATATTTTTACGGACAGTCATATGCTTAAACAGGGCATAGTGCTGAAACACAAAGCCAATATCGCGATCGCGCACATCCTTTTGGGTAGCATCTTCACCCGTAAGCACGATCCGCCCCTGATCGGGGGACTCTAGTCCGGCAATCATCCGCAGGAGGGTAGACTTACCGGAACCAGAGGGTCCGAGAAGTGCAACCAAACTGCCCGTGGGCACTTGGAGGCAAACATCGTCAATGGCTAGAAATTCCCCAAACTTTTTGGTGACGTGCTCTACGGCGATGCCCATAGATTCTCCTTAATTCCAATCAGGACTGTAATTTAGCGAACAAAACCTTCCTAGGCGCAGCGCCCCGAATTAATTGGGGCAACTGAGTGCTACCAAGAAATGGATCCCTATCCATCGCCCGGATGTCATTGGCGACTGGGGTTGACAGGACAGAAAACCACGGTTTCTCGATAGGCTATTAGTTGATTATGTCATAGGTGCGTGCTCTGCGGAAGAGAAGTCAAGGAGTACAATGAGGTGCGTATTTGGCTCAGTGACTATGGCTTCTCCTTCTTACCTACCCTTTGCTGTTGTGGCCCTTACCTTAGCGCTGTTAGGGTGGGGGTACTGGCGATCGCGGGGTATGGGTACTGCTGCTTTTTTGTCGTGGCTGCGACTGGTGGCGCTATTGTTGCCATGGGTAACCTATTTTGGACTATTTGGTCTGGGCATTTTTTTGGACCTTTCGGCCCTGTTGCTGCTGTTGGTGGGTTCAACCATGGTTTACGTATTCTTGGTTAATCAAGAGCAGAAGTTGGCTAAGGCCAATGCCTCCCCGACCGCTCCTTTGTCCATGGATGAGTCCGATCGCAAAGCCCTGCAAAGTATTTTTAGTGTGGACACGTTCTATGCCACAGAGGTGGGCACCTACCAAGGGGGAGCGATCTGTCGGGGAAATTTACGGGCCCCGGCCCACTTGGCCTATGGGCAACTTCAGAAACGGCTCCAGGAAAAGCTAGGCGATCGGTTCACCCTCTTTTTGGTGGAAGGTCAGCAGGGCAAGCCAGTGGTGATCGTATTACCCCAAGCGCTCAGCCAAACGGGTGAGCTACCATCCCAGCAGGTTTTGGCGCTCGTGCTATTACTGACATCGGTCTATACCGTGGGCAGCGTGATGCAACAACTGACTAGCGGCGGCTTGGCGCAGCCCACACCCTGGATTGAGGTCATCGGGTGGTCGTCCCTGTTCCTCGGCATTTGGGGACTGCGGGAGGGGGGATTGCGACTAGTCACCCGCCACTATCGGGTTCAGCTAAGTTGGCCCTTTCTCCTGCCGTCGTCCCAACTGGGGCTCTTTGGGGCGTTCCATCGTTTTCTGTCGCCCCTCCCCAGCCGAACGGCACTGTTTGACTTGGCGATCGCCCCGGCTTTAGTGGGTGGGTTCCTGTCCTTGGCGTGTTTGGTGGCTGGTCTTTATTGCTCCGCCAAAGGTTGGGGCACGTTGGAGGTGCCCTGCCGCCTGTTCCAATCCTCAATGCTGGGGGGGCTTTTAGGTAAGGTGATCTTGGGCGATGCCCTCAGCGCCGACTATGTGGGCGTTCACATTTTGGCCGTGATTGGCTGGTTTGGCATGGTCGGCACTGCCCTCAATCTCCTGCCCGTTGGTCAGTTGGATGGGGGGCGGTTGGTGCAAGCCATGTACGGTCGGCGAACAGCGGCGGGCGTAGGCGTGGTTACCCTAGTTTTACTGGCGGTGTCAACGCTGATTAATCCCTTAGCGCTTTATTGGGGGGGATTGATTTTGATTTTGCGCCGCAACCAGGAACGTCCCATGCTAGACGAGCTTTCTGAGGTGGAGGGCGATCGCGATAGCTTGGGGCTGGGCATTCTATTGTGGATGCTAACGACCCTATTGCCCATGACCCCAACCGTGGGACTACAGTTGGGAATCGGCAGCAGCACCTTGACACTCCTTTAGGCATCACGTCGGTTTTGGGTAAGATTGCGCACCGGAAAATTAATGTGATAAATTAAAAGACCGCGTCTACTAATAAACAGCACCATGGCCAAAGCTAAAGGGGTACGGATTGTCATCACCCTTGAATGTACCGAATGCCGGACAAATGCCAATAAGCGATCGCCCGGCGTATCGCGCTACACGACAATGAAAAACCGTCGTAATACCACCGCACGGTTAGAACTTAAAAAATTCTGCCCCCACTGCAACAAACATACTGTTCATAAAGAGATTAAGTAACGATGACCACACCCTTTTACCGGAAGCGGCTTTCTCCGCTCCATCCCGATACGCCCATTGACTACAAAGATGTCGATTTCTTGCGCAAATACATCACCGAGCGGGGCAAGATTCTCCCTCGACGGATTACGGGGTTGACAGCAAAGCAGCAGCGCGCCCTTGGCACCGCGATCAAACGGGCTCGCATTATTGCCCTCCTGCCTTTTATCAACAAAGAAGGCTAGGGGTTCTTACTCATTTAACTGTCAAATAACTGTCAAATACTTTTACGGCAAGGGTTTCAGCCCCTAGCCTGGCAAATCGTAAAATTTGATGGCGCGGCAACACTGATTCCCTAGGGCTTCTATCCTCCTTAAGACTTCTATCTTGAACTGATGACGCGCCCTAGGCAATTTTTTCCGCTGTCTCCCCCGAGTTCTGAGGCGGTCTGCGGGACTCCTTTGGGGCGCTGGGGCACAAATCAGATAGGTCACAGCGATCGCATTCCGGCTTGCGGGCATTGCAAACGGCCCGCCCATGGTAAATCAGCCGAATAGACCAGTTTTCCCAATCCTCCTGGGGAATTAGCTTCATTAGATCCCGTTCAATTTTAAGAGGCTCGTCATGCTTGGTAAAACCAAGGCGGTTGGCGAGCCTTTTGACATGGGTGTCAACGGTGACTCCCGCATTGATGCCATAGGCGTGGGCCAAGACCACATTAGCCGTCTTACGGGCGACACCGGGCAATTTCAGTAGGTCGTCCATTCGGTCGGGGACGCGCCCTTGGTATTGCGTGGTGAGGATTTGGCAGGTGGCTTGGATATTTTTGGCTTTGTTGCGATAGAAGCCAGTAGAGCGCACCAGCTCCATTAGATCGTCGAGGTCGGCTTGGGCGATCGCAGCGGCGTCGGGGAAACGGCGAAATAGTTCGGGCGTGACCATATTGACTCGCTCATCGGTGCACTGGGCCGACAGGATCACAGCCACCAAAAGCTGCACCGGGGTTTCGGCGGTCAGGGTGCAGGGGGCGTAGGGGTAGAGACGCTTGAGGCGAATTAAGACCTCGGCGGCACGAATTTTTTGGCTGCGGCTCATGGCAATGGAGATGGAATCCTATGTATTGTATCGCTCCCCCGTGGGGTCGCTGTTGGCAGGGAATGGCGCTAAAGGATCTGGAGAGGATCGATGTCGAGGGTCAGGCGAACCTGTCGGTGGGGCAATTGGGCCCTAAGGATCTCCAGCTCTGGCAGGTCGAGGGGGCAGTCGGGTGGATACTTGACCAGAATTTGCCAACGGTAGCGATCAGCAACCTTGGCGATCGTGGCTGGAGCTGGGCCCAGCACTATGCCCTTGGTCTGCTGCGTTAAAACCTGGGCGATCGCCCCAGCGGCCGCCATGACGTGTTCGGCAACTTGACCACTGAAATGCAGCAGCGCCAACTGACCAAAGGGAGGATAGGCAAATGCCCGGCGTTGATCCAATTCTGAAACCATAAAACCCTCCCAGTCGTAGGCACAGACCGCTTGAATCACTGGATGCTCTGGGGAATAGGTTTGCAGGATAACTTGTCCCGGCTGCTCCCCACGTCCGGCACGACCCGCTACTTGCAGCAGAGTTTGCATCGCCCGTTCCCCGGCGCGAAAGTCGCTAAAGTGGAGCTGCCCATCGGCGGCCATGATGCCAACTAAGGTAACTTGGGGAATGTCCATGCCTTTGGTGAGCATTTGGGTGCCAATTAACAGGTCGGCTTCCCCACCACGAAACTGATCCAGCATTTGGCGGTAGGCATCCTTACGTTGGGTGGTGTCGCTGTCAAACCGCAGTAGGCGGGCGCTGGGAAAAAGCTGTTCCAGTTCCTGCACCACCTTTTGGGTGCCGGTGCCAAAAAACTTGAAATAGGTAGATTGGCAGACGGGGCAGCGGTCGGGCTGTGCCAGACTGTAGTTACAGTAATGACAGCGCAGCAGTCCATTGTGGTGGTAGGTGAGCGAAACATCACAATGGGGACACATCATCACATGGCCACAACTGCGGCAGGAGACAAAGGTACTATGTCCGCGGCGGGGCACAAAAAGGATACCCTGGTGCCTTTGGCTGAGCATCTGGGCGATCGCCGTTTTCAGGGTGCGACTAAACATCGACCAGTTTCCTGCCCGGAGCTCTTCCCGCATATCCACAACGCCAATTGGCGGGCGGGGGCGATCGCCGATTCGCTGGGGCAGTTCTAGCCGCGTCAGGTCAAGGTTTTCTGACCGATGCCATAGATCCGTCGAGGGGGTAGCGGAGCCGTAAATAATGGGGATGCCCTGAAGGTGCGATCGCCACTGGGCCACGGTGCGAGCATGGTAGCAGGGGAGGGGTTGATCCTGCTTAAAACTGCTGTCGTGCTCTTCGTCCAGAATAATGAGCCCCAGGTTAGGTAGGGGCAGGAATACTGCCGAGCGGGTACCGATGAGCACTTGGGGTTGGGGGCGCAGGCTTAAGCGCCAGGTGTCGAACCGCTCGCCATCGGAGAGTTGGCTGTGGTATTGAAACACGCAGGCATCACCAAACCGCGCCCGAAACCGATCCGTAAGCTGGGGGGTCAGACCAATTTCGGGTACCAAAACCAAAGCCGATAAACCCTGGGCTAACCCATGGGCGATCGCCCGCAAATAGACTTCCGTTTTTCCCGATCCCGTAATTCCATAGAGGAGAAATTCGTGGCTGTGCCGTTGCCCGAGGGTCGGCAAAATCTGTTCCAGGGCTGCCCGCTGCGGTTCAGTGAGGTCGGGCGGGCAATCGCGGGCCACAGGATGATCCTTGCCCCCCACCCGCAGCACCTCCCGCGTCTCTAGGACAATTGCTCCCAGTTTTTGAAGCTGTTTGAGGCTGGCAGAGGTAGTTCGCGCCAGTTTCAGTAACTCACTTTGGGCGCACTCCCCATGGCAGCGTTGCAAAACTCCCAAAATTTCCTGCTGCCGCGCTGTCTGGGCGGCGTGGGGATCCAGCAGCGCCACATAGTTCACCATCCGCGGTTGGGGCTTAGGCGGCAACACCAAAAAACTTTCCACACAACCCAGACGTTGCAGGACTTGGCAACCCAGCACCGCTGTGTTCCCTAATCTCTGGTACATCAAGCTGCGGCTGACTCCCTGGGGGCGATCGCGATAGGGCTGTAAAAACTCCCAAACTTCCCGAGCCGCTCCCGTTAGGGCTTGGGATTCGCCAATAACACGTAGGCGGTAGTTGGCCCGATCCAACAGTTTCGGTGGCAGCGCCGTTTTTACCACCTGCCACAGGGGGGTGCGGTAATAGGTGGCCGTCAAGTGTAGCAACTGCCAAAAATCTGCCGGTAACAATCCCGACCGTACCACTGCCGCAATGGGCTTACAGGGGCGATCGCCCGGATCTACACCCACTTGAAGTGCGATCCCAGCAACGTAGCGACTCCCCAGGGGTACTGTGAGAATATCCCCCACTTGCACCGACCACTCCGGCGGCACACGATAGGTCAGAACCTCCTCAATTTGGGAGCAATCCACCAACACGCCGATATGGGTAATGTGCTCCATACTTCCTGTGACAAAAGTCCTCCATCCACGGGCAGGCAGATCGCCAACTTCAGCGGCGGCCCTTCGCCCGGTGCTACCCCAAAAGCAAAAGTCGCCTCACCTCAGGACTCAGAGCCATCAAGCCGCAAGTCCAGCTTGGCAGCCCGGGGAATAAGGGTATCGGGGGCCACGATCCCCCCCGAAACAACCAACTTAAAGGCATCTTCCACTGAAATATTGAGATTAATCACATCCGCCTCGGGCACAATGGCATACCAGCCCGTTGTTGGATTGGGAGTTGTTGGTAAAAATACACTCAGTACTGGGCGCTGCAACCGCTCCTCCACCTCCCCGCCGATCACCCCCGTCACTAGCCCAATTTGCCAAATCCCCGGACGCGGATACTCTAGCAACACCACGCGGCGAAACTGCTCACTAGAATCTCGAAGCACGGTTTCCAGCAGTTGCTTCAGGGTCTTATAGATCGGCCCAGCCAAGGGAATCGACAGAAAAAACGTTTCGCCATTGCGCAGCAGCCACTGCCCGCCAATGTTCCGTGCCATGAGACCAACAAACGTAATCCCCAGCAATGGCACCGACAAACCGATGACAAAATTAATAACATCGACCAGCAGTGGATTGAACCCCATAAACGGACTTAACTGCTTGGGAATACTGGTGAGCAAAGCAATCACCCAGCTTGCCAGGGTGTAGGTCAGCCAAATGGTGGTGGCTAGGGGGATCACCACCAAAAGTCCTGTGATGAGATCATTTTTGAATGCCTGTAGCAACCGTTGCTGCCATGGTTCTGACTTGAGATTGCCCTTACGTCCACTCATGTGTGTTTCTTACCTATCCCTATCCTGCTGTGGCTAAATCGAGCGTACCAGATGTTCGCTATCTTAAGATTCTGTTACATTCGTCGTCAATTGTGGTGTCGCTGACATGCTTTCGATTGCCCTGATCTATCCTGAAATTCCACCCAATACGGGCAATATTGCCCGCACCTGCGCTGCCACTCAAACACCACTGCACTTGGTGGAACCCCTAGGCTTTGAAATCAATGATCGCACCCTAAAACGAGCTGGCATCGACTACTGGGAATATGTCTCCGTGACTGTCCATGGCAATTTACAGTCCCTAAGGGCCGCAGCGGGCGATCGCCGCTGGGTTTGCTTCAGCGCCCGAGGCACCCATCACTTTCGCGACTTTCGATACCTTCCCAATGACTGGCTGTTATTTGGCAGTGAAAGCGCTGGCTTGCCCGAATCCCTTCTGCAGGAGCATCCCGCCGTTTACATTCCCATGACTCACCCCAAGGTGCGCAGCCTCAATCTTTCGGTTAGTGCTGCCCTTGGGCTCTTTGAGGCCCGCCGTCAACTGGGATTACCCTAACCTGACCTAGGCGCCGCTGCCAAAACGGATGCGATAGACCTCCTCCTCCTTACTGCTGATCACCTCCACGTCGGATCGCGGATAGGTCACACATAGTAGGGCGTACCCTAGGCTGGCCACATCATCCCCCATGCCCTCGCTTTGGTCTACCGTTCCCGCCACTAGTTGGGCGGCGCAACTGGTGCAGATCCCCGCTAAACAGGAGCAGGGTAAGTCCAGTCCCTGGGCTTGGGCCGCTTCGAGGATTGTTTGATCTTCGGGAACGACAATAGTTTTAACCTCGCCCTGGTGGTGAATTGTGACCTGATGGGTTTGCGCCATAATTTCGTATATACTCAGTTCTTAACTTGAGCATCATACTAAGTTTCTTCCCTCCTTTATTGACTCGACTTTCAGGTACCGCCATGCGTCGAAACTTCCAGTCCCGTCTCCATCTCCGCCATCTCACGTTATGGCTTGCTGGCACCGTAGTCGCCCAAGTTATGGGGTTGGGTTTGGCTGTGGCCCAAGATTTCTACGGCGCGATCGCCACCTCCGAATCTGGCTCCTGGGGCTATGCCTATGATTTTAACTCCCGCAGTGATGCCGAAAAAAATGCAATCGCCGAGTGTGGCGAAACTGGCTGTCAGGTGCGGATCTGGTTCAAAAATGCCTGCGGTGCTGTGGCTAAGGATGATAAGTCCATGGGTTGGGGCTGGGCTGAGACCCGTGCCCAAGCGGAAACCAATGCCCTTGATGGTTGTAGTTCCCGCTCCTGTCGTGTCCAAGCTTGGGTCTGCACCACCCGCTAAATTCCTATTTTTGTGAATTCATGCAAGCACGCCACGTCGCCCGCGAACTCGCGCTCCTTTGTATGGGGCAGTTATCTACCCATGCCGATGATCTTAGCGGGCCATCACTCGAAAACATTTTGACCGCCGTGGTGCAGGCTCTGACCGAAGAAACCCGCGAGATCCTGCTACAAGCTAGCGCCAATGCCCAACGGATTCAAGACAAGCTCCTTGACAGCGAGACCCGTTCTGGAGATCCCCGCAGTGATCTTAAAGTTTCCCAGAGCCTGATGCGCGAAGCCCTCGAGCAGACCCGCATCGCCATTAACCGCCTTGGCAAGGCCCTAGACTTCCCTCCCACCCTCCAGTTTGCCCAACACCAAGATGTGCGCAGTTATACCCTCAAGCTTTTGGGCACCGTCCACAAAATGCGATCGCCCATAGATGAAACACTTAGCCAAGCCATGGTGGACTGGCAACTCAACCGTCTGGCCCACTTAGATCGGGACCTACTCCGCCTCGCTGTTGCGGAAATGCATTACCTCCAAGTCCCCCATAACATTGTGATTAACGAAATCGTAGAACTGGCTAAGCAATACAGTAGCGAAGATGGTTATCGCTTCATCAATGGCGTTCTGCGGCGTGTCCACGAGCAGAACAAAGTCAAAAAACCGGCAAATTAAACCAACACTTTGTTATTCTTGGTGCTTAGTGCCTTATAATAAGATATTTAGCAAATCAGCTCTACCAAGATTTCATTGCCACCGTTCATGCTCCCCACCAGTTCCCCACTGCAGATTTCCACTTCCCTTGAGCACGCCCTTAAACGATGCCAAGATCTAGGGATGCGCGTGAGTCGTCAGCGCCGATTCATTCTGGAGCTGCTTTGGGAAACCGGTGAACACCTTTCTGCTCGGGAAATCTATGATCGTCTCAATCATTTAGGCAAGCCCATCGGTCATACTTCGGTCTACCAAAACCTAGAAGCCCTCGCGGCTAATGGCATTGTGGAATGTGTTGAACAGTCAGGCGGGCGACTCTATGGCAGTGTTAGTGAACCCCATAGCCATGTCCATTGCCTAGATACTATGGAAATTCTAGACATTCAGATCACGTTGCCCCAAGAAGTTATTGATCGGGTGTCCCGTGAAACCGGTGTGGACATCAGCCACTATCGCATTGAATTTTACGGACAGCGCCATGACAGCCCGCAAGCAAAAGTTTCCCCACTTAGTCGGGTCTAAGTGGACTGCCCAACAAAAAACGATGGGCTGGCGGCACTTTTTGGTTGTCAATCGTAAAAATCAGCATGAATTGGTATTCGCTGAACTCCAAGCCGCCTGCGACCCCGGCATACGGTTTTGGCTCAACGCCCAAACCCTCAAGCGACGCTCCCTTTGGATTCCTGGCTGGCAGACCCTCCAAGAGATTCAAGGGCAATAGGTTCGTAGCCATCGCTGCACCGACTGGGCGATCGCCCCATCACTGACATCCACGGGCGGTGCCGTTCCCACCCGCATGAACGTCATCACCAACCGCCACCCTCGCGAGGTTCGGGTTAGAAACAACCAGTAGAACCGCTGGACAACCTTAACGCCACCGGTTGGGCGCTCGGCGATCGCCACAAATAGCTGTTTTGGGTCATCGGGAATGAATTGCCGATCTGCTAAGGGTAGCGGCTCCAGCTCCGGCATCCCCACGGACACTACCTCCACCGGACTCCGAAGGCGAGCATATTGCCGTGACAGATACTCTGGCAACTCTGCTGTCAACTGCGCCGCCATTTCGGGAAAGTGCTTCGGACAGGTCGGAGCTAGTGCTAGCGCCACCACCACCCCAACTAGTCCGCTCAGCGGGTGCATCCATCCACCTGGATCTGCACGGTGTTGCCAATGGCCTCAAATCCGCCTACAAACACATTGACCTGAAAGGGCTGATCCTTGGGCGATCGCACCCGCCCTACCTGACGTACGGGCCGATCCTTTTCCAGAGTGATGGGCTCCCGGCTAAAAAAACGATCTGCGGAATTATCGGGATACTTTAAGTAAAAATTCAAGGAATAGCTCCCCTGATTGCGCGGTGTTACGGTCACGACAAACCGACTAAACACCCGATCCGTGGGCACTACAAAATCTGTATTCCAGTTATCCCCCGTCACAAGGGTTCCACCAGGAGACAACTTCTTCGTAATCCGCGTCCCTGAACCACCCACCACCGGCAAGGGAATACAATTCGCCCAGACCGGAGCCGATACGACCATTGTGGAACCCAGGGCAACCGCCGTCCAGAATTTAGGTGTCATAACGACCTCATCAGTACCATGACTTTATTCTACAAGAATTTTAGATCAGTCGAGTGCGCATTTTTTTTCCTTGTGATAACCTAGATAAGCTTATAAAAACGCGGGACGTAGCGCAGCTTGGTAGCGCACCACTTTGGGGTAGTGGGGGTCTTGGGTTCAAATCCCAACGTTCCGATAGGGTTAAAAAGATTGTTAGATAAGGATTTCAGGCAAAACCTCGGCGACCAAAACTCTAGCTATTCTCAATTACGGGGACGAAATAAAGCACTTTCAGCTTTTTGGGGCAAAACTATCAATTCTATTGCTGCCCCCGTAACACTCTCCATTGAATCCCAGTGTAATCAATTGGTAATTGGGCTGTGGCGGTTCCATGCATACAAAGGAAGCGGTTACCCTATTGTTGCGCTGGGCGTTACCGATGACTTAGCAAACTTAAATGGCATATGAAAATAGGAAGGAGAGAGTAACCGTAACTTCAAATCATGGCATAGGAGGATCCTAAAACCCTCGTTGAATCAAACCCTAATCCCATGAGATGAAGCGAGCGGTGACAGTGAAAATGTTGTTATGCGCTAAAAACATTGGCAGATTCAAAAGGTTTTGGCGGTCAGTTCCGGCTTCATCAGTAAATAGAGTCAGTTGTACACCCTACTAAGTGCAGCAGGATTGAGACTAGTGCATCAGGGTTCGGTGAAATATTTGAGTGTCCAGCAACGCCAGGACGTGATGGCGTGGCTCCAATCCAAAGTCAGCTGGATATTGGCTGAACTGCAAACGCATCTGGACGAATAGCACGGAATCTATTACCGCTTGTTACTGCTGCAAAAGTGAGCTAGAAGAAGACCCGGCAGAGATAATGCCTACTGTAGTGAGAAAATGCAGTGGTTGCTAGAGAGAGTTAGCTGTGTCAGCGAGGTTCATCAAAGAAATTATCGGAATTGCAAGCTGACAAGCGAAGAGAAATTAGCGAATCAATCTCGGTCGAGAATCCGGGCAAACGTTGAGCATGTGTTCGATCAATGGGTGACAAGTATGGGTGGAAAAATGATTTGCTGTATCGGTCTGACTCGAGCATTGGCAGTGATTGGTTTGCGGAATTCAGCATACAACCTGAGACGGTTCTTGTATTGGGAAAATCACAGGATAAGTGTGGCTGAATAGTTGAGATATTTACAGCCATAGCCATATTCGGGTAGGTTCGGGCATCACAGGAAAGGGGGTTTGGGGGCTGCGCGCCCAGCTAGGGATTTCACCCCTGCATCCCGTCCCAACCAAGTTATTTACAGCTATACATGGTCATTTCTTCGGTTATTAATTAAATCCCATGTAATGGAGGATATTACAGTCTATTGAGCAAATGCAAGGTGCAGTAAGCAGAGTTTAACAAAATGAACCTAGCGATAGAACCATGCCATATTCAGTAGATCCAAGAAAAAATATAGTAGATGTCCACGTAGCAGGAAAAACATCAATACGTAAAGTTGCCAAACAGTTTATGGTCAACCGGAAAACCGTTGAGAAGCTGGTAAAACCAAACAGAGAGACAGGGGACCCAACCCCCAGTCAGTTAGAGTCGCA
>JAAUUH010000022.1 GCA_012031145.1 Oscillatoriales cyanobacterium SM2_2_1 | reverse complement strand
ATAGGCGATCAAACCGTTGCGCACATCTTCGGCATTGGGCAGTCCCAGGTGTTCCTTGGTGTGACGTAGCAAGCATGGCTGTGCCATACCATCCGGCCATGCGCTCCGATCGCCGAGGTGATGTGGTCATAGCCAGGGGCAATATCCGTGACCAGCGGCCCCAACACATAAAATGGGGCTTCGGAGCACTCTTCCATCTGCTTGCGGACATTGAACTCAATCTGATCCATCGGCACATGGCCCGGGCCTTCTACCATCACCTGAATATCATGCTCCCAGGCTCGACGGGTCAGTTGACCAAGGGTTTTTAGCTCAGCCAGTTGGGCGGCATCGGAAGCATCGTGGAGGCATCCGGGGCGCAGGGAATCCCCCAAACTAAAGGACACATCGTATTTTTTGAAAATTTCGATAATGTCGTCAAAGTGGGTGAAGAGGGGATTTTGCTTGTGGTGGTGGAGCATCCACTTGGCCAAAATACCACCACCCCGGGAAACAATGCCGGTGATCCGATGGCGCACTAGGGGCAAATGTTCAATGAGGATGCCGGCATGGATGGTTTGGTAATCGACACCCTGCTGGGCATGGAGTTCGATAATGTGCAGAAAGTCATCGGCAGTCAGATTTTCCACCCGACCGTGGACAGATTCAAGGGTTTGATAGACCGGCACTGTGCCAATGGGAACGGGGGACGCTTGGATGATGGCTGTGCGAATTTGGTCGAGATTCCCCCCACCAGTGGAGAGATCCATCACCGTGTCAGCACCGTATTTAACCGCTAGATGGAGCTTTTCTAGTTCCTGGGCAATGTCGGAGGAGTTGGGAGAGGCACCGATGTTGGCATTAACTTTGCACTGAAAAGCAATGCCGATCGCCATGGGTTCGAGGTTGGTATGGTTACAGTTGGCCGGAATGATGGCCCGACCGCGGGCGACTTCAGAGCGAACCAACTCGACAGGGAGATGTTCCCTCCAGGCAACATACTGCATTTCTTCTGTAATAGTGCCTCGGCGAGCGCAATACATCTGGGTGCCCCGAAAAGCACCACGGCGGGTGGGGGCGGCAGGGATTTTGATTCCAACGGTCATAAATGAATCCTCAAAAGTTAGCTTTCCTACGCCGGTGTGAACCGCACAGGTTCTAAGGATGTAATCTCAGCCTAAAAGGGGCAGGGAGCCACTTTTAGACACTCCTAGCGTGGTGGACATCATAACATTTCCTTTTTAGGAAGCTGGTTTTGTTAAATCATGTTTGCGGGAGACTGCCAAAATTTTGAATCTGCTACTGTCAGGGCATTTAAGGTGCGGGTGAAAAATCGAAGTATGTGGCAGCGCGTCGGCATGGCGGGGGCGATCGCCCTAGTGGTAACAGCATCGGTTCCCCTTAGGGCTGAAGAAGGGGCAACAGTGGTGCTCAATGGACAGAACTGGTCTGCCCGTTGGCTGCAACGGGCAGTGGATGGGCAGCCGCGCCTATACGTGGAGGAGAGCTGGGTGCAACGGGCCCTGGGGGTTACATTTCTCAACTCTGCCCAGTCCCAGACGCAACGCCTTAGTTGGTTTTCCAGTCCATTTTTTGCCCCAGTCGTCTTTGACCAACCGGCGCGATCGCGCTTTATCGACCTAGGCTCGATCAGCAATGCTGTGAAGCAACCTTGGCGCACAGAACTCAAGGACGGCACGCTGCGCATCTCCACGCCCAGTGCGCAAATCCTAGCCATCCGCCGCCAACCGGATCGGGTGGTTTTAGAGATGTCCCAGCGCGCTCCATGGCAGCTGGTACAACAGGGAGATCAGGTGATTTTGGCAGTGGGGGCGGAGTTACCTCCAACGCTGAAACTTGGCGAGGCATCGGGGACATGGTTCAAACGGGTTGTTCTTCGGGGGCAGCCCGGCAGCGCTCGCCTAGACCTAAGCGTAGCGCCAGCGACCAAGCCCGTGGTGGAGCTACTAAGCGATCCCGTCCGCCTAGTTCTGACCGTCCAACCGGAAATGCCCCCGCGATCGCGTTCGATTCAGTGGAGCGATGGCATCAGGCATCAGCAGGGTCCGGTAGTACTCCCCAATGGCACCACCTTTTGGGTCAATACCCTCAGCCTCGATTTGCAACGCTCCGGGGTAATGATGCGCCCCCTTTGGCGTCCGGGGCAGGGCATGACCGGCACCCAACCCCTCACTGTCTTTCGTCAGCAGTGGCCCGCTGTCGCCCTAATTAATGGTGGCTTTTTCAATCGCGATCGCCGTTTGCCGGTGGGAGCGTTACGCTCCGATGGTCAGTGGTATGCCGGAACAGCCCTCAATCGTGGGACGATCGCCTGGAATGATGCGGGTGAGGTACTGATTGACCGCTTCACCTACACCGAAGAGCTAATCCTGCCCAATCAACAGGCAATTCCCCTAACCAATCTCAACAGCGGCTATGTCCAGAGGGGTTTAGCCCGCTATACGCCCACCTGGGGAGCCGTCTATGTGCCCGTGACGAATGGAGAGCTTTTAATTACTGTGGCAGGCGATCTCGTGGTCTCCCAGCGTTTAGCAGCCGCTTCGGGCACGGAGCAGATCCCCATTCCTGCCGATGGCTACCTCCTGGTTGCCCGCCAAGAACCTGGGTTTGCCGCCAAACTTCCCATCGGCACTGCTGTCCGTGGACGCTATGCCTACCGCCCCAGTGGTTTTGCCAGATTTCCCCACCTTCTTGGCGCTGGCCCCCTGCTTATGCGGCGGGGCGTGCCGGTGCTGGATGTCGCTGGCGAAGGGTTCAACCCCGCCTTTGCCACCCAGAGGGCAAGACGGAGTGCGATCGCACTACATCTAAACCCGGGGAGTTACTCTGGGTAACCATCGAGCCCACAGAAAAAGGCATCATGCCCACCCTGTCCGAGGCGATCACCGTGCTCAAATCCCTCGGAGCGATGGATGCGCTTAACCTCGACGGCGGCAGCTCCACAGCTATGACCCTGGGTGAAACCCCGCTACACCGTGCCGATCAAACCAGCAGCATCCACAATGTCCTAGGACTGTTCCTCCGGCCACCAGCGCCGTAATTGGCAGAGCCCTAAATTCAACTTTTCGCGTAAGTACCTTGGCAAAAGCCTAACGAATGCCCCAACGCTCCAGAGAAAAGACTCCATCCGCAGTTTGGATGTATTCAACTCCACGCATTTCAAGAACCGGCTCGCCCTTATAAAAAATGACGCAGAAGTTGTCTTCATCCCGCTTTTCAATCACGATTTCCCGGGATGTAGCATGCTTGAACATCAGTAGGTCAGTACCGTCCTGATCATCAATTGTCAAGTAAGAATCGCCGACAGAATAGTTGTAAAAATTGTGCTTAGTAGTGCTATCGGCTTCGCCTTGGATTTGATCGTCCTCAAGGAGATCATCAAACCCAGAGACGGCTGTATCTTGATCTTGCTGTTCTGTCATTGCCCGTTAAAATGCGCCCTAACTGGAGATATTATTTCATAAGCCGTCAAAAATAAATCATTTTGACGCAAAATCGTTTATTCCCCCGCCCACTAAGATTTATGGGGAATCAGCCCCCTTCTTCCCTCGAGATGCAGTGAATCATGCAAAAACTGAGTCAAGTGAGCAATATGGGGATCATTCTGATACTCGGTAAGTTTACTCAACGCTTCCGCAAGGGGAATTTGCCTGAGGTAGAGCCAGCGAAAGGCCTGTTTCAAAAGGTGCTGAGTTTCTTCGCCCAAACCAGCCCGCTCGACGCCGATGCGGTTAATTCCTCGCACCCGTGAAGGGTTCCCCTCCACAATCATGTAAGGAGGGACATCCCGATCTACCCGACTCATGCCCCCCACCATCGATAGCCTGCCGACATGGGTGAACTGATGGATGCCAACTAAGCCGCCAATCGTCGCCCGGGACTCAATGACCACATGGCCAGCCAGAGCCACTGAATTGGCAATCACCACCCGATCGCCAACATGGCAATTATGGGCCACATGCACATAGGCCATTAGTAAATTACCGTCGCCGATTACGGTTTCTTCGCCCTCTCCCGTAGCGCGATTGATGGTGACATACTCCCGAATTCGGTTGTCGTGGCCAATTTTGACAAAGCTCTGGGCCCCGCCATATTTCAAATCCTGGGACTCAAGACCAATCGCCGCTCCCGGAAAAATTAGATTGCGATCGCCAATTTCAGTCCAGCGCTCGATCACCGCATGGTGTCCGATGGTAGTGTAGGCACCAACTTTGACCTGCTCTCCAATCACCGCATAGGCCCCAACCTCAACGGTAGGATGCAATTGCGCGGTGGGATGCACCATGGCAGTGGGGTGAATGGCACCTGGCATCATCGCTGTCATTCCACTAGGGCAAACATGAGTGTACCGTCACAGACCAACTGTCCACCGACCTCAGCCTTTGCTTGCATTTTGCCAAAACGTTTCCGCTTCACTTCCAGCAGTTCCGCTGTAATCACCAATTGATCTCCCGGAACTACCGGACGGCGGAAGCGCACCCGATCAATGCCAGCAAATAGGGAAAGCTGACCGATGTAGTCGGGCAACTGAGCTAGGACGATCCCACCCACCTGGGCCATCGCTTCTACGATCAGCACCCCTGGCATAATCGGGCGATGGGGGAAGTGTCCTTGAAAAAAAGGCTCATTAATGGTGACATTCTTAATACCGACCGCTGACTTCCCCAGATTGTTAACTACAATCCGATCCACTAGAAGAAAAGGATAACGGTGGGGCAATAGTTTTTGAATCTGTTCTATGGTCAGTAGGGAAGTATTAAGGTCAGCAGTCATCAATCACAGTCGCCGAATTCAGTTCACTGCCTATTATCAACCACAGGGGGGCACTGCAACTGCACTGCCTGGGCAAATTTGCTGTGGAGGGTATGGCTGGCTTTGTAGGCCACGATATGCCCTTGGGGCAATGCTCCTAAGAGGCTCAAATCCCCAATCAAATCTAATAGCTTATGGCGACACGGCTCCAGCTCAAAACGCAGGGGAGGATTCAACCAGTGCTGATCGTCACAGACAATCGCATTGTTGAGGGAGCCTCCCTGAATTAGTCCCGCCGCTCGCAATGGCTCTAAATATTTGGCCAGGGTAAAGGTGCGGGCTGGGGCGATCGCCGCGATATAACCATCCACCGATGGTGACCAGCTTACCCATTGGGTGCCGATCGCCGCCGAGTCAAACTCAATGCCGTAGGTTAGGCGCACTTCGGGAGAGGGAATAGCGCTGACAAAGGCATCTCCTTCCCAAATAGTTATGGGTTGCGTGATGGGGCGAATGGTTTTGGGGATGCTTTGGTTGATCCGACCCGCCTCGAGAATGGCATTGACCCAAGGTAAGGCAGAGCCATCGAGAATGGGAATTTCCGGGCCTTCTAGGTCGATCCAGACGTTATCAATCTCTAATCCCGCCAAGGCCGATAGCAAATGTTCAGGTGTGCGTACGGTAAGCTCCCCATGGGTCAGGAGGGTGGATAGCTGGCTAGGGATCGCCACTGCCACCGTTGCGGGCAGGTTGGCTTCACCCCTGCGAAACACCCGACCCGTATGGGGTGGCGCAGGATGCAAGGTGACTTTCGACTCTTGTCCCGTATGTAGGCCGATGCCATGGCGATGGACAGCCCGGGCGATCGTATGCTGGCTCCCCATGCTAGAACTTCTCACCAATGCCAAAGCTGAACTCCGTCGCGCCATTAGTGCCGATGCCGTAATCAACTCGAATAGCACCAAGGGGCGACTGAATCCGCACACCAACGCCGTAACCGCCACCGCTGCCGGGCTTACCCCGCACTGCCGCCGGATTTCCTGGTACCGCTGCTCCCGACCCTAGGTCAGTGCCGTAGTCGAAAAACAACACGCCACCAACGATATTAATAATGGGAAAGCGATATTCCGCCGAAAATAGGGCAAAGCTGCGACCCGTACCGATCTTACCTTCACCCCACCCCCGCACAGAGTTGTTCCCCCCCCAACTGAAAGGCTTCATAGGGAGGGAGCGTACCAAAAATCGTCCCGCCCTGAAGATTAAAGGCAAAAGCTTGGGGGCCTTCAGAAAAGCGCAGAAAATCGACGGGTAAAAAGAAGCTGTAGCTAGCCCGTAGGCGATTGAGGAAGATAGAGCCATTGCCGAAGGGCAGGGATTGCTCCGTGGCGAAGCGCCAAACAGTGCCGCTGGTGGGTCGCTGGGGATTATTGCGCTGATCATTGGCGTAGGCAAATTGCAGCAACAACAGATCATCATTCCCCGATGGATCGGTACTCAGAGGGTTGCCCAAACTGTCAAAGGGACTGACATCCCCGCCGCTGTTAGTAATGGTAACCCGCTCATAGCGAAACCCCAGGGAAGCAGTTTCACCAACACCAAGAGGACGGGAGAAACTGAAGCCAGTGCCCAGACGATTGACCCGGGGGGTGTCGTTATTTTCCCCAATACCAACTGGGGTATCAAAAATAAAGCTGAACAGTCGTCGGTTGAAAATGTTGGCCGTGAAGGATGTGCGATTGGGATCCCCTGCCAACCAAGGATCGGTAAAGTTGAGATCAAAGAGTAGGTCTCGCTCCCCAGCTTGGATGTCTAACCCCACTTTCTGATTGTTCCCCCCCAAATTTTGTTGCTGGAAGCTAACGGTGCCAAAGAGTCCAGTGGCGGAACTGAGCCCTGCCCCAGCAGCAATCGAGCCCGTATTACGTTCTTTGACATTAACGGTAACGACGACTTGTTGGGGATTTTTGCCGGGGGCCAAGCCAATATTGAGGTCATCGAAGATGCCCAAACCAAATATTTTTTGCAGGTCGGATTGAACCACGTTGCGATTGAACACCTGTCCAGGCTGAAGGCTCATCTCACGGGTGATGATGAATGGACGGGTATTGCCAGTAACAGGCTTGCCTTCGGCGGTAGTGGTTTTGTTGTCTTCATTTAGAAAAGCAACTTGAATGTCTTCCACGACACCTTCGGCAATGGTCAGGGTGACAACGCCATCGGGCTCAGCACCAATGTTCACAATCTGGGCGATCGCAAAGCCCCGGTCTTGATAGTACTTTTCCAGCTCCTTGACACTGGCTTGGAGTTGGCGCAAGTTGGTGATTTTGCCATACTGAGAGCTAAAGATACGATCAATAACGCCGGGTTCGAGAACTTGGGTGCCCTGGGTGCGGACCGTTTTGAGTACTGGGTTAGGTAAGACGAAAAAGGTCACCCGTACCCCAATGTCTGTGTCCTCGGGTTCGGCTTGAACATTGGAGAAAAATCCAGTACCAAATACGGCGTTGATATCTGCCTGCAGCAGCGATCGCGAGGTGGTACGACCTGGCACAGTCTTAATCACGTCATATATTTGCTTTTCTAGATCAGCCGGGAGCGGGGGCTGCCCTTCGGGGGTCTTGATTACCACTTCCCCCACCAACACCTGCTCTTCCGGCACGACGGGTGCAGTTCCCGGAGCAGGGAGGGGGATTGTCGAAGGA
The DNA here is from genome assembly GCA_012031145.1 of Oscillatoriales cyanobacterium SM2_2_1. GTDB lineage: Bacteria > Cyanobacteriota > Cyanobacteriia > Pseudanabaenales > Pseudanabaenaceae > UBA999. Next base: position 27,592 of record JAAUUH010000022.1, on the reverse strand, counting down.
TTCTGGGCTAAAGCTGGGGCTGCCATAAGGGTGCACAACCCGCCCATAACCACTACAAAAATTTGTTTTTTCATACTCCCCAGCACCTTATCAACTGTGTTTTGCTTCACAATCCCTTAACTTTACCACTCTCCTGCAGGCGTTTGAGGACTTCAGCGTAGGCATCAGCCACTTTGCCGAGATCGTGACGGAAGCGATCCTTGTCTAGGATCCGCTCTTGGGGATCGGCGGTTACTTGATCCCAGAGGCGGCAGGTATCGGGGCTGACCTCATCGGCCAGAAGCAATTGACCTGAAGCATTCAGTCCAAACTCTAATTTGAAGTCCACCAAGGTAAGACGACATGGGGCGAAGAGGGTTTGCAAGTGGTGATTGATATCGATTGCCAGACGCTTAAGGGACTGGACTTGTTCCGGGGTTGCCAGATGGAGCAAGTCGATGTGGTCTTCGGTGAATAGGGGATCGCCGAGGACGTCATTTTTATAAAAAAATTCTACAAGCGGTCGAGCCAGCTCGGTGCCAAGGGGGATGCCAGTGCGCTGGCAAAGACTACCAGCGGCGAGGTTGCGAACCACCACTTCTAGGGGGACGATGGTCACCGCCTGTACCAGCATTTCCCGGCTGCTGGATTGGGATAGAAAATGGGTGGGAATGCCTTGAGTATCTAGGTATTGAAGGATGTAGGTGGCGATCGCACAGTTAAGTTCTCCTTTACCAGCAATTGTGCTGCGCTTTTGGGCATTGAACGCTGTGGCATCGTCTTTGTAGACGACCCGTAGCACCGTAGGGTCGGTAGTGCGATAAAGGATTTTGGCTTTGCCTTCATAGAGAAAGAGATCGTTCATGGGAGCGGGGGGCAATTCTCAAGAGTGAAAGGTTAACAGGATCTGTCCCCGGTGCAGAGTTGGGGTCTCACTAGGGAGCCGAACCCAAGTGCTGGTTTGCCAGCGCCGCCATAGGGGATAAAGGGGTGATGCTTCACCAATATCGGGCAAGGAAATACCGAGCCAATCGGCTCTGACTGGTTGCTGCCAGTATGCAATCTGCAACGAGTCGCTGGGAAGATCGGACAGAGGTTCGGGGAGGTTAGAGGATGGCGGGGTAAGTGTTTCCTCGATTGCCCCCAGGGAATTGGAGATCAGCACCGCCGTTGGAGTCTGGGCATGGACAGCGACCACGGTTCCAGCTACAGCAGCATCATTTTGGGTAGCAATTGCCGTAAGCTTTGTCCATACCGTAACCTTAGTTTGTTCCAGTTCGATGTCACCGACTGTTAGTTTGGCAGCTGAGCGTGCAGTGCTATCCAACTGGGTAATCGCCCCAGCAGCAGACTCGGAATCTTGGTACTCAGAGAACAATATCCACTCTGGGCGCGCCGACTGGTTGGGCAAAAATGCTAGGGCATAGTCTCCCGTAGCCCATCCTAGGGACTCAGAATCTAGGGGGAAGCTCCAGTTGTGGGTTAGGTGGCTCACCAATTCATGGGCAAAGTTTTGCAGCTGGGGGTAGGGACGGATCAAGGTTTGCACTTGGGCGATCGCTCCAGCTAGGTCATGTCCTGCAATCACCGAACTCCCAACGGGAAAGGCTGAGAGCACCCCCCTTCCCACCCGTATTTGGGACTTCGTAGACAGGGAGAGATCCGTGCTTGCCAGTGCTGCTTCTGCCTTCAAACCCGTCGGTGTTGGCACCACCGACAGCAGCAACCCTGCTTCCGGTAAGCCATCCCCCATCTCCGCGATATTGACATAGGCCAATGCATCGTAGCCCTGTCCCATGGATTCCAGACTTTGGCGGTAAAGATCGGCATTTTGCAAACTCAGCTTGGGTACCTGTAGGTCATTAATCGCTGTTCGCAGTACTTGGGGCGAATTGGCAAAAATCATAAACGAACCTACTTGAGCACCAGCGATGGCATTGGTGAACGTCAAAGGAATGCCCTGATATTGCTCGAAACCCAAGTCTTCGCCTTGCTTTACCACCCGCTGCCAAAATTGGGCGATCATTTGCTTTGCCAAGGGCAGATCCTCTGCCGCCAGGGCCAGTAGGTAGCCCGGCTGCTTACCATTGTCTGGATTGCGGTCCAGGTCAAAGGCTGTGACCGCCAACGTCACCTCATCGCCCAACCACGGTCGAATGTCAGTGGCGTAGTCCAGCATCCACGTCTCCTTCAATATCCGCTGCCACTGCTGCCACTCCTGGGTGAACTGCCTCCGCTTCCCCGGAGACAATGCCAACTTGCCAAAACGCTCCAGTCGTTCAGGATTGGTCAGAAATGACACCATGAGGGGCGATCGCCGGGGCAAAAATTCCACCGCCAAAGGCTCAACCTGAGCCCCTGACCATAAATCTGCCGTGCGGGCAGTTAGCACCTGGGCACCCAAGCCAATACCCACCGTCAGCAACCCAATGGCACACAGCACCAGCCCCACGAGGAACGATTTCTTCATACACTCCTTCCCAACCTTGGCGAATGATGCTGTAAGTCTAACGGAATCCGATCACTGCGGGAATATTTTTAGCCAAATTCAATGACTTAATATATGATTATGAATGCTCAAATAAGTCGTGCGGTCATGGTGGAATTGGTAGACACGCCATCTTGAGGGGGTGGTGGCGAAAGCCGTGAGAGTTCGAGTCTCTCTGACCGCATACATCACCACATACATCTAAGTAGGCTCATGCATCTAAAAGCAAAAGTTAAATTTATTTGAGCTAACTATCTGAACTAAAATTGAATCTAGGGAATGAAAAAATTAGATATCATTAGCCTCATGTCAGCTATTGGGATAAATAGAGGTTTTTTCTCCCTATCGGCCTGTGGGATCGAACAATTAATAACTCAAGGATATGGCATCTAAAATATGGCATCTAGGCAAGTTTAGAGGTTATTTGGAGATTTGTACTATGGACTTCAGCAAAGACGAACCAAATGAACTCAAACAAGTGCAATCTGAGAGGGGTTTTTTAGAGAAAGTCCGAAATCTAACTCAGGTATTGGGACGAGAAGTCATAGAAAAAACTCTCTGGCTTTATTTTGCAGCCCAAAATCCTAACATTCCACCTGGTGCAAAAGCAGTCATATATTCAGCACTGGCTTACGTTCTTGCGCCCCTTGATGCTATTCCCGACCTTGTTCCAGCTATTGGTTACACCGATGATCTTGGCGTACTAGCCCTAGCCGCGGCAACAGTGATCATGCACATAGATGAAAATGTCAAAGAGAAAACAAGGGAGACATTAAAGGGTTGGTTTGATGCATGGGATGAGATGCTAGGTTTTCTTGAAAATAATGAGATGCAAGAAACCCAAGGCAAATATTAACTTGAAAAATTAAAAAAATGCCCGACCTCCTCGAATGGAGAGGGTTAGATTCAAATCTATGTTTTTTCTTGACGAACTCTTATGGTGAAACAGCTCTAGGGTAAGTAATAAGATACTCATGGATTCATCATGCCGTAGGTTGCCGTTCACAAAATCAATTATTGCCTATCTTTTTCTATAAATCTTTGAAAAACTTCACTTCGTTTAAACTTCAAGTCAAGCTCTCCTATGCACAACGAGCTCATGGAAAAAGTCGCGGTACTGTGTCTCAAGTATCTAATGACGAAAGTCAGAATTCACTAAAACTCAACTGAACATTTCCGCAGGATCGGCTGATTGGACTTTACGCAAGGAAATAGCCCCAGAAATAGTACACATAACTATTGTTAGAATCATGACTTGAATACCCCGCTCCAAAGTCATTTCAATGGGAAGTCGTGTAGCATCACGGGTAAGATTATAGAGGCCTACCGCAGCCAAAAAGGCAGGAATATAGCCTAGGATCGACAACACAAATGCTTCTTGAATCACGACGGCGGACAAATACAAATTACTGTATCCCATCGCTTTGAGCGTGGCATATTCTGCCATATGATCCGACACATCGGTGTAAAGTATTTGATAGACGATCACAATGCCAACAATAAATCCCATCACTGTGCCAAGGCTAAAAATAAAGCCGATCGCTGTCCCTCGCTGCCAATATGTTCGCTCAAAAGCAATAAATCCCTCACGAGTCAGGAGGCGAACATCATCAACGCTAGCATCGTTGGTTTTCTCTAAGTCGGTCATAAGTAGATTCAACTTAGCAATTACCACTTTGTCCGGATCTTCGCGAACTTCCAAAATACGACCGTTGCCAATATCGAGCTTGGCTCCTTTTTTAATCTGCTGCTTATCAACAATCACACGGCGATCACCTACATAAACAATGTCCTGATTTCCCAAGGAATCCACACGGTCAGTTTCGGCTAAGCCAGCGTACGAATAGGAAGCAAAAATCCGAGTGCCATCAGGTTGCAATGAGCCACGAGGCAGAAATACAGCCGCCACTGGTGATTCCTGAATGTAATGAAGCATTAGCCTATAGGGTGAACTCCCCGGATTGAGAGTAATCAACCCCACATTGATTAAGCCGGGACGACGGTTATCAAAGATCCGCAGAAAATTAGTTTCACTAGTTACAATCGCCCCATCGGCAGCGAACGAAGATCCTAACTCAAACAGTCCGCCAACAGTAATCTTGCGGTTACCCACTTCGCGGGTGACATAATTGTCACAGCGAAAGGCGTCATTAGTATCTTTGTTGAGTAGCTGCTGCATTCCGCATTCCGCTACAATTGGCCCAAATTCCGCGCGAGAGGTGCGATCAAATAGGACTACATCCTGTTCTCTAAGTCGATCCAGATTCCCTCTTACCCCAGGCATCAAGAACGCTTCGCTGTTAGGACTAGCTCCTAGGACTAGGATATTACGGGTTGACCCTGATACATCCTCCTGAATTTTCCAAGCTGCCAGTCCAATATAAATGGCCGAGACATTATTAACTTCGGGAAAGCCATAGGACTGAAATAGCCGTCGCTGGGAAAAATTTCGCATCCCTACCAAGTTGGTCGATTGGGGGCTTATCAGCACCACATCCCCCAGTAGATTACTTTGTAAGCGAACGGCACTGCGAAACAACGCGTCCTGGAAGCCGATTTGCATAAAAATTAATATCACCGCAAATGTGATTCCGGCGATCGCTACCATTAGTCGAGATTTTTGGTGAGTAAGCTGTAACCAAGCTAGGGGAATAGCCAGAACCATAGGACGCTCCGATTCACACCCCCATTAAACCACATGCATACACGTACTAAGAAAATGTTATAGCTTTGCACAATGTTTTGAGAGGGGATTAGGAATATAGCAATGCTCCTACAGAGTAGCAAAAAATTTCTAGCACTCAATATCATTGACATGTCATTTAATTTATTTTCCATTCGTTCTCATAATGTTGAGAAACATGACACAAAAAAGAATGGGGAGGGATTTGATTCAGGGTTTTTCTGTGGACGGAAAATCCCATTCGATTTTCTGATCCCAATCGCAGAATCAACTTCCGAATAATGACTTAGGACACCATCTTCAGGGATTCAACTTCCTGCAGGAAGTTGAATCAGAGAGTCATCATAGAGATTTGACTTACAAGAAAATAACTGTAAATAATAAATCAGTTAGATAGGATACAAAATTAATGCAAAAATAATGGCAACTTGTAAAAAATATTAGTAAATTCTAGGGAAGACTCAACACATATCTGACATACAAGGCAAAACTATGTAGAGGAGCTGCTGGTGAGTTGAAGAAACTGGAGATGAAATGAAAAGACGATATTTATTAAGTTTTTTGAGTTCCTTGTTAATGACATTGATGATTGCATTTGGCTTTAATGCGACAACGCACTTACCTGCCAATTCCCAGTCAACAACACTTTTGGTCGGTGCAGCGGCTAGTTTAAAGGATGCTCTTGAAGAGCTGAATCCAAGATTTGAATCTGCAAACCCAATAATTCGAGTGAGGTATAATTTCGCAGCATCTGGGACGATACAGCAACAGATTACGCAAGGTGCACCAATAGATGTATTCATTTCAGCAGCAACTCGACAAATGGATGCCTTAGAAAGCAAGGATTTACTGGTCACCGGAACTCGACGGAATATACTTACCAATAGTCTTGCGCTAGTTGCATCAACCAAATCCCTATTAAAAATAAGTGACTTTCAACAATTAACCAATCCAAACATTAAGCGGATTGCTGTCGGTGAGCCGCGCAGCGTACCAGCAGGTCAGTATGCTGAGGAGGTATTTAAGAATTTGGGAATCTTGGATCGTCTGCGTCCTAAATTTGTTTTTAGTAATTCTGTTAGAAATGTTTTAGCAAGTGTTGAGAGTGGCAATGCTGATGCGGGTATTGTATATGTAACTGACGCTAAAGCGACTAAACAAATTGCTCTAATAGCTCTAGCTTCACCAAGGCTTCACTCACCCATAGTCTATCCGATGGCAGTTGTTGCTGCAACTCAAAATCAGCAAGCTGCTCGTAACTACGCGAGATTTCTAACTGGTCGAGAAGCGAAAATCGTCTTCAAGAGATATGGCTTTGGTTTAGCTGAGTGACCTGAAATTGACACATTGAAACACATATATTATGACGGTTGACACCTGGGATCCCCTCTGGATTTCCCTAAGAGCATCAGGAATAGCGTTGGTGATTACATCCATAGCTGGCATTGCATCAGCCTATTGGATGCTGGGCTATCGTGGGCGCTGGAAATCGTTGATTGAAAGTATTTTCATTGCCCCGCTAGTTCTGCCTCCCACTGTCATTGGCTTTCTGCTATTACTATTATTTGGTAGGAACGGCCCCATTGGCAAACTAACCAGTTTTTTTGATTTCACAATCATATTTACTTGGTATGCCGTGGTCGTAACGGCGTCTATTGTCTCGTTTCCTCTCATGTACAAAACAGCACTAGGGGCTTTTGAGCAAGTGGATCCTAACCTATTACTAGTTGCTAAAACTTTAGGCGCATCCAAGTGGGATATCTTTTGGCAGGTTTTATTGCCCCTTTCTATCCCTGGCATTTTGGCTGGCACGACCCTTGCGTTTGCACGCTCCTTGGGGGAATTTGGAGCCACTTTAATGTTAGCGGGAAATATTCCTGGGCAAACCCAGACAGTACCCATGGCTATCTATTTTGCAGTGGAAGCAGGAGATACGAACCAGGCATGGTTGTGGGTAACTGTTATTTTGGCGATCTCATTATCTGGTATTGTTGCCATCAATGTGTGGGAAACACAGCATAAGTTGCGAATTCAGGGCAAGATACACAGGGGAAAGAATCAGCGAGTTGACAGTCTTAAAATCTCAACGCATCCAGACAATATATCTTTGGAATCGCTAGGAAAAACTTCCCAATCCTGCCTCGAGCAAGTGAATTTGGACGAGAGTATTCATGTCAATATTCAAAAGCAATTGGCTCTGTTTGATCTTGACGTATTTTTCTCCGCCCGGCACGAAACCCTCGGAGTATTGGGGGCATCGGGTTCTGGAAAGAGCATGACGCTTCATTGCATCGCTGGCATAGATACTCCGACCCAAGGGCGCATTGTCCTCAATGGTCAAACTTTGTATGACTCGGAAAGGGGGATTAACTTGCCAAGCCATCAGCGCAAAGTTGGATTGGTATTCCAGAGCTACGCCTTGTTTCCTCACATGACAGTTGCTCAAAATATTGCTTTTGGCTTGCAGCATCTCTCCGCCAAACGGCGATCGCTTCGAGTTAAACAGCAATTGACCTTCGTACAGTTGGAAGCTTTCGGCGATCGCTACCCCCATCAACTATCGGGTGGTCAACAACAGCGGGTTGCGTTGGCGAGGGCTTTAGCCACGGAGCCCGATATCCTACTCCTTGATGAACCCTTTGCAGCGCTAGATACCCACCTTCGTCATGAACTGGAAAAGCAACTAATTAAAGTTCTCTCCTGCTATGGGGGGATCACCCTTTTTGTCACTCACAACCTAGACGAGGCCTATCGAGTTTGTCAGAAACTGCTCGTGCTTGATCGGGGAAGCGTTGTTGCCAACGGGGAAAAGCAAGAAATTTTTGATCGTCCACATACGCTTGCCGTTGCTAAACTCACTGGCTGCAAAAACTTTTCCTGCATTAAGCAAGTCGGTCACTTCACCCTCCACGCCATTGACTGGAATTGCACCCTTCAAACTGTAGAGGCAATTTCATCTTGCCATACCCATGTTGGAATTCGTGCCCACCACATCACTTTCTTGGATGTAGTTGATCGAGCCTCAGCCCAACCCAATACTTTTCTATCATGGATAGTTTGGAAAAGCGAAACCCCCCACAGAATGACACTCTATCTAAAACTGGAAAAACCGCCACTGGATCCAGATGATTATCATTTACAAGCAGAAGTCCCCAGGGAGAAGTGGGAACAACTGAAGGATCGGCCAATGCCCATGTTTATATCTTTAGGTTCTGAGCGATTAATTCTGACGAAATCATAATCTATCCTGAAGGGAAATTGTGAAATTATTTTCATCTTAAGATTGTGGCGTCTCGCTTTTTTTGAGCTCCCCATCAGGAAAATATAAATCCATTGATTCAAGATTACATACCTGAAATATTACCAAAGTCATCCTAATAAGATAAGAGATCTTTTACCGTGAAGCACATTTTTCTAAAGATCATAATTTTTAGTCTTATATAACGATTCGACTGCATGCAGAAATTCTAGTCGCAGCGAGACACAATAGTTATGTCTAAAATCCATCGCAGTGAGTCTGCCTTCTTTAGTCAATTGTGTTGACCCCGGAAATTCTGATTCGGTAAGGAGGTGGAGCACTGATATAAGATATCCCTAAACAATCAAATTTCTTGAATAAAAGCAATAAGAATATAATAATTCTAGTTGTATGTTTTTACTCGAAAAACAATTAATGGAGGTGCCTAGGATTATTGAATATATGGGTGAGGCGCTCCTATCAGCCTACAACTCTTCCCTGAGAAACCGATGATCAGCACATGTCGAATTTGCATGAAAGACCTGATCGGTAGCCCAACCAATGCGACAGGAACTTCGCATATCGAATTCAGGGATGTAGGGTTTAATGTCGAGGAGGGGTGTGGCATTGATGACATCTATACCCCGGATACTGAGAATGCGATCCGCAATGCCGAGAAGTTCCACAACAGAAACACCTATGGCATTGGGTCTTGCTGGCGATCGCGTAGCAAAAAGTCCACGGCGCTCCTTATCTATGAACGGTGTGACGAGGGGTTGAAACGGTTTAGCAAGATGGAAATGGTAAAGCAGGAAAATATGGGAAAAACCATCTAGATCCTGAAGTGCTTCCTCAAACTCTGCTAAAATTTCAACCGTGCCCTCCGTAGTATTTACTGACACTGTTTGAATGGGCATACCACTTGGGCTTTTGAAAGGGGAATAGATGGTTCCAATCGGAAGGTATCTAATCTCAGATGTACTACTCTGGATCATCATTTTTCTTGAAGGATTGCATCAAGTCTATTCAATTTGGTTTGAAGTATCTGTAACAGAGACAACCTGTTACTGGAGTAGCGACCACCACAAAAATAGCTTTTTAGTCCATGACAAATACTTCGTGTTCTAAATGTAGATGGTAATAAACAGTGGCTCATGGCAAGCTCTCCTGAAAGGGGTGACTTCGCACTTCGATTCCATCAAAAACCATCAGCATTTCCTAGTAAGCCAATTCAACTGCCGCCGCAAAAAAACTAGACGTGAGACAGCCCTATGAAACAGGACAAAAATTTAAGCAATAACCTGAAACAGATTCGACTGAGACTTGGAATGAGTCAGCAGGATTTGGCAGCGATCGCTGGGGTTTCTCGCCAAACAATTGGCGGCGTGGAATCCGGACAAATTTCCCCTTCTACAACGGTTGCCCTGCGCTTAGCCAAGACCTTGGGTTGTCAAGTTGAAGACCTATTTTGGCTTGAACAAGAATTTGCCGAAATTGAAGCGATTCCGGCCCAAAATACCAGCATTGGTGGATCGGTTCGATTAAGTTTGGCGCGAGTTGATGGACAATGGGTTGCCCACCCGCTAACTGGCAGTAACGCCTTTCGTTTAGAAATGATTCCAGCAGATGCTGAAAGAGTGAATGCACGAAATGCCCCTATCCTGCGGGTGAAGTTACTCGATGATCCAGAGGTGCTGCATCACACCGTTGTCATGTCCGGTTGCATTCCTGCACTTTCTGTCTGGGCTCGAGCAGCAGAACGATGACACCCAGGATTGCGCGTCCACTGGATCTTTGACAGACAATAGTATGAGTGCTCTTCATCGACTCTTGCGAGGAGAAGTGCATTTAGCGGGAATGCATCTTTATGATCCCATTACTAAGGAGCATAGTATTCCTTTTGTGCAAGAGATTTCACAGGATGGGATCACTGTTTTAATCACCTTAGGTATTTAGGAGGAGGGATTGCTCACACCAGTGGATAATCCCCTCAATATCAAAACTATAGAAGATTTGACCCGACCGGAAGTGGCGATCGCAAACCTACAAGAAGGCTCTGGTAGCCGACAGCTTTTAGAGCGATCGCTCCGAGAAGCCGGCATTGCTCCCCACCTAGTCAAAGGGTTTGAGCGAATGATGCCAAATCACTTGCAAATTGCCCAGGCGATCGCCGCGGGTGAAATCTCCACAGGAATTAGCACGGCATCTGTTGCCGAGGCTTTCGGATTGGGGTTTATTCCCCTGCATCGCTCCCGTTATGATCTGGTAGTGCTCAAGTCCTATCTCGAAGATCTCCCTGTGCGGCAGTTGCTCAGCACCCTAGACCATCGTCGGGTATTGTCCCAGTTGAAAGGGCTGGGTAGCTTTGACACAAGCCAAACTGGTGAAATTGTGGCAACAGTAAGTCCACTTCGGTCAGGTCATAACTTATAGGGTGAGTTGATGGAGTCATGGGCAAAAAATTAATTTCGAGTTATGCATTTCAGGCTGTTAAGTTCTAGCTAGCAGTTTTTTCTCTGATTCCCCGAGGGCGTGGCACGAACTCAGGCTGGAAATCTGCGGAATAGACGCTACCGTGCCCATCAAATTTCACAGACTAGGAGCTGAACTCATTACCGCGAAAGCATTTATAGCTATATTCGGGTAGGCTCGGACATCGAAAGAAAAGGGGGGCTGCGCCCCCAGCCAGGGGTTTCACCCCGGCACCCCGTCCTAACCTAGTTATTTACAGCTATAACAGCTAAGTGATCACAGCCACTAGCATTTGCCGTTGGGGAAAGACGTCTTTATTTCCAAGTTTTTCCTGAAGGTAGCCCTAAGTCAGTTTGCAGGGAAATGTCAGGACACGAATGGGTGGCAAAGTTTTTTTCCTGGGGATGTGGCCGCACCAATACCAACTCATCCGACAGCATGACAACCGCACCCCATTGTCGAGTTCCCCTTCAGATCAAAAGCACCCAAGCACTCCACCTTCATCCTGGAGCACAAGTGGCGTTAGCTCCAGTCGAGGGCTAATCTGGAGCGGAACCATTATCAGGTTCTGGAGGAAAGCGGGGTAGGATAACGGTAAATTCGGTGCCCTTTCCCAGTTCTGAAGTTACTCGAATGCAGCCACCGTGCTGCTGGGCGAACTGTTGACATAGGAGAAGACCGAGTCCTGTCCCCTTCTCACCATCCGTGCCGAGGGTACTTTTGCTATGCTCGATTTGAAAGAGGGTGGCAAGGCGCTCTGGACTGATCCCGATCCCAGTGTCACGAATTTGGAACTGAATGGAGCCGGATTCCTCCCAAACGGTGAGGGTCACGACACCACCGGAAGCGGTGAATTTGATGCTGTTGGCAATCAGGTTTTGGAGGATGGATTGCACCATGTTGGCGTCGGCAATCATAGTCTGGGCAGGTAAAGTCAGGACTTGGAGCCGAATGTTTTTTTGCTGGGCCACACCAGTTAGAAGTTTCACTGCCCGTTCGACAACGGTGGTTAGGAGCAGTTCGGTAGGATGGAACGAAATGCCCTGGGTTTCCAGCTTGGCCCACTGTAGGAGGTTCTCTAGAAGGTGATAGGCGGTGTCGGCGCTGGTGTAAATATCGGTGGATAGTTCCTGAATTTCTTCGGGTGAGCACTCATGGGCAGAATTTTTCAGAATCTCGGATAACCCTAGAATGCCATTGAACGGGGTGCGCAGGTCGTGGGAGATGATGGAAAAGAATTTTTCTTTGGTGCTGTTGGCTTCTCGCAGATAGCGCACCGTCAGACGCAGTTCTAGCTGATTCATCACCTGGCGGGCAAGGGTGCGCAGTGATCGCTCCTGGGTGGGGCTCAGGGTGCGGGGAACGGTATCGAGGGTGCAAAGGGTGCCTAGGGCGTAGCCGTCGGTGGTAATGAGGGGAACACCGGCATAGAAGCGGATATGGGGAGCGCCGAGGACCAAGGGATTATCGGCAAAGTGGTGGTCAAGGGCAGCATCGGGAACGATCAGGGTATGGTCGGGGTGGAGGATGGCATGGGCACAGAAGGCGTATTCCCGTGGCGTTTCCCGAGAATCTAGGCCAAAGGCAGCCTTGAACCATTGGCGATCGCGGTCGATTAGGGATATCAGGGCCATGGGAGTTTGGCAAACCTCGGCCGCCAGTTCGACAATTTCGGTGTAAATTTCTTCAAAGCTAGTGTCAAGAATGTCGTAGCGCTCAAGGGCTTGCTGGCGCTGGGCTTCATTTTTTGGCGTTGGTGCTGCTGGCATGTTTTTCCCCCAAGGCATCTCAGGCTAAAATAGCATGGCTCGATGCTTGTTTTTGCCCTGATGCACATTCCCATTCTTGATCTAAAACCCCAGTACAACAGTCTGAAGGCAGAAATTCAGATAGCAATTGATCGGGTACTCACCTCTTGCGAATTTATATTGGGCCAGGATGTGCGGCTGTTTGAGCAGGAGGTGGCAACCTATCTGGAGGTGCCCCATGCGATCGCCGTGAATTCCGGGACGGATGCCCTGATGATTGGATTGCGGGCAATGGGCGTTGGGCCGGGGGATGAGGTAATTACGACACCCTTTTCATTTTTTGCTACGGCGGAGTCGATCAGTAATGTGGGGGCAACGCCCGTATTTGTGGATGTGGAGTTGGAAAGCTATAACCTCGACGTGGGATTGATTGAATCTAGGATTTCTCCTCGCACTCGGGCGATTATGCCAGTGCATTTATTTGGGCGGCCGGCAAATATGGGGCAAATTATGGAGTTGGCAACAACCCACGGTCTGGGGGTGCTGGAAGACTGTGCCCAATCCTTTGGAGCGCGCTATATGGCGATGTGCCCCAGTTGCCATGGCCAGTGCAGTGGCGATACCCGCGATCGCCTTGCGGGAACTTTTACCGGCACCCTGGGAACTGTGGGTGCATTTTCGTTTTTTCCGACCAAGAATCTGGGAGCCTATGGGGATGGGGGGTTGGTCGTCACCCACGATGGGGCGATCGCCGAGGTGGCCCAGAAGTTGCGGGTACATGGCTCAAAGGAGCGCTATCGCAATGAGGTGTTTGGCTACAACTCGCGATTGGATTCTTTGCAGGCGGCGATTTTACGGGTTAAGTTGCCCCACCTTGAGGCATGGAATCAGGCGCGGCGGCGGATTGCGGTGACCTACGGACAGTTACTGGCAGATGTGCCAGGGGTGGTGACGCCCGCGGTGGTTTCGGGACATGTGTTCCATCAGTACACGATTCGGGTGCTCCACGGGCGACGGGATGAACTACGGGAATTTTTGGCCCAGCGGAGCATCGGCTCAATGGTCTACTACCCAGTGCCCCAGGATCGTTTGCCGGTGTACGATGGTAAGTTTCCGCCTAACCTTAATAGCGAGCAGTTAGCGGCGGAGGTACTGAGCTTACCCCTGTGGCCGGAGTTGACCGATGACAAATTGGGTTTAATTGCCATGGCGATCGCGGAGGGACTGGGTGCCTGAATTACTAGCGCCAGCGGGCAATTGGGCGTGCGCTCGAGCCGCCGTGGAGAATGGTGCCGATGCCATTTATTTCGGCTTGGAGCACTTTAATGCTCGAATGCGGGCGGATAACTTTTCTGTGGGTGATTTGCCTGACCTGATGGCCTTTGTGCATGGGCGCGGGGTGCGGGGCTACGTGACGATCAATACCCTGATTTTTACGGCGGAATTAGCGGCCGTGGAATCCTATCTCAGGGCCACAATCAATGCCGGGGTGGATGGGGTGATCGTGCAGGATGTGGGGCTATGTCGGTTGATTCGCCATTTGTCGCCGGATGTGCCGATCCATGCTTCGACCCAGATGACCATTACCAGTGGGGCAGGGGTAGCATTTGCTGCCCAGCTAGGCTGTGACTTGGTCGTGTTGGCCCGGGAATGCGCGATCGCCGAGATTCAACAGATTTACACGGAGGCAGCTCTGCCATTGGAGGTATTTGTCCATGGGGCCCTATGTGTGGCCTACTCGGGGCAGTGCCTTACCAGCGAGTCCCTAGGGGGGCGATCGGCGAATCGGGGGGAGTGTGCCCAGGCCTGTCGGATGCCCTATGAATTGGTGGTGGATGGGGCGGTGCGGGATCTGGGTGATCGCCGTTATTTGCTCAGTCCCCAGGATTTGGCAGGAATTTCCGTATTGCCGGAGTTGGTGGCGGCGGGGGTTTCCTCCCTCAAGATTGAAGGCCGGCTGAAGACGCCGGAGTATGTCGCCAGTGTCACCCGCATCTACCGCCAAGCCTTGGATCGGCTGGGGTCAGACCAGGGTGCAGTACCAACGGTTCGGGAGCACTACGAGTTGGAGATGGCCTTTTCCCGGGGATTATCTTCGGGATGGTTTCGGGGCATTGATAACCAAACTCTCGTCCATGGCATCTACGCCAAGAAGCGGGGAGCCTACATTGGGGCAGTAGTAGCGGTGCAGCGGGAGCAAATTCAGGTGGCGATCGCGCCCGATGCCCGGGAACTTCCTCTCCAGCCGGGGGATGGGGTGGTGTTTGCCTGCGGAGATCGGGAGTTTGGGGGACGCATTCACGGATTAGAACGCCAAGGGCAACGGCTGCGCTTGAGCCTTCACCGCTCGGGGGGATCCCGGATGCCAGTCCGAGTGGGCGATCGCCTCTGGAAGACCAGCGATCCGGAACTGGATAAACGCATCCGCCAGAGTTTTGCCGGCACCGAGCCTCGCTTTCAACGCCCCCTGTGGCTGGAGGTGTCGGGGGGGGTGGGAGACCTGCTGACCCTGACGGCTTGGGATGAATTGGGCCATCGAGTCACCGTAGCCTCAGCTATGCCCCTGGCGATCGCCCAGAACCAACCCCTTACCCCAGAACGGCTTAGCGCCCAACTGGGACGATTGGGAACTACACCGTTTTATCTGGAACATCTATCGGGAACCGTGGATGGCATTGTGCCGGTTAGTGAACTCAATCGGCTGCGTCGCCAAGTGGTGGAAGCGCTGCTGCGGCAGCGACAGACGCCCCATGCCTGGACAGTGCAGGCAGCCCATTCCTACCGAGATTTGTTGCCCGATACCGCTGCGCCCTCGGAACCACCAACGACATCGACACTAATTGTTTTGGGGCGATCGCTAGAGCAGGTTACCGCGGCTCTCGAGGCTGGGATCACGATGATCTACTGCGATTTTGAAGATCCCCGTCAGTATCGCCGGGCGGTGCAGCGGGGGCAAGCCTATCCCCAAACCCGTCTCTATGTGGCCCCGCCCCGGATTACTAAACCCAAGGAACAATGGATTTTGGAGCAGGTGCGCCGCGCTGAAGCCGATGGTTATCTGGTGCGAAACTACGATCATTTGGCGTTCTTTGCCGGGGAACGGATGGTCGCCGATTTTTCATTGAATATTGCCAATCCCATCACCGCTGCCTACTTTTGGCAGCACCATACCCTAGAGCGCCTCACGGCTTCCTATGACCTTAATGCCGGGCAACTGGTGGATCTGCTAACGGCTACGCCCCGCCCTTGGTGGGAGATTACGATTCATCAGCACATGCCCATGTTCCATATGGAGCACTGCGTCTTTTGTGCTTTTCTGTCCACGGGAACGGATTACACCAACTGCGGTCGTCCCTGCGACAAACATGAGGTTACTCTGCGCGATCGCACTGGTGCGGAACACCTGCTCAAAGCCGATGTCGGCTGCCGCAATACAGTGTTTAATGCCACCGCCCAAACGGGGGCCGAACTGGTGCCGCGTCTGCAAAGTTTGGGTGTGCGCCACTGGCGAATCGAATTTGTCCAGGAATCGCCAACCCTGGTGCAAAAGACCATTCAGCGTTATCAAGCCCTCTTGCAAGGACATATCAGCGGTGCTGAATTGTGGCGCGAACTCCAGCTTACCCACCAACTCGGTGTTACCCGGGGTACCTTTTAGCCATGGACGCGATCGCCTTTCACCACACCCCTGTTTTGCCCGTCGAGGTGCTTGCAGCCCTTAGTCCTGTGGATGGGGGGCACTATTTAGATTGCACCGTTGGCGGGGGCGGCCACAGTCGGCTGATCTTGACCGCTGCCCAGGGAGCACGCCTGACCTGTCTGGATCGGGATGAGGCTGCCCTTGCCGCCGCACGGGACACCTTGGCGACTTGGGGCGATCGCGTGGAATTTTGCCACGGCAACTTCGCCAGCTTTCAACCGCCGTCGGAGCACTGCTATGACGGTATCCTCGCCGATTTGGGCGTAAGCTCGGCCCAATTGGATCAGCCCCAGCGGGGGTTTAGTTTTCGAGACGATGGCGACCTCGATATGCGCATGGATCGCCGTCAGGATCTCACCGCCGCCGATGTGGTGAATACCTATCCCGAAGCTGAATTGGCCGATGTGATCTTCACCTATGGCGAAGAACGCTATGCCCGCCGTATTGCCAAGGCCATCGGGCGATCGCGCCCCTTTGCCTCCACTAGGGATCTAGCCGACACCATCGCCCATGCCGTCCCCCCGGCCTATCGCTACGGACGCATCCACCCCGCAACCCGCACCTTCCAAGCCCTACGGATTGTGGTCAATCAGGAACTGGATTCCCTCAGTGAGTGGCTGACGCGGGTGCCCGGTTGGCTCAAACCCCATGGCACCGTAGTCGTTATTAGCTTCCATAGTTTGGAAGACCGCTTGGTGAAAAATGCCTTTCGTAACGACCCGCACCTAGAGGTGATCACCAAAAAGCCGATCACGGCCACCGCAGCCGAACAGCAGCAAAACCCGCGATCGCGCTCAGCCAAACTGCGGGTATCCCGCTATGCCACCACGGTTTCTAGCATTGCCCAAGTGGCATGGAGCAGTTCATCTAGTCCCTGACGAGCCACCGCCGAAATCAGTAGCGGTGGTTGGGGAAAGGCCGCAATTAAATCGGGCACCCGGGCTTCATGTACCGCGTCCAGTTTATTGAGCACCACAATTTGCGGCTTATGGAGCAACAGTTCTCCGTAGGCCGCTAGCTCCCGCTGAATGGTTTGGTAGATGGCCCAGGGATCCTCTTGGGTGCCATCGATCAGGTGAATTAACACCCGCGTCCGTTCCACATGGCGCAGAAACTCATGGCCCAGTCCCACGCCCAAGGATGCTCCCTCAATCAGTCCGGGGATGTCGGCAAACACCACACCATCGCGATCGGGTCGGGGCACCACTCCGAGGTTGGGTACTAGGGTGGTAAAGGGATAGTCGGCAATCTTAGGGCGGGCCGCCGACAGCACCGAAATCAGGGTGGACTTACCGGCGTTGGGCATCCCCACAATGCCCACTTCCGCTAACAGCTTCAACTCCAACCGCACATCCAGTTCCTCGCCGGGCAGCCCGGGCAAAGCATAGCCGGGGGCACGGTTTTGATTGCTTAAAAAATGTCGATTGCCCAGCCCCCCCTTGCCCCCCTTGGCAATAAGCACCCGTTGCCCCGACTCTACGAGATCGCCCAAAAGGGTCTCGCCGTCTTCGGTTTCGGCGATCGCCACCGTACCGCAGGGCACCTTAATCACCAAGTCCTCCCCTTGGGCACCGGTCATATTTTTGGGCCCACCCCGTTCGCCGTCCTCGGCATTGAAATGGCTAGAAAAGCGAAAGTCCAGCAATGTTTGCAGATCGGTTGTGGCTTCCAGGATCACCGACCCGCCCTGCCCGCCATTACCGCCAGCAGGGCCGCCGGCTGGAACATACTTTTCCCGCCGAAAGGCAACAATACCATCACCGCCCTTGCCAGCGCGGACGTGAATTCGAGCCTGATCGACAAACTGCATCGTAGTGGTCTAGGGGAGTGGAATCCTCCTATCATATCCCCCGCTCCTAGGGAATGGTACCCAGATTAGAGCTTGCAGGCCACTGCTCGGTCTAGCACCTCCACAATGTCACCAATCTTGAAAGGTTTGGTGAGGTAATCATCCACCCCAGCGAGGAAGGCGGATTCCTTGCATTCTATTGTGTCATCGCCGCTAACTGCAAAAATCATGGGCTGGACAATCGCCATTTGCCGAATTTGGCGTGTGAGCGATCGCCCGTCGTAATCAGGAATATGAATATCCATAAAGATCACATCGTAGGAATGCTGACAGACCTGGGTGAGGGCGCGATCGCCCGAATCGGCCACATCTGCCCGGTATCCTAAATTGGCAAGAGTTGCCAGTAGCAGTTTTTGATTAAACAAATTATCTTCCACAATTAAAATCCTGAGGTGTTCCCTATCGCCCGAAACTGGGGCCAGCGGCACCGTCCCCCTTGACCCCGCCGATGGGGTCACCGCCGCCTGCACCCGAATGGTAAAGGTAAAGGTTGATCCCTGTCCCAGTGAGCTTTCCACATCGATAGCGCCACCCATCTTTTCACAGAGGCGCTTGCAAATGGCCAGCCCTAGTCCTGTCCCGCCATAGCGGCGGGCGATGGAACTATCTACTTGGGAGAAGGGCAAAAAGAGGCGACTGCGCTGGGACTGGTCAATACCAATGCCCGTATCCTGAACCTGGAAGCGCAATTCATAGAGATGGCGGATATGGTCGAGGCACTGGGACTGCACCGTCACCACCACCTCCCCTGCCGCCGTAAACTTGATGCCATTCCCCACCAAATTAATCAACACCTGCCGCAGGCGCACCTCATCCCCCAGCACCACCTGGGGAACATTGGGAGCAATCCAAGACCGCAGGGTGACCGGCTTATCCTGCACTTGGGCACGCATCAACTGCATAGTGTCCTGGACGCACCCATGGAGGGAAAACTCCTCGCACAGGATCTGGACACGCTCGGACTCCGCACTGACGAAATCGAGAATATCGGAAATCAGGCTGAGAAGGTGATCGGCGCTACTGCCGACACAACTGAGGTACTCGTGCTGCTCTTCATTTAGCTCCGACATCTTCAGCAGTTGGGTAAAGCCACAGATGGCGTTGAGGGGCGTGCGCAGTTCATGGCTCATCACACTCAAAAACTCGCTCTTGGCACGGCTGGCAGCCTCGGCCCCTTCCTTGGCACACAGGAGCTCCAGTTCCGCCTGCTTGCGATCGCTGATGTCAAGAATAATCGTGTCGGTGACCACATTACTCCCAATCCGGCGGGGGGTTCCATTACCGCACAGCCATTTCAGTTTTCCCGAGGGTGTGCGAATCCGCCACTCGCAATTCCAGGGAGTGAGGTTCGTAAATGCCTCGCGAATTGATGCCCGCATCGCCGGAACGTCCTCGGGCAACACCAGCCGCCAGAGACTGCCGATATCCCGCAGCGCCACTTCCGATGACACCCCCCATAGCCCAAAACACCCCGGGCTAACGTATTCCAGGGTATCGGAGCCATCAGGGTCTAGCACATAGCGCAAAATCATCCCAGGAATGTTGGTGGCAATATTGCGGAAGCGAGTTTCGCTATCTTGGAGGGCAATTTGGGTTTCCTTAATCGAAGTGATGTCCGTAGCCACACCGAGAATCTGCTTGACCCGCCCGTCGGGGGTAAGGTTAAGGACGCGATCGCGACTGAGGAGCCACAACCAGCGCCCATCCTTATGTCGTAATCGATACTCAATCTCCATTACGGATTTATCCGCATCGCTAGTGAAGCGAGCCAAATTAGACTGAATGCGCGGGAGATCTTCGGGATGAGCTAGGGTGGGGAAAAGCAGCGAACCTAGGGACTGAATCTCATCCATCGAGTAGCCAAGAACAGCGGTCACTTCCGGATTAACAAATATATTCCGCCGTTCCTCAAGATCAAAAATGTAGAGAATCGCTAGGGTGGATTCGGCAATATCGGTCAAGAATTGTTGCTGCTGACGAATCTCAGACTCTGCGCGTTTACGCTCTGTGATATCGATTAGCACCCCATCCCACACCGTATCACCATTAGGTAGGCGACTGGGACGGGAACGGGCAGAAAGCCATTTGCATACCCCCGAAGGAGTGATAATCCGATGCTCACTCAACCAGTCGGTGAGGTCTTCGGCAGAGGCAGCAATGGAGGCTCCTAGCTCGGCTGAGTCATCGGGATGCACCATAGACCAGAGGCGATCGCTTTCATGGAGACAGACTTCTAGGGGCAACTCGTACATCTCCGCGACATTATCACTGAGGTAGGTAAATGCGTTGCGCCCATTGGCAAAAAGGGTAAAGCGATAGACCACCACCGGAACGTTATTGAGTAATCGTCGAAACCGCTCCAAGTTCTCCTCAAGGGCAATTTCTAAAAGTTTGCGCTCTGTGATGTCGGTCACCACCCCATCCCAAACCACATCGCCATTGGCTTGAAGGGAGGGACGGGCCATTGCCGAGAGATACTTCAGGGTTCCCGACTCTGTGATGATCCGATGCTCATTCACCCAAGGTGTCAGGGTGCGGGCAGACGCGGCTATAGTTTCCTGCATCTGAAGCACATCATCCGGGTGGAGTATCGCCCACATCCGCTCTATTTGGGCTAGACAAGTTTCGACGGTCATCTCGTAGATTTCCCTAGCATTCTCACTAATGTAGGTGAACCGCATCGCCCCACTCGGTACCTTCACAAACTGATAGACGGAAGCCGGCACATTGTCAATTAGTCGCTGAAATCGCTCTAGATTTTCCTGGAGGGCGGTTTCGAGCAGTTTGCGATCAGTGATATTGATGGCATTACCAACAATTCGATAGACCTGTCCCGTGCCATCAAATAGAGGATTGAGGGTGATCAACCACCATGCTGCCTCGCGGCTGTAGGGAATGTAGATTTCATAGGTGATTGATTGCTTCAATGTAATACAGGCGCAATAGTGCTCCATTAATTGTGGTGCGCGATCTGGAAATATTTCCCAAGGAGTCTTACCACGAATCTCGGCAGTGGTCATGCCGGTGCGGCGCTCGTGGGCAGGGTTAAAGCCAACATAGTAAACTTGGCAATCCTCAGAGACATCGACGACAAAAATGGAATTATCTCCCCCTTCGTAGATGCTAGCAAGGAACGCTCGCTCCGCTCTCAGTTGTTGATGCAGATGGGATTGGTGCAGGGCGATCGCCAGTTGATCGACCAGCAGACGCACCAAGCGTACTTCCGACTCACGCCATTGATGGGAATGGTTGATGCAGGAGGCACTAACGGATCCCCACAACTGACCGCAAATGAACAGGGGAGCAATCATTGAAGCTCCGAGAATCCCTTGGGTGTAGGTGCAAACTCCCGGATCGGAAATTTTATTCTCTTGAAGCACGATCACTTCGCCTTGATTGAGTCGGGACATGATGGGATTATCCCGGTCGGAAAATTCTCTCCCTAGAACCGATGGAACACCATCGTGGGCCAACTGCTCCCAAATTGGCGCCCACAACCCTGACTGGGAGTGATATTGAGCGATGTCTACCCGATCCACTGCCAGGAGTTGCTGCAGGGTCTCAACGGCCGTGGCACAAATTGGGTCAAAATCCTTAACATCCTGCAGGGCCTGGGTCATCTGGTTGAGCAGTCGCTCTTGGTTGAGGCGATCGCGCAGTTCTTCCTCCATCATTTTGCGCTCCGTAATATCAATGAGCACGCCCACCATGCGATGAACGGAGCGCGTATCAATGAGCTGCTCTGCCTTAGCCAAGAGCCAACGGATCTCCTGGTTGGGTAGGATGACCCGATACTCCTCCCTAAAGGTTTCCCCAGTGGTCCAAGTATGGTGTAAGTTTTGGACGATGGACTCCCGATCCTGGGGATGGACGCAGTCAAGGAACAACTCATAGCTGGGGGGAATGTCCAGATCGATACCGAGTAGGTAATAGAGTTCCTCATTCCAGATCAGGTGCCCGGTATCGACTTCCCAGTCCCATGACCCAATTTGATTGAGACGAAGGATGAGGCTTTGCTGCTCCTCACTTTCCCTTAAGGCCAATTCAGCAATTTTACGATCCGTAATGTCGAGCACCGAGCCGTAGACCCTGACAGTGCGCCCGTTCTGCTGCTCGATTTTGCTGATGCCCTCAATGTATTTAAAGCTACCATTACCCAAGATCAGGCGTAGTTCGACGTGGTAGGGAATGCCCTGCTCCACGGCTAAGGTGACACACCGGGTATGGAGCAAGCGATCATCGGGGTGGAGGCGCGCCTCGGCCTCGGCAAATGTCGGGGCACCCTTAGCCGGGTCGCACTCAAAGATGCGGCAGGCCTCATCAGACCAAAAGATGCGACCATCTTCGGGATAGTACTCCCAATAGCCAAGCTTTGCAGTGCGCTGGGCTTCTTGCAGCATCGCTTCGCTGCGGCGCAGCGCGAGCTCTGCTTCCTTTTGCTCATGAATGTCCTGCACCAGCAAGATCATCTTTTCGGCTCCCCCCTCGATGTTCCGGTAGATGGTGCCCTGTATTCGCATCCAGCGGGTCATTCCCGTGCGGGACTGTCGCCGCTTCTCAACATCAAACTCAGTGAAGGTGGGATCGCTGTCAATCCGCCGGATGAGGGCATCAACATTCCATTGATCTTCGGGGTGAATCGTTCCAAGGAATCGAAGAAAATCTACCGAAACAAAATGATCTCCGGTCTCAATGACCGCATCGGGCAGATAGGAGAGAAAGCTAACCCGCTTGCGTGACCAATCGATCTCTGCCATGCCCAGCCGCGCTGATCGCAAAGCCAATTTCAACCGGAGTTCGCTCGAGCGTATCTCCGTAATGTCTCGGCCGACCGATTGAATCTCTACGAGATGGCCCTCCTCATCAAAGATGCCTAGGTTTACCCACTGGGTCCAACCCATTTGACCATTAGTACGGAGATCGGTGTTGGTGTTGAAGAACGTTGGCTGCGCTGGGCTGAGCCCGGCGACCTTACGCCGCAGAACCTCCATCTCAAAGTCGGGCACCACATCATGCCAGAATAGCTGGCGGAGTTCGGGCAGCGATCGCCCCCAAGCCCGGCACAGGGCCGGATTGGCATAGAGAATCTGCAACTCGGCGGAGGAGCGCAATACGAAATCGGTTTGGGCCTCCACGATTTGGCGGTAGCGGGACTCACTCGCTTGGAGCAACAGCGCCGCTTGATGGCGATCGGTTACGTCACGAAAATAGACCATCCCGCCGTCGGGAATCGGCAACGCCCGCACTTCCAGCCACAGGTGACGATGCCCTTCGTAATGCAAAAACTCCGCCGCTTGGCGCTGCTCCAAGACATGGGCCACCTGGGTGAGCAGGGACTCACTGCCGGACTCTGGAAATGCTTGGCTAAGGTGTTCCCCTAGGAGTTGCTCCCGACGCTGCTGGAGAAGAACTTCGGCATGGGCATTAACGTAGGTCACACGCCAATTATGGTTAAGCAGAATCAGTCCGTCATTAATGGTTTCAATCATCTCGCTTAGTCCGCGGCGGGATTCTTCGAGGGCTAGGGCCATCTGTTGGCGCTCAGTTATGTCCATCATCACGCCTACCATCCGCACCGCTTCGCCAGATTCGTTATAGATGCCCATGCCTTTGGTCAAGACCCAACGCAAGGTGCCATCGGGATGGACAATGCGGTACTCCACATTGAGGGTTTGGCGTTGGGCTAGGGCGTCGGCAAAGGCGGATTCCACCCAGTCGAGATCTTCGGGATGGACGCGATCGCACCAAGTTTGGTAGGTACTTGGCAGTGAGCGGGGTTCTAGGCCCATCAGTCGGTAGTGGCTGTCGCTCCAGATCGCCACCCCTGTGACCACATCAAAATCCCAACTACCAGTGTTGGTGAGCTCAAGGGCTAGGCGGCGCTGCTCTTCACTTTTGGCCAGGGCTGCCTCCGCCTGTTTGCGCGCAGTGATGTCAAAGGAAACGCCCCCAATGCAGCCGTAGTCCATGGGGAATTTAACACTCAAGCAGACTAGGTCTTCGCTTCCATGGGCGATGGATTCCTCAAACTCTAGGGGAATGCCCTGCGATCGCACCGCTTGGTCATGGGTGCGGAGACACCCCTCCATCGCACCGACGCCCGTCGCACAGTCTACTCCCAGCAGTTCCCCCATCGTCTTTTGGGCGAATTGCTGATAGTAGCGGTTGGCATAGAGCAGCTTGCTGTCGCGATCTTTGACATAGGCAAAGGCCGGAAGATTATCTAAAAACGCTGTCAAGCGAGCCGAAAGGCGCTGGCGCTCCATCTCGGCGGCAGCACGAACCGCAAACAGGCGGAGCGTACGGATCACATGCTCTAGTTGCTGTGGGTTAAGGGGCTGGCGATGGAGTACGCACAGTCCGCCCATGGGCTCACCCTGGGAATCCCGCAGCGCCACCCCCACGTAGGCTTGGGACTGCAGGTCGCTCAGCAGTAGATCATCGGGAAATAACTCAGCAATGTGCTCGGTGCGATAAAAAATCCCCTCGGACAGCAACTCCTTACAGGGGGTGCCAAACAGGCGGTAGGTCAGGAGTTTATCATCCAGTTTGCCGTCTCCCCAAGCCGCAAGCATACGGAGCTGGGTGTCATCAATCAGTTCGGTAATAAACACATGGGAGACATGGAGCGCCAGCCCCGCAATTTGATGTGCAATCCCTGTCAAGATATTTTCGCTGCCCTGGGAAACTTCTTCGAGGAGTAAGCCCTTGAGGGATTGCTCTAACTGCACCTGAATATTGATGTCAGTAAAGGTTGCCGTAACGTGGGAAAGGGTTCCGTCTGCACCAAACTCGGGAATAGCATCAACCAAAATCCACTGGCGATCGCCCACTGCCGGACGAAACACGCCCATGACTACGCCCGTAACCGCGGACTGGGTGCGGATGGATTCTATCGCCGGGTGGGTGTCACCGGGAAAGTTGGTACCATCTTGGTGGATTACATTCCAACAGGGGTCGAGGGACGTCCGCCCTAGGAACTGATCGCGGGTCAGCCCCAAAAGCTCACAAGCCCGGTCATTGACGTAAAGGATATGGGTGTCGGGATGATGCACCACCACCCCCACCTGTAACGACTCCAGAATTCGCGGCGGCAGGACTGGCGTTTCCCGAAGACAGCGGGTGATACCCGTAACGACCCAGCCCCCCAGTGCAGAGTCGTAGCGGGGGGCAAAGGTCTGCACCACAGAACGCCACCGATTATCCCGATCTCGAAATTGATAGTCACAATCACTGACTGCCCCGGCGATCGCCCGATCAATAAGAGCTGTCAAAAAATGGTCTCTTCCCCCTTGGGACAAACGGGAAAGCCAATGCTCCGCATCCCCCAGCAACAGGTCGGGGTCATAGCCCAGGGTATCGCAGGCATCGGGAGACACATAGGTGCACTGTGCGGGGCGATCGCAGAACACCTGCCAACAACTGACTACGGACAGGGCCGGTTCACATAGGGGAGCTTGGCTGTAAGAGGGCAAAACACCATTCACTGTAACGATGCCGTTGGCTACCCATTCATCCTACACGGTGATCAGGGGAGACCGAAGGAACTGTGGCAGGACATTTGGGGGATTATCTCGATCCCGATCTCAGTACCCGCGATCGATGTCGCAGTGTCGGGACTAAAAGTGGGGAGGATATATATATTTATTACAAAAAATTCCCTAGGACTAAATCTCCGTAGGCTATGGTACAGATTTTCGTATCATCATGACGAAGATACTGGCTTTTACCAACAACAAGGGCGGCACCGGTAAATCAACTCTGTGCTGCAACTCAGCCCATCTGGTATCTCGGACGGGAGCTAAGGTGCTGGTGATTGACATGACCTCCCAAACGACTTGTACAAGCTTGTTTTTAGGGCAGGACAACGGCTTGCAAGAGGCAGATACGGTGTTGGCATTTCTCAAAAAACGCCCCGATCGCCACATAGAAGATTTGATCTACGAGTCGGCGAAGGGGTTAGACATCGTACCAGCCCATGTGTCAATGGCCGAGGCTGTCTCCCAACTTTCGGCAATGCAGATGGGCAAGGAGGGGGTGCTGAGGCGGGAACTGGAGCGGATCAAGCACCTCTATGACTATGTTTTTATCGATAGCCCCGGGGATCTTAATGAACTGACCGCCAACGCCCTGATTCCTGCCGACCAAGTGTTAATTCCTACCCGTCTAAACCGTACCGATTTTCAGTGCACCGAAACCACCATCCGTTTTATTCAGGAGGCAGAGGAATTTATTGGCAGCCGTCATATCCGGGTGATTGTGAATATGCTGGATGACCGCTATCTGCCGGGAGGCATTTGGGAGCATTCCCACACCGGTGAACTCTTCAAGCAGGCGCAGCAAATTTTTGGAGATGTGCTATCTTCTGTCACGATTCCCGACAGCGCCGATATTCGGACTGCCTTTGACCGTGGTCTGACGGTGACCGAGTATCGTCCCAATGAGTTGGCGGCGAAGCGGATGCAGGAGTTAGTGAACTGTGAGGTGTTAGGTGGCTGAAGCAAACTTGGCAAGAAGTCTTTTTTCGGGTAGTGGGACGCCGCCTTCGCGGAAGAAGCAGGCGGAGCGTCCGCCAACGGTACCAGACGATACTGAAGGGTCAGTCGAGGCAGCCGAGGCGGCTCCCGTGTTGCCCCCCACCGATGCCATGGCAGAACTACAGGCAGAGCTGGCAGCCGCCCAGGTGCAGATCGCGGCACTGGAATCGTTTCGTCGCCAGCGGGATGAGTTGGAAGCAGATTTATTGAAATGTTTGTCCCATGCCGATGAGTGGCAGGTGCAGGTGCGATCGCTAGAGCAAAGGAATCAGGATCTAGAGACCCAACTCCAAGAGTTGCAGGAACTCATCCTGCAGCAGTCTTCCCAGCGATCGGAGTTTGAAACTGCAATTAACCACTGGAAGGAGCAGTCGGTGCGCCACCAACACCATGCCCTCCAATTGAGTGGGGCCCTAGAGCGGCTGCTATCCCAGCAGGAGGAACGGAAGCGACAATCGCCGGAATCGCCCAGTTCCTGCCAATCGGTGGAAGAGCGCAACTCCCATTTGACCCATCCGCCCCGGCTGCGGACTCGGGAAGAGGAGTTGCCGGTTGCGCCGGTCAAGTCCTCGGTGGATCTGCCAGCATTTTTGGTGCGATCGCGCCAATTCTAGGGCACGTGATCAATTCACAGAATCAATTCAAGGGAGAAGCCCTAGGGATAGGCGGTACCGTGCCCGTCAAATTTTTTATGGGCTAGGGGCTAAAACCCTAACCGTGAAAGTATTTGACAGCTAGTTTGACAGCTAAATGATCACAACCCCTAGGCCGCCTAGTCGATAAAACCGATGTTCTGGTTGTTGACCTGATTTTGCCGAGCCGCGGAGCCAATGGGTCGCTGGGGTGCGCGGGCAGTGGGGGAGCCGTTCGTGCTATGGGAGCTGTTGTTTGGTGGCGT
>JAAUUH010000116.1 GCA_012031145.1 Oscillatoriales cyanobacterium SM2_2_1 | reverse complement strand
AGTGGCTTAATGATTTAATTTTGGAGCGGCGTAAGTTGGGGGGGGATTCTCACCGAAACACGGATGCTGGGCGATCGCCTGGTCTATGCCGTGGTGGGAGTGGGCATTAATTGGCGAAATCCGGTACCCGTGGGGGCGATCGCCTTGACGGAGGTCATCACCAATGTGCTGGGGTTGCATGAGCTCCGGGCCGTAGTCTTGGAGGGGCTAGACCAGGGCTATGGCCGCTTCCTAGGGGAGCTGAACGGGGGAACGGGACTGGTGTCGGATTATCAGTCTCTGTTGGTTAGTCGCCGGGTGGCGGTGATCCATGGGGCCGGCTCGGTAAACCATGAGGATCAGGGCGTGATTGAAACAATTTTGCCGACGGGAATGGCGATCGTGCGCTGGGATGGGGGTAGGGTTTCACCCCACCTGCCGAGCAGTTTACGATCGCTCCATGACTGCCCTGGAAACTGATTGCGCCGCTGTACCCCATTGGGCAGATTGGCTAGGTTAATAGGCTCACCGGACTAGGGCGCATCATCAACTCACGCTAGAAGCCCTGCAGAATGTAGTCATTTCAAACAAAAACGAGACAATCCAACCTGCTTCAGGTGATATAGCTGTATTCGGGTAGGTTCGGACATCGAAAGAAAAGGAGGGTTGAGGGCGCAGCCCCCAACCAGGGGTTTCACCCCTGCACCCCTCCTAACCAAATTATTTACAGCTATATTTCCAGGGATTCAAACTGTCTCATAGCTATGTAGAATGACTATAAGCGTTAACTCGCCCGTCACTGTTACGGGCTAGGGCTGAACCCCTAGGCAGGAAAGCATTTGACAACTAAATCATGACAGCCCCTAGTTTGGGTGGCAGATTTGCCCCTAGGGTAGGCGCAAAAAGGATTGGGCTTGGGGAAAGAAGATGGCCCACACCTTGGCATCGGGACGCTCAACCCATTCTTGGCGGCGGACATTCATCTGGAGCACCGTGACGTTGCGCTCGTTGGATTGGGCGGTTACCTTCACGGAAACATCGGAAATTAGTACTTCACTGTCAAAGGTGCGCTGGGCAGCAGAGCGGGCCATGGTGACAGCACGGCGTTGCAGAACCGCAAAGGTTTCCCCCTGGCGCACATTTAAGCGGACATCCACATCCCGATATTCCGCTGATGCCGTTTCGGGAAAACCTGCCCAGGCGGTGAGCACCATGGCTAGGGATATCCCGCATCTTATTACCATAAAACGAGCAAGATTCATGACCTGTCCCCGAAAAAATCGAGCAGATAATAACAAATTTTGACCAAGTTGTGTCATAGTTTCTGGCATTAAATTCCCTTGACGTTGGGTAAGGCTGCCATGACAACCACACAGGTGCAGGATCTGATCAGAGAAATCAACGCCATGCTCAGTCGGCCGTTGGGTTCTGCCCAGCGGGGCACCTCCTTGGAGGCGATCGCCAAACGGGAAGAACTCAAGCAACTGCGCTCCTATCTGGAGGCTCTGCGGGAAGATCAATCCCTCAGCGCCCTACCCAGCGAATGGCAACAGGTATTGCGGCGTTTTTTGAGCGACCCCGATAGACTGGATATAACCCAGCCTTTCCAGATTGGAACTGATTCGGTGCTGTTTAAGGAAGCCAACCCCATGCCCCAACCTGCGGATCAACCCCTAGCCCAGACCATTGAGCGTGTATTGCAGGAGGTTTTGCCCCCCCTGGTTCAGTCCCAGATCCAGCACAGCATTCAACAGAGCCTGCAACAGATTTTTGCCGTGGAACGGGCCCTGATTGTGGGGGAAATCACGGCTCAGCTTAAGAATAATTTGGAGCAGCAGCGGCGATCGCTCGTTGGGGATGATCTGCAAAATCTGATGCAACAGAAGCAACGCCTGCACCAAGAGCTGGAGCAACTGGAACGGGAGCGTCAGCAGATGTGGCTGCTATGGCAACAGGATCTTCAGCAACGCCCCAAGCCGACTGCCGAGGCAACTCCTAGTTATCCATCTCCCCATTTTCAGGAGGAGGTGCAAGCCCAGACCGATCACTTTTTAATCAATTTTGACACATTGCTGAATTCCACCCTGCGATCGCTGCAACAGGAACTCAGTGCCTACGAAAGCAACGTCCAGCAAAAGTTAGCTCAAATGGCCGATCTGGAGCAGCGCAGTATGACCTTGGCCGCAGCTTTGATCGATCGGTTGGATCAGGTGGTGATCACCCCAACCGCTGCCGAACCCACCCCCGAACCTGAGACTAGGGAAGAACCCTATCCATCTTTCTTGCCCACCGAGCACTTAGATGAAGAATTGATCAGCCAACTGCTGGGCCATGATTCCCCCGATTTGGTTCCAGATCTCGATCCCATGCCGGAATCCATGGAACCTCAGCCAATGCCGGAATTGGGCCTAACCAATCCTGCCTTTGAACTGTGGACACCTGACCTACCGGATGTCGCACCACCCGTTACCGAAGCAGAACTATTCTTGCCCTCCAGTCCTGAAACGACCGAAGTCCTAGAGCAGGCGCTCGCCGAAACTGAGCAGTCCGCCGAAGATGACCTTGTCAGTGCCCTCGCCCAAGCCAATATTCCCCTAAACTTTGACCCCCTACCGTCACCATCCCGACGCGACCCCGACGCTCCCCCTAGCGATGATGTTTCCGACAGCGATGACTCCTTGATTTTGCTTCCCGATGTTCCCTTGGAGCAAACTGCCACAGCTTGGGATGACGCCCTGCTCGATAGCTTGTGTCAGGATATGGATGACTTAGAGTCAGGTGTTGGTGCCAACCCCAGTATTTTACTAAACCTTGATCAACATATTCGGAAGACACCGCTCTATGACCTGATCGACCAGGAGATACCCAACTTTGACGAGCCGCTGCCCCCGGAACCAGTGGATTTGATTCCGGAACTGGGTGTCGATCCACCATCCTCTGCCGCCGAGGAGCTTTCGATGGAACTGGATGCCCTCGACCTGATGCTTTCCAATGACATGGAGTTACCGGCTGATGCTCCAGAAAATCCCATGCTGGCAATGCTATCGGAAACGGCTGGCTATGAGCTTGACCAAATTCTTAACGGTATGTCCCGGGACTTCTCCCTAGAGCTGGATCAAATGGAGGAGGAGCCCAATTTCGATGAGCCGACAGTGCTGGAGTCGGCCGATAATCTACTGACAGAAATAGAGTCCCCAGAGCAGTCCTTCACCCTAGAGGAGTCCCCTGACCCGCTTTTGTTTTTGGAGCAGGATTTGGCGGGCGATCGCCTAGCCCCTAACGATGGCATGGAAGTGTGGGCCGATTTTTTAGCATTAGCCCCGGAAGAGCCAAGCCCCGACCCCGACTGGCAGGAATTATTGAGCGATGAGGAACAACAAAGCCTGAACGCCTTCGCTGACGATCCCAGCGATACCCCTGGCCCTGATCTTCTCGATTCCCTAGGGATGGGCGGCACCCCTGCTGATGACTTTCTCTCTTTTTTGGCAGATCCTCCCTCCGAGGAGCCCGCTCTCGAGCCCAGCGCAGATAGCGAGGAAGACCCCTTTGCCTTTCTTACTGTCGAGCCCGATCCTCTCATGGCCCTAGAGCCGGTGGATCTGCTGCTAAACGAATTTGCGGATCGCGGGGAAGTGACCGCCCCTATCGCTGGCATGGCCGATGAGGTGCCACCGCCGACGATTTTGCCAGAGCGCTACAGCCGTGATGACCGCTGGTATCTTGGCATCGACTTTGGCACCACGGGCATCCGTGCCTGTTTGGGAAATGCGGGGAATGGCCGTCACTATGCCCTCATGCTCGGCGAGGAGACTTCCCTGTCCGCCGGGGTACATCTGGCATCAAACGCTCCTGACCCCACCGATGAGTCCCTCCCCCTTGACCCCGAAGCACCGGGCTTCAAACCCCTCATGAAAGTGGGGCTGCCCTACCGTGGGATCAATGGATGGCAACCGGTCATGGGACGGGTTAATGGTCGTCTGATATTGGCGGGGTTGCAAAGTCTGTTGCGGACACTCCCCGAGCAAGCCACCCACCCCATGTTGCCGGAGTTACCGATGATTTTCCAAAACCTGCGGGGTGTGGTACTAGCCCACCCCACCCACTGGAGCGACACCTATGGATTTAACCTCCGGGAGGCAGTTCTACGCTCGGGGCTAGTTCACCAACCGGATCAGGTGCTGGTGGTTGAGGAGGCGATCGCCCCCTTTCTCTACCAACACCACCGACAGGCAATGGTTCCCCATTTGGCACTTTATCTTAATGGTGGGGCCACAACCACCCATCTCACCCTGGCTCGCATCTTCGATGATCGCCCTAAGCGCCATGATTTGTTTGAGCGAGGGCTGGATTTTGGTGGCGAGGGAATCACCCAAGACCTCGTCACTCAGCTACTCTATCCCCAATGGCAAGCATTGCCCCACGAGCCGCCCCTGCCCCAGCGCCAACTGCCGCGCGTTCCTGAACCGGCTGATCCGTCCCCACGCGATCGCCTCCTATGGCAGCAGTTTCTCCAGCAGGATGACACGGGTCGGGGCTTGCTAGCCGCTGCCGAATCCGCCAAGCGCTTCTTTAGCCAGCAGGCTACGGCGGATGAGTGGCAGCAAGAACTTTTGGGTGTGCCCCTGAGCCTAACCCGCCGCGAGTTCGAGAGCCGAATCATGCAGCCTTACATCCAGCGGCTCAATCGGGAGGTCAACCTCCTGCTCAGTTTGGCGGGGATCACTGGCAGTGATCTCACCCAGGTATTCTATTTGGGGGGAACCTTCCAAATCGCTTCCCTGCACCGCTGGTTGGGGCAAAAGTTTCCCAATGCCCAGATCGAACCCCTGGCAGCAACGGCCCTGGCGGAGGGATTGGCGATCGCCCCCTCTATCCCCAACTGCTGGAACTGACCCGGCAGCAATACTCCGACTACTTCCTGCTCTACGAAATCTGTCGCCTCAACCTCAAAGAACCCTTTACGCCCACCTATTTGCTTCAGCTATTGCACCGCCGGGGTGTGAATATTCAGCACTGTCGCGATCGCTGCTCAATTTACTCCAAGGGGAACTGCCAGCGGGGATTTTCCCTTGGCAAGAGCCGGAGGGGGTCCTGGTAGCTGCCGATCCCGGGATCCAGCGGGAACTGTTAACTGGGCCCCTTTTTGAGCTGGAAACCGATGGCTGCTATCGCCCTAATTTGCCCAAATTCCAGCATTTACGAGCCTACCTGCAAAACATCCTCGATAGCGCCCTCCAAAGCCTCAATGAGCCCCTAGTGTTTCCCACGGCTACCCCAGCCACCAGCCGGAGGAGTTGACCCCCATGCGCATCCTGTTGATGTCCACGTCGGTTGGGCCCTTTGGTTCCGGAATCGGCGGGGGTGTTGAATTGACCATCTATAACCTGGCCCAAGAGCTGATGGCGCGATCGCACCAGATTCAACTGGTTGCTCCTGTCGGTTCCAGTGCCGACACCCTGGCCCTGACCACGATTCCAGGAGAGGTTCATCCCTTTGCTCAAAATGAATCCCGTAGCGCCGACATTCGGGTTCCTGCCCGCTCTGTGCTGAATGCCATGTGGCAGTTTGCCCAGACACTGCAACACAGCTATGACCTGATCCTCAACTTTGCCTACGACTGGCTACCCTTTTACCTCACCCCTTTTTTTGATACTCCAGTCGCCCACTTTGTCAGTATGGGATCGCTGCTTGACCCCATTGACGACCTGATTCGCCAGTGCGCCCACCGGTTCCCCCATCGTCTGGGAGCCTACACCCAAACCCAAGCCGACACCTTTGGCTTGGGACTGCCTTGGCAGATCCTTAGCAGTGGTATCGACCTTAACCTCTACGAATACCAGCCCCAAGCCGAGCCAGCCCTTGCTTGGGTGGCCCGCATCGCTCCCGAAAAAGGTCTGGAAGACGCCGCTGCGGCGGCGGCGGCCACCGGTCTGGAGTTAAGAATTTTAGGCAAAATGCAAGATGAATCCTATTGGCAGTGGGTGCAGTCCCAGGTGCCAGCAGCGCAGCTAACCTACTTGGGCTTTCATCCCACCCCAGTAATGCAAGCCCATTTAGGGCGATGTCAAGGACTGCTGATGACCCCAAAATGGATTGAAGCCTTTGGTAATGTGGCGATCGAAGCCCTGGCCTGTGGGGTGCCGGTGATCAGTTATGCCCGAGGGGCCCATCGAAATCATCAAACATGGCAAGACAGGCTTTTTAGTGGAACCAGATGGCATTGAGGGATTGGGCAGTGCTGTCGCCCAGTTGTCTACCCTTAGCCGTGCTACCTGTCGTCGCCATGCCGAGAGCGACTACTCCCTGTCCGCCCTCGGCGATCGCTTTGAGCGCTGGTTTCAGTTGATTTTGAGCCGCTCCTAGACAGTGTGCTATTTTGAAGGAATCTTCGGAACTACTGCAACACATGGTTAAGCGTAAACTGGTTGACTCAACCGACATCATTCATCGTGTCGAAAATTTAATTGCCGCATCCTCCAATCGCTATCGCATCACGGTCATGGTGGCCCAGCGTGCCAAGCAACACCGCTACTCTAGCGAAGAAAACCATGATGATCCCAACACTATGAAACCAATTCTGCGGGCAATCATCGAAATGTCCGACGAAGTGGCCCTACCTGGAATTATCAGCGAGGTGTAGGCTGTCCCTCCAGATTGGCCGAGGCTGGCGTTTGGGCTATGACCCCATTCAGCTTTGCTACCAAGGACTTTTGGGCGGTGATACCTGGGCCATTGAGGTCACAGCGGCGGAGCTGGTAGATTTTTTTGACCTGGCCGACAAAATGAAGGTTTTGATGGGTGATCTTGCCGAAGAATTAGTGGATCAGGAGGAATTTTCCTGCGATCTCCAAACCGAGCAACTAAAATTAAGTGCCTCTGGCTTACCCAAATGTCACCATTGGCAAGTTCAAACTGTCCTCGGTCGGCGGGCTGAGGGCATCTGGGACTATGGAGCTGTGCTTGATTTATGTGCGGCTCTTCCGGAAATGCGATCACAAATCCTGAATGTGACCCCCTAAGCGCCTAGGTGGGTTGGCAAGCAAGGGAACGTCTTTCAGCAGGGTGAGGAATATCAGGACAAGGATCAATCTGTCCGGTGATGGGCGCAGCTCCCAGAACTAGGGGCTGTCATCGGTTAGTAGTTCTATGCTCTTAATGTTTGGATTTTGGCCCCTAACCTGCAAAATTTGACGGGCGCGATGCTGTTGCTCCCGATAGCCTTCTGGCTTGAACTTTGAATGGCTTGAACTGGGCTTGAACTGTGACTTGGGCTGTGACGCGCTCTAGTTGGCAAAAGTTTAACCAGGAAGGTGACATTCTCCCGCAATTAAGGCTTCCCGACCGTATCGACGCATGGGAAGATAGAGACCCATGCCTCGAAAGACCTCGATATTAATGGGCTGAGCCATTGCCATGGTATTTGTCGGTGTCGTAGTAGCCATTGCGAGTGCCAAAGAACAGGCAGGCAACAGTGAACAATGGCGTGATCGCAAGCAGGATTAATTTGAAGTCGAGCAGAGCTTCCATAGAGCCAATATCCATGTTTGAGTTGAAATTTGCGTTGGGTTGATTTGCGTACTGGGAAAATGGTTGCGGTCAGAAACCAGTCCTTGCCTCAACAGACTATCGCCCAAATCGCGATCGCCCAGAACCTTAGGTTTATTTTTACTCTTCCGAAGCAGCAGGTTCAAAGTTGAGGGCCGCAGAATTCATGCAATAGCGATGTCCCGTGGGCGCAGGGCCATCATCAAACCGATGACCTAGGTGGGCATCGCATACAGCGCAGAGAACCTCAGTACGGCGCATAAAAAAACTGTTGTCCTGCTTATAGGCGATGTTCTCATCCTTAATTGGCTGCCAGAAAGAAGGCCAGCCCGTTCCAGAGTCATATTTGGTGTTGGATTCAAATAGGGGGGTGCCGCAACAGACGCATTTGTAGGTGCCATTGCCCTTGTGATTGTGGTATTGCCCCGTAAAGGCCCGCTCAGTGCCATGCTTGCGGGTAACGGTAAATTGCTCTGGGGTGAGCTGTTCTTTCCACTCTTGCTCTGTTTTCTGTACCTTTTCGATCACTGAATCACTCCACAAACTAGCCATTACTGTCATGAAGTGATCTTAACATGGCCCTAAAATTGAGTTCTAACGGCGAGAGGCAAAGAATTTGGTTCGAGCACGCAAGCGATTTGCCCAGCATTGGCTCAAAAGTGAGGCGATTTTAATGGCGATCGCCCAAGCCGCCCAATTGCGATCGGAGGATGTGGTGCTTGAAATCGGCCCCGGCACAGGTAATTTGTCACGGCTGCTGTTACCCCATGTCAAGCTTCTCTGGGCAGTGGAGGTGGATCGGGATCTGTGTGATCGATTTCGTCGCCAGGGAATGCCTCCCCATTTTCGGTTGTTAGAGCAGGATATTCTCACCCTTGACCTTAGAGCGCTGGATCCCAGCCCTAGCAAAGTGGTAGCCAACATTCCCTACAACATCACCGGAGAAATTTTGCAGCGGGTAGTGGGAACGATCGCCCGGCCCAATCCCCTGTTTGAGCGGGTGGTGTTGCTGGTGCAGGCAGAACTGGCTGAACGGCTAACGGCCAAACCCAGCAGCAAAGCCTATGGTGCCCTATCGGTGCGGGTGCAATATCTGGCAGATTGCACTTGGGTCTGTGCGGTACCGCCCCAGTGCTTCACTCCCCCGCCCAAGGTGGATTCAGCAGTGGTTTGTCTCAGCCCCCGAGCGCCCCAACGACGGTTCGCGATCCCCAGCTATTTGACCGAGTACTGACCCTTGGCTTTGCCACTCGCCGGAAGAT
>JAAUUH010000115.1 GCA_012031145.1 Oscillatoriales cyanobacterium SM2_2_1 | reverse complement strand
AGCGACTCCACCAGTGATTCCCAAGTCCCCCCAACGTTAAGATTCACCCAGCGGCGATCGCCGTGCCATTGCTCCCAGAAAGATTCAAATTATCAACGACCATAATCGGTGTATTGACCTGAAGCTGGTCGGCAACGGCGATGAGGCGGGTTAGGGGCGATGAGCTGCCAACGGGGGAATTGAAAATCACCTGCCCCGCTGGTGAGGCGGTGGTCAACGCAAAGCCACCATTCACCGACTGGTTAAAGACAATATTGCCCGAGGTGATGTTAACGCTAGAATCCGCCGTCAGAGTTACCGGCACATCAAAGGTGAAGGCCACGTTATCGACACCGGATAAATTCCCGGAGAGGTTCAAACCACTGCTGCCGGGACTTCTGAACACCACCGGATCTTGGAAGGTAGCCGTTCCCAGGCTAATTAAACCCGACCCATCGGCCCGCCCAAAGGTGAGGGAATTAAAGCCATTCCCAATCGTGGCCAGTTCTGCGGCATCCAGGTTAAAAGTGCCCGGTGCGCCATCCCCCAAGCCGATGGTCGTAGCCGGATTGACGGGTTGCAACACCAAGTTGCCCGTGCCCACTAAAGAACCGAGAGGGGAAATATCAAAACCCTCCGTTGTAATTGTGCGATCGCCGTCAAAGTCACCACACTATCAATGCCCACGCGCACATCAGCCGTCACATCAGCATTCAGTACCGTCCTGGAAGCGAAGCTAACAAATCCCGCCCGCACCCCACCGTTGAGTTCCACCTCATTACCCGCCAACAATAGATTCAATAGTGGTTGGGTGTTGCCCACTGGGGCATTAAAAATTGTCCGCCCTGCTATGGCGTTGGTGAGGAGGCTAAAACCCCCATTTACCGACTGGTTAAAGATAATATTGCCCGTGTCCGTCACGACAGAGGCATCACCTGTGATACCCACCGGCACATTGAAGCTGAAAGCGGCATTATCGCTACCGGACAGGAGTCCTGCCAAGTTCAGCCCCGCACTACGGAAAAATACCGGGTCTCGGAACTCCGCTGTTCCCACGGTAACCAGACCCGACCCATCGGCCCGCCCAAAGGTAAGGGAATTAAAGCCATTCTCAATCGCCGTAATTTCCAAGGCTGTGAGGTTAAAGGTGCCCGGTGCGCCATCCCCCAGTCCGATGGTCGTAGCCGGATTGACGGGTTGCAACACCAAGTTGCCCGTGCCCGAGAGGGAGGCTGTTGAGCCAATCGCAACGGTTTCTGCTGTCAGGTTGCGATCGCCCGTCAAAGCTAAGGCTCCATCGATCACCAACTGACTATCGGCCGTGATATCAGCATTGAGGAGCCCATCACTAAAAAAGCGAATCACGCCTGCCCGCAGGGGACTATTCACCTCAGCTTGATTACCTGATAAATTCAATTCCGCTAGGGGAGCCGTATTCCCCACCGGGGCATTAAAAATCGCTCGCCCAGCAAATGAACTGGTCGTCAGGGCAAAGCCACCATTCACCGACTGATTAAAGACAATATTGCCCACAGCGATGCTAATGCTAGAGTCCGCCGTCAGATTCACCGGCACATCGAAGGTGAAGGCCACGTTATCGACACCGGACAAATTCCCGGAGAGGTTCAAACCTGTGCTGCCGGGACTTCTGAACACCACCGGATCTTGGAAGGTGGCCGTTCCCAAGCTAATTAAACCCGACCCATCGGCCCGCCCAAAGGTGAGGGAGTTAAAGCCATTCTGAATCGCCCCAAGTTCCAATTCATCGAGGTTGAAACTGCCCGGCGCACCATCCCCCAAACCAATGGTTGCAGTAGGACTGACGGGTTGCAAAACCAAGTTGCCCGTACCGACTAAGGAAGCGGTGCTGGTGATGATGATATCTGCTGCGGTAAGGATGCGATCGCCCGTCAGGGTCACCGGAGCGTCGAGGGTGAGTTCGCCACTGGCAGTAACATTGGCATTGAGACTGATGGGGCTAAATAGGTTGATCCGTCCCGCTTGAACTGGACTGTTGACTAGGGTTTGATTGCCCGCCACGGTCAGTATGGTGAGCGGCGTGGTATTACCCACCGGGGCATTAAAAATTGTACTTCCGGCCGTTGCCTGGGTCGTGAGGTTAAACCCGCCATTCACCGGTTGGTTAAATACGATGTTGCCTGTGTTGGTAAACACCGCTGAATCTGTTGTTAGGTTGACAGGTACATCGAAGGTGAAGGGCACGTTATCGACACCGGATAAATTCCCGGAGAGGTTCAAACCTGTGCTGCCGGGACTTCTGAACACCACCGGATCCTGGAAGGTGGCCGTTCCCAAGCTAATTAAACCCGACCCATCGGCCCGCCCAAAAGTGAGGGAGTTAAAGCCATCCTGAATCGCGGCCAGTTCTGCGGCATTGAGGTTAAAGGTGCCCGGTGCGCCATCCCCCAGACCAATGGTCGTAGCCGGATTGACGGGTTGCAGCACCAGATTTCCTGTTCCCTCAAGGGAAGCCGTTGGGTCAATCGCAATGGTTTCTGCTGTCAGGGTGCGATCGCCCGTGACACTGACATTCGCTGCCATAAGCAATTCCAGTCCAGCAGTCGCTGTCACGTCAGCCGATAGGGTCAAACTGTTTTCAACCGTGACATTCTCTGCAAATAGGGGAGCCGCCAAGGTGGTGGCACTGGATTCTAGGAACACCGCCCCTAGCGGACTAGCAGCCGTGCCGATCGCCCCCGCAATTGTCAGCGCCGCAAAATCTGCAAACGTTACTCGGGAGCTACTGGTGCCGACAATGGGGGTGCTCAAAGTGCTCGTCACCCCAGGGCTAATGGCGGCAAAGGTGAGGTTATTGCCCGCATTTATCACAGAACTGGTGATGCCCAAAACATCCGCCCCAATATCCCCGTTGAGATTGACGGCATTGGTGCCCGTATCAATGCTCAGGGTGAGCGCCCTTGCGCCATTATCTACCGTGCCGCCGCCACGCCCCGTCAGCACGATATTTGACAGGGCCGTAACTCTATCATTGAGGGTGAACTGGCCGAAGGTGTCTACTTCCACCGCACCGCCAGACAGCGCCCCTGTAAAAACATTGCCCAATGAGGTGAGCAATAGATTGGAAGTGGTTGCCACATCCTGAACGGTAATTGTGCCTCCAGCAGCAAAGACCGCACTCCCCACCGTCAGATCAGCCCGGGCCAAAACGGCTCCCGTGGCACTCGTAACCGCTAAAGCTCCTGGGGTATTCACTAGGTCGAGGGTTACTCCAGCATTGCCAGAAAAAGTAAGGTCGCCTGTGCTCGAAACCTGAAAGCCATCGGTCGTGAGGGTGCTGCCTGTGGAAATCGTCACTGGCACAGGATTGGGAGTGAATGCAAAGGTTACGTTATTAATAAAGCTAATGGGATTAGTGATGGAACTGCCACCGATAACCACCTCACCGTAGTTACCCGTTGCACCTAGGGAACTAATGAAATTATTGGAGACAAAGGTGTCGCTACCGCCGATCGCCAAGGGAATCGCCGCACTCACGGGCAAAATTTGGAATGTGCCTGTCCCCGTGCTAAAGAAGTTCGTCAGTCCTGCTGGCAGCCGCGTGCGATCGCTCAGGATTTGCACATCGCCATTGCCGCCACCCAACGTCGTTGTCAGGAAGAAACTGCCGCCGCCAGGAGCCAGCACCAGCCCCACCTCGGCCGGGTTGGCACTAAACGCCCGCACGGTCAAAACTCCCCCCGCCGTTCCTACCGTGAGGGTACCGGTGCTCGAAGTGGTCAACAGCACCCCGACATTATTGGCACTTTCGCCAATGATCGTCGCCTCGCCAATGGGAGTAGTCCGAATTGTGCCATCAAAGATCCGTGTCCCGATTGCCTGTTGGGTGCCGCGCCCCTCTAGGACAAGATTCCCGCCGGCCAAGGATTGAATAATCGCTTCGTTGAGATTGAGTCCCTGACTGCCCACATCGCCGCTGGACGTGCCCCTAATTGTTACTGTGCCGCTAGCGCTGGAAATCTGTCCGCCGGTGCCGATGGTCACGCCACTGTTGAGGGTGCCGGTGCTGGAATTGGTTCCCGTAATGGTGATGCTGCCCGTCCCCGTGGTCTCAATGTCGCCGAGGATGCGAATGCCGTTGTTGTTGAATGTGCCGTTGGCGGCAGTGCCCGTGAGGGTCACAGTGCCATTAGTGCCTTGGACTAAATTGCCAGGTGCAATCAAAATCCCTGACGATGCGGCCGCATCTACCCCCACCGATCCAGTAAGGGCGATCGCGCCACTGCCCCCACTGATAATGTCCACACCA
Organism: Oscillatoriales cyanobacterium SM2_2_1; assembly: GCA_012031145.1. GTDB lineage: Bacteria > Cyanobacteriota > Cyanobacteriia > Pseudanabaenales > Pseudanabaenaceae > UBA999. Next base: position 4,540 of record JAAUUH010000115.1, on the reverse strand, counting down.
TCAATCAGTTCAATGCCCACCGCTGATGTTCCTAGGGATGCCGCCACGCCAATGCCGTTGATCGTAATTGTCCCGGCACCCGTCGTCCTTATCAGCGTATCTTCTAGGGCAACCCCGCGATTGTCGGGAGAAATCACCCCTTGCCCGCGAATGGAAATATTGCCCCCAGCAGCTTCAATCGAGCTATCAAAGATGCTCACGCCAGGAAGGGGAATGGGAATGCCGAGGTCAATATCCAAAACGCCCACCGCTGGATTGTTGAGCGGGTCAGTGCCACCCCCCAAGGTGATGTTGCCCCCATTGGAGGCGATGCCTGAGCCATCAATAGTAATGAAGCCCTCACCGTTACCATCGGCATCGCTATTGAGCACAATTGCAATTGCTGCTCCCAATGAGGTAAAGGACACTTCATCTTCTATGTCAAGTTCTCCCCCTGCCGTAAAGGTGATGGCGCTGTTACTGCTTACCACCGAGCCAGTAAGAATCCGAAAACGTCCATCAATTCCGGGGGCACGAAACTCGAGGGCTCCATCAAAGGAAATAGTGCCGGCGATAAATACCGTATCATTCCCCGCTTCGTTGCCAAAAATGTAGCGGCTAAAGCCCGGCCCCAAACGGCTCAAATCATCGGCATCAAAATCAAGCTCGCCCGTGCCATTGCCATCAAAACCCGGGGCGGCCGCTATGGTAACAATTTGATTGGCACTGGTCGGCCTAATGACTACAGTTCCCGTTCCTGTTACCACGCCCGCCGTGCCAAATAGATTGATTTCATTGCCCGACAGGGTTACGGTGCCGCTCCCGACATTGACTGTCTGGATCGCCTGGGTGATGCTGAGGGTTTCATTGGTGCCCAGGAAAATATTGCCGCCACCGCTTAAGATGTTGGCGAGCGTGACGCCAAGATTGCCACTACTTACGAGGCTAATAGCACCGCCATTGCCCGAGGGGGCACGGGTGTCGATGCCCCCCCCCGTAACCGAAATAAAGGAGCCGGAAGTTCCCGTGGCTTGCCAATCGATTAGGCCACCATTGGTCACAAAGTTGCCGCCGGTGGAGGTGATCCCATCATTAGCTCTCAAGATTACATCCACGGGAGATGTGGTGCTGGTGACAAAACTACTACTGATTCTAATTTCGCTGCCAGCATTGATCCGAACCGTGGATGGGGTATCCACTGCGGGGGCGATCGTGGTTAAGCTGTCAATAATGACATTGTTGTCAGCAAACAACTCCAAACTCAGGGAGCCTGTGGTGCTGGTGAAGGTACTCCCCGCCAGGGTGATATTATTGTCGGCTCGCAGGGTGAGGGTGGCTACCCCACCAGCGGTTTTATTGATTGTGGCATTCAAAAAGGTGATATTTCCCGGAGCGAAGGATGCTGATGCCGTGAGAATTTCGACGTTGGCACCCTGATTGAGAGCATCAACGATCTGGAATGCACCAATCTGGCTGAATGCCGTTCCATCATCGGGGTCAAACACAAAGGGTGGCGTAGTCGGAAAGCTGAGGTTGTTGTCGAAATTAGTCACCGTAATATCCGTAGGGTCGAGCAGCCATGTGCCGGGCTGCCCATTCGTGGCCCCAGCCAATACCTGACCACCAAGGGCATTGAGCTGCACCTTACCGGAGGTTTCCACAAAGCCGCCATTACCCGCCACACTGCCGCCCCGGGCGGTAATCAACCCCGCAAAGGTTGTAGCCACATCTGACCAGACAATCACGCGACCGCCATCGCCAAGGGCACCCGCGTCAGCCCGGATCGTGGCATTGGGTGCGACGTAGGTAAACTGGGCATTGGGCACGGTGCCTGCCCCAAGATAATCGCCACCAATCAGGGCTATGCCGCCATTCCCCAAACCACTGACATTAATTTCGGCGGCAACAGCGCCTACCTTCTGCCCAAAAAGTCCAATGCTGCCGCCGTTGCTTTGGCTCAGGGTGCCCTTGGCATCTAGGGTGCCGCTGACGACGGTGGTGTTGTTGGTAACCGGAACTGCACCAGCAATGGGGGCAGCTTTACTGTCAATTAGGGACAAACTGCCGTCGGGTAGGATGACGACCTGATCGGCTTGGGGAATGCCACTGGTCAGGAGTGATGCCAGTTGGGGAAGGTCGGTGACAGTGCCGTTCCAGTCTTTTGGAAGTTGGCTGGCAGCAACGGTGAATCCTAGAACTGCATTGGGCGATCGCAATTCCACGACCGAATCACCAGGAACTGCCCCCAGTAGAATATTGCCGCCGGGGGCGGTCAGGGTGCCGGTGCTCACTACGGTGCCACCGATCAGGGCGATCGTGCTACCGTTGCCTACAGCTAGGTTTCCCTGATTGAGAATGGGGGCGGGCTGGGACACACTAAAAACCAACTGACTGGGGTCACCCGCCGGAAAGTCCAGCTTGCTAGCACTGGCGGCAAAGATTTGCTCCGCAAATCCAATTCCCGTAGCCGTGGTTGCTGTAAAGGAGCCAGCTACATCCAAACGCGCATTGCTCCCAAACACAATACCGTTAGGGTTCATCAAAAACACATTGGCATTGGGGAAAGCGTTGCGACTCTCGATCGCCCCCAGAATGCTGCTTGGCGTGTCACCCGTTACCCGATTGAGAATATTGTTAATGCGGCTACCGTCAACGGCGGATGTGCCCGTGGTGAACCGCACGCCTTCCGCTGGCACATTGAAGCGGTCAAAACTGTGGTAGAGGTTGCCGCCATTGACCGTACCGGTTCCAGTGGGCGCAATTTCGTTGCCGCGCACCTCGGTTGCTGTGGACTGGTCGGGGGTGATCTGGGCAAATGCCGGTGCCGCCGAAAACGCCAAACCAACGAGCAAAAAGGTGTGGGGAGGAATTCGTTTCATGGTGCTATGACGCTGCAAGTGAGAAAAACCATAGCGTAGTTTGCCAGCACTTCAGACAATCTTCAGCAAAAAAACGGAGGGCAATGCCCCCCAGTTCCGCAATCGTTTATCATGCACGTGATGTCAACTATGTTTTTCGGCAGTAAACCCGTTCGTCTAAGCTATTGCCTTGATTGATGGGATGAGCGTCCAATGAGCCCTACTCCCAGATCGATTCTACAGGTGACGGTAGGCAGAAGAGGTTGTTAGCCTAGTTGAAATTAACTAGTTCAAACCGAGTTGACGCTGCTCTTTTTGTAGCAGTTCTAGGAGACGGTCATCGTTGTTGGCACGGGCGACTTCCATGCGGCGCTTGATGGAGGCTGCCAAGTTGTTTTTGTGGGTGACAACGGCATCGGACTTCTTATCGTAAAGGGACATAATGAATAACCTCTTTCTACAGCTTCTCATCCATTGTAAACCAAGAATCAGAAAACTGTAGCAAAGTACACATAATTATTTACGGGATGTGCATTCATGGCGATCGCTGAAGAGTTTTATCTGTCCCCACGGTTCTTAGATCGGGTATCGTTACATCTGACCAAAAACTTTTTGCATCTGCCCCACCTTCGGACACCGCTGATCCTAGGCATCCATGGCCCCAAGGGGGAGGGGAAGTCGTTTCAGTGTGAGTTGGTGTTTCGGCGGTTGGGAATTGAGCCAGTTTATCTGTCGGCCGGGGAATTGGAGAGTCCCGATGCGGGCGATCCGGCTCGTCTACTGCGGCTGCGCTATCGGGAGGCGGCGGAGCTAATTCGGGTGCGGGGCAAAATGTGTGCGCTGGTAATCCATGATTTGGATGCCGGGGCGGGGCGGGTCGATGCTGGGACGCAATATACCGTGAACACGCAATTGGTCAATGCCACGCTGATGAATATTGCTGACCATCCTACCAATGTGCAGTTGCCAGGCAGCTATGACCTGACGCCCATTCGCCGAGTCCCCATCATTGCTACGGGGAATGATTTTTCGACGTTGTATGCGCCGCTGGTGCGGGATGGACGGATGGATAAGTTCTATTGGCTGCCCGATCGCCAAGACCGCCTAGAGATCGTTCTGCAAATATTTGCACCGGAGGGAGTGCCCCGCCATGAAGTCGAGCGTTTGGTGGATGCTTTTGCCGGGCAGTCCGTTGATTTTTTTGCCGCCGTGCGATCGCGTCTTTACGATCAGCAGGTTCTGACATTTATCCATCAAGTGGGCTACGAGCGGTTATCCCTGCGACTGGCAAACAGCGCAGAACCACCGCCAGAGTTTCGGCTGCCGCGTCCCAGTCTGGCCCAGCTTCAGGAATTGGGGACTCAGTTGGTGGCGGAGGCAGAAATTGTCGCCCGGCGCGGCCTAGTCGATCAGTACCTCACCAAGCACCGATGATGTTAGAAGTTGTGCAGTTCTTGGCAGGAGAATTTGGCAACCACCCCCAGGCGATCGCCGAACCAGCTTGGTACGTCCATTTGCGGTTGTGGCAGCGACCGCTCCCCCATCTCGGCACCATGGGGGATTACTGGCTCTTTGCCGAACAGGCCAATGCTCTCTATCCTGATAAACCCTACCGACAGCGGTTATTACAGTTGGTGATGAAGGGCGATCGTCCCCTCATCCAAGTCCATGCCCTTAGGGATCCGGGGCGGTGGGTGGGGGCG
>JAAUUH010000114.1 GCA_012031145.1 Oscillatoriales cyanobacterium SM2_2_1 | reverse complement strand
TAACCTCCAGGTTCCCCAGGGGGCGATCACCCACAACCTAACCGCCATCTGGCACCCCACCACCCAGAGGGTGTTGTCCCAAGTGCGAACCAGGGGACATACCATGCTGCCGATCTCACCGTAACCCTCGCGATCGCCGATGCCCGCCAGAGCATTCAAACCGTGCGATCGCAATGGGCCGATGCCATCTACCTCGATCCCTTCTCCCCACGGCGCTGCCCCCAGCTTTGGACGGTGGAATTTTTAGCCCAGTTGGCCCGATGCCTCAAGCCCGATGGCTATGTGGTCACCTACTCCTGTGCCGCCGCAGTGCGTGGGGCTTTGCTGGAGGTAGGGCTGTCCGTGGGCAGCACGCCCCCCCTGGGTCGTAAGGCTCCCGGCACGATCGCCGCCTTTACCCCTCTGCCCCCCCTCTCCCGCCTAGAGCAGGAACTACTGTCCACCCGCGCTGCCATCCCCTACCGCGACCCCACCCTGACCGACACCGCCGCCCAGATCATTCAGCGACGGCAGCAGGAGCAGTCCCAGAGCGATCGGGAAACCAGCAGCAGTTGGCGGCGACGCTACCCCGAAATCCCCCAATAATCGTCCAGCAATCGCCTACCAACTGCCCTCTATTCTCAGCCGCACCCCGGTCAGGAGCAATATAGCCATATTCGGGTAGGTTCGGACATTGAAGGAAAAGGGGGTTTGGGGGCTGCGCCCCCAGCCAGGTTCATCCCACCTGCACCCCGTCCTAACCAAGTTATTTACAGCTATAAAACCCAGGTTGGAATCCTTGAACGGCACCGATCTCCCGGGGAACCGCCCGCCGGAGTCATGCCAAGGCGCTCTCAGATCAGGAAACCGCTGATGGGGATCATAAAACGATAGGCTGGAGTTACAAAACCGCACTCCGGAACCCCCTAGGGCAGCTAGGAATCGGAAAACCGCTGACGGGAACCACAACGGGCTTTTCTTGACCGAGGGAATGGCGATCGGCAGTCAAGGGTTCGATCCTGATTAGACGACCTGACAGCCGCTTCCTAGGCATCCCCCGGGGCGCGTCATCAATTCAAGCTTGAAGCCTTGCGGCATAGGCATTACCGCGCCCATCAAATTTTGCAGACTAGGGGCTAAACTTCTTGCCGTAAAAGCCTATGTCAGCCAAATAATAATGACAGCCCCCAGACCCGCCGCACAGGACGATCGATCCTAAGGAGCACTAAATTCAGCACCCAAATTCCCAAACCAGAACCTACACCATCGGCGTGCCAATGGCCTATCCTGTGAACAGTTAGGGTTAAGGCAGCAATATGAAGATCGAACAAGCGCCGACGGGGAACTCGGGTAAAGCGTTGCGGTATTTGGTCTTGGCAGCGGCGGTCACGGGCGTCGGGGCAACGGTGGCGCTGTTTTTTCTGTGGCGACCGGCGGCATCCCAGTCTACGGATCCAGTAAATCGTCCGGTTGTTTTGCCCCAAGAGGCGGCGGTGAGCGCCCTGGGGCGCTTGGAGCCAGAAGGGGAAGTGGTGCGGGTTGCGGCACCCTCCACCCTAGGAACGGCGCGGATTATTAAGCTTAATATTACCGAGGGGCAGCAGGTGTCCGAGGGGGAAGTGCTCGCTGTGCTAGATGGCTATGAGCGTGCCTTTGCCGATTTAGTGCGGGCCCAAAGCCAGGCTCAAGAAGGCGAACAACGGCTGGCCCAAGTTCTAGCAGGGGCAAAGTCGGGAGACATCGCTGCCCAGCGGCAAAATGTCTTGGCCGCAGAGGCTAATGTCAGGGCTGCGGAAGCCAATGTGCAGCGGCTGCGGGCGGAGCTGGTGGTGGCAGAGCGCGATCGCCGTCGTTATGACCAGTTGCTGAGCGATGGGGCGGTATCGGCCAGCCAGCGGGATAGTTTTGTCGTCCGGGCCGATAGTTTGGCCGAGCAGGTGCGTCAGGCCGAGCAGGTGGTGCTCCAAGCCAGTAAGCAACAGCAGCAGTCGGTAGCCATTCTCGACAGCATTTCCGAGGTGCGGCCAACGGATGTAGCCCTAGCGGAGTCCCAATTGGCCACGGCGATCGCCGCTGTGCAACGGGCAGAGGCCGATCTAGAACTAACTCAAGTTCGTGCTCCAAAGGCCGGACAAATTCTCAAAGTTTACGCCAAAAAAGGCGAACTGGTATCCCAAGCCAATGGTGTTGCTGAGATGGGAAATACCAAACAGATGTTTGTGGTTGCCGAGGTCTACGAAACGGATGTGGGGCGGGTGCAGCGGGGGCAAAAAGCTCTGATCAGCAGCGATGGACGAACGAGGGAACTAGGAGGCACCTTTTCCGGCGAACTGGCAGGTACGGTGACCCAAGTGGGGTTGCGGGTGGCTAAAAATGACGTACTGGGCACCGATCCGGCGACCCGTACCGATGTGCGCGTGGTGGAAGTGCGCATTCGCCTGACACCCGAAGACAGTGCCAAGGTGGGGCGGCTCACCAACTCCCAAGTGCGGGTGCGGATCCTAGCGGCTAAGGCAAAGTAGGCTCCGCCACAATGCTGAGGGGCAGGGCAACGGTGTAGGTGTTGCGAAGATAGGTAATAACGCCGTTGAGGGGGTCGGCGCAGCGTTGGGCAGCGGTTAACCCTAGCCCCAGTTCTACGTACCGCAGGGAGCTTTGGGGGTCGACTGAGCCATGGGGATGGCGCACTTGGATGATCAGGTGTTCGGAAGTTTGCTGCAGGATGATGATGGTAGGGTCTGCCGGTTCGCTATGGTGAAAATTCAGAAGATTGTTCAGGAGACACTGCAGCAGTCGGGAGTCGGTTTCGATCCAGTAGCTGCGTTCCGGGAGATGGTTCTCCAGAAAAAAAGAGTGCCGGTGCAGGGAGCCGATGTGTTCCAAAAGTTGGCGGCAAAATTCTGGCAGGCAAATTAAATCCTTCTGTAGATCCAAGTGCCCCACTTCGGCACGGTTGAGGGTCAAAATTTCTTCAAGCAGCCCCGTTAAAATTCTGGCGCTGTTGTCAACGTGTTGGATGTGCCGTTGGAGGGGCTTGCCGATATCGGGTTCAATTTTTTGGCTGTATAACTTCAGCAGGTGAACGGAGTTGGTGATCACGCTGAGGGGGGTGCGAAACTCGTGGGACATCATGCTGAAAAACCGAACCTGAAGCTGGTTAAGCTCCTGTTCCCTGGCTAGTTGCAGGCGGATGGCGTCGGCTTGGCGCTGACTGGTGACATCCTGGGCAATGCCACTGATTTTGATGGGCGTATTATTGCCGTTGGTCCAACATTGACATTTGCTGTAAAGAATGTGGAGATCCCCTTGGAGGTGGCGAATAGGGAACTCCAGTTCGACGATCGCTCCATTTTGGGGCAATTGCTGGGGTAGCTGTTGGATTTGGGATTGGTATTCCGGAGGCACCCGATGGATAAATTCAGCAAAGGAAAGTCGCAACGGCTGACGAGGTTCCCCAAGGAGGAGGGCGAATTCCGGTGAGGCGGTGAATTCATGGGTTTGCAAATCCCATTCCCATTTGCCCAGATAGGCGATGCGGTGGGCTTCGGCCAGCTCCCATTCCCGTTGGCGCAGGGATTCGGCGATCCGTTGCCGACCGATGGCGATTGTCACATAGGTGGCAAGGGTCTGGGTCATGTGGCGCTCGGTTTCACCAAAATGCCCCGGGGATTCATAACCCACCACAATTAACCCTAGGAGTGGTGCACCTCTTGGCTCGGCTGCGTGGAGGGGAAAAATACTCAGGGTGTGCCAAGCGGTATGGCACAGGGTGGGTTGTTCAGGCGGGCGATCGCCCAGTTCCTGACGCAGGGTTGCGAGGAGATCCTGGACGGGGATGCTTAGCCCCTCAGAAGCAGCTACATCCAGAGTGCCGCCGCGATTACAGTTGCAAATCACCACAAAAGAGCTTTTGAGCACGCGCCTCATACCAGTGACGGTAATGGCATAGATTTGATCTAGGGCGCTGGCCTCATTAAGCTGGGTCACCATGGCGGAGATGCGCTCCATCCGGTCTAGGTTTTCCACCAGAATGGCCGTGACCTGCTTCCGCCCCTCCAGTTCCCGCACCAACAACTGGGTTAGTTCCAGATCAAGTGCACTGCGGTTCGGGTTCTGGATCAAGCTTTGCTCGTGCCAAAGGATCAACTCCTCAGTGAAGGGCAGAAGCTGCACGGTCAGCCAGAGGTCGGGAAAGGATTGGGTAATTGGCACTTGATGTCGCAGGACGTAATCCAGGGCACCATGACAAATTTCGGCGATCGCCGGAGGGAAAAGCTGTTCAAGGGTTTGGTGGCGACGGTGCTCCATAGTGATCACAGCGGCAGTCGGGACGATGTCAACAAACTGTCCGTGACGGTCAACTACGGCTAAACCTCCCGGGAGTTTGCCCAAAACCTGCCGCAGATGGGCCACAGAAAACCACGGGTTGTCACCAGTCAAGGTCATAGGTAGGGCAACAGGGCAGCGTTTTTATTCTAAAAGCTTTTTACAGCAACCATTGGATTTTAGGAGCCAAGGGAGGGGATGGTAGGGAAATTGGAAGTTTTCTGATATTTTGTGGGAACAGTGCAGTGTGAATGTGAGGAGTCAATGGTTCTACAGTTGCGGTCGCAGCAACCTATTGGCGTTTTTGACAGTGGTGTTGGAGGGTTAACGGTTCTGCGGGAAGTGCGTCGGCAACTCCCCAATGAATCTGTTGTTTATTTTGGTGATACGGCGCGGTTGCCCTACGGCAATCGGACGCAAGCAGAGATTGTTAGTTTCGTTTATGAGATCTTGGAATGGTTGCGATCGCAGTCAGTGAAGATGGCGATTATGGCCTGCAATACCAGTTCAGCACTGGCCCTTGAGGCGGTACGGGCAGCCTTCGACTTTCCCATTTTGGGCATTATCCTTCCCGGAGCACGGGCAGCAGTACGGACGGGACAGCGCATTGGGGTCATTGCCACCACAGCTACGGTGCGCAGCGGCTCCTACCTGCGGGCGATCGCCGAGACCAATCCCGAAGCCCAAGTTTGGCAAGTCGCTTGCCCAGAATTTGTGCCCCTGATTGAAAGTCAGCGTGTCGATGATCCCTATACCCGGGCGATCGCCCAAGACTACCTCTCCTCCCTTGTGGAATACGGCATTGATACTTTGGTGTTTGGCTGCACCCATTACCCCCACTTGGCAGGGCTACTGCGGGAACTACTGCCGGCCGGTGTTAGCTTTGTCGATCCAGCCAAATACGTCGTGCGGGCCGCGGCCAAGGAGCTGGAACTATTGGGGCTGCGCTCCAATCATAGGCGGGGAAGAACGCGATTTTATGTCAGCGGGGAGCCGGCCCAGTTTGCCCAATCTGCCTACCCATGGCTGGGACAGGTTCCGTCAACTCAGCAAGTGCCCCTCTCTCATGTAGAATTGCTATCCTGAAGCACGTCGCGCCATTTGCGCTTGGGGTATGAACAAACACACTTGGCTTTGGTTGGGTATCGGGTGCCATATACTGACGACAGGGACTACGCCCGTTTTAGCCCAACCGGCGATCGCCCAACTCAATGGCATTCAGGTAGTACGCAACGGATTATGGCTCTCCCTGACTGGGAGCACGACAGCAGCAGTAACACGGGTCGAAGATCCTAATCGCCTGATTATCGACCTGCCCGGTGTCACCCTCCGTCAAGGGCTACACCGTACCACAGTGCCGATCAACCGATTTGGGGTTCAGCAGGCACGCCTGGCCCAATTTCAGAGCCGCCCCCCAATTACCCGGGTCGTCTTGGATCTCGATTCCAACGACACCCAAAGCACTGCCAACTGGCAGACCTTTTTTGATCCCATTCGACGGGTGCTGTTGCTGCAACCGGAGGCCGTAGCCCGCACAGTCCCTGTCAATCCCCCACCGGGCAACTCCATTCCCATCCCGGAGAATAGCTTAGGCGACGGCAATCTAGCCACATTGCAGAGTTTGTTTGTCAGTAGTAACGGTTCAATTGTGATCCAGGCGGATCAGCCAATTACCTTTAGCGGCACCAACGATCTGGCTACCAATTCCTACAACCTCACCATCAGTCGCGCTCGAATTGCCCCCCAGTTTGGCCGCCCCACCCTTGCCGCCAATAGTCCCATCGAAGGCATCCGAATTACACCCGTTGGTGAGTCGGTGATCATCGGTATTCGTTACGGCAGCGGCGTCAGGATTCAAGAGGGGCAGCAGGCTGATGCCCGTCAAGTATCGTTGCAGGTGGTATCCCAAAATACCAAGCCTATGCCCCTAGTTCCCCCGCCGCCAACCTTGCCTCCAACCCTACCCCAAACTAGGGTGTCGGGGGCTCCCAATGAGCGCGGACGGGCTGTAGTCGTGGTTGATGCGGGCCATGGTGGACGGGATGTGGGTGCCGTGGGAAATGGCATTTTCGAGAAGGATGTGGTGCTGCCCATGAGTCTGCGCCTAGGGCAGCGCCTGCAGCGGCTAGGATTTGCGGTGGTTTATACCCGCACAACGGACGTAGAACTGGATCTCGAACCGCGAGTACGGATGGCAGCCCAAGTGCAGGGGGATGTATTTATCAGCATCCACGCTAATTCTTTAGCATCACGGGCTCAACAGGTGAGTGGCGTAGAGACCTACCATGCCCCTGGTGCCCTGGTAAGTCAAGAACTAGCTACTCTGGTGCAAAGTGAAATCATAGCCGCGACGCGGGCGGTGGATCGGGGGGCCCGCGCTGCCCGGTTTTTTGTTCTAACCAGAACATCTATGCCGGCAATTTTGGTGGAGACGGGCTTTGTTACCAATGTGGTCGAGGCGGGTAATCTTAACAATCCCGCCTATCAGGAGCGGGTTGCTGAGGCGATCGCCCGAGGGGTGGATCGATTCTTTCGCAATCGTAATCGCTGAGCGCACCCCATTCTTCTTCGGCTGGTTGGGTGTGGTGGGTGGGGATGGTAGGCAATGCTGAAAGGGGCTGCCAAGGCAGGGGTAGGGCGTCTGGGTGCACCATGACCACAGCGGCACTAGATTGGGTAGCCAAAATTTGCAGAATGTGCTGCTGCCGGCTAGGAGTAAGGGGTGCTAGGGGGTTTTCTAACAAGAATAATTGGGGAGCGGCGACCAGTGCCCGGGTGAGGGCGACCCACTGGCGATCGCCCAAGGTCAATTCAAATTCCTTTTGCTCTGACCAGTGTCGGGGCAACTCCATGCGCTCCATCCACAAACTGATGACGGGGCGAATCTGGGAGCGGGACAGGCGGCGCAGGTTCAGGGGATAGGCAATTGTCTCCGCTACGGTCATGCCAAAAAAATAGGGGGCTTCTGGTACCAAAAGTATCTGCTGCCGCAGGGCAGTTACGGAATAGGTACTAAGTTCTTGACCATGCCAAAAAATCTGACCGCTGGTTGGCTCCCGTAACCGATTAAGCAACCGAAAAAATAAACGGGTGATGGCATCGCCGGGTCTCTGCAGCAACGCCCGGCTTCCGGCAGACAGTTCGAGGGTCAGGGGCGGAAGCAGGGTGGCAACGGCGAGGTTTTGACAGCGAAGCAGGGACATGGGGAACAACTCTGGCAGGGGCTGGACGACATATTGAGCATCAGCTAAAAAATCATATGAGTTTCTGCCCTACAGCAAATGCCCTAGTTCTTCTGGAGTTGCGTCTATAACTGTAAATTAGGGCACCTCGAAAAATCAAGTCATTGTTGGGAATGGTTAGGTGAAATGGGCACTCCAGTAGTTCTCTATTCTCAACATAGCAATTAGTAGAGGTGCCCTTAGGATAATTTAATTTGATCGGACAGTCCTTTTTAGATGTGCTCTTAGTCATACTGGGTTAAACATGGATTTTCGCTCTGTTTATCCTTACAAATTAATTGATAAATGTCCATCAAGATTTTCCATTGCAGTTTAATTACTGGTAGTACTGAATAGTAATGGTCATAAATGGAGCGAGGCATTGTAGTGATGCACAAAATACCAAATGGCTCCAATATGATTAATCAGCTTCTTGGAAAATGACAAAGTTTTACGAACCAAGCGCCCGACTCGCTGCCGTGAAGTGTTGTTGAGTCGTTCAATATAGCTGGTTTTTCCAGCGTCCTTGCCTACCGCTCGATGTCGCTTGCTTGGTAGTACCTGCTCATAGGCTTCCCAGAAATCGGTGTAGCAAACCGCGCACTGACGATAAATGGCTGGCAGAGATTGCCAAAGTCCCTTTGCGCCTTGTCGAGAACGATCTCCCACGAGTACCCCAACTATCTCACGACTATCGGCATCTATCGCCAACCAAACCCATTGCTTGTTCTTTTTAGAGCTAACGAACGACCACACTTCGTCCAACTGAAGAGTCAATCGACCTTTTTTTTTGAGGTGACTTCAACAGCTTTGGGGATCTGGTGGAACTTTTGATTGACGTATAGTTGTAGCCATCGCTGAGACACTCCTGTGACGCGTGCAATCGCGGCTAGGGCAAGGCGTTCCAGCAACAGCTTGTCAATCAACTGACGAGTTGTTTCATCAATCGGCTGTCGTGTGGCTTGTTCTACAAACTGCCGTCCACAGTCTTGGCAACGGAATCGTGGTTTTCCATAATGAGTGTGTCCATATTTGATGATTTGAGTGGACTGGCACCTGGGGCAGTTCATCAATGTGCTCGGAATGTTTGAGGTTTCGGGCTTGCTAGCTTACCATTACTATTCAGTACTACCAATTTTTGTTTCTTCAGATACCGACACATCGCACCTGTAGTTACACACACTCCTGTTCTCTTACCAATCTCTTCACAATACTGGGCTAAAGTCCAATCAGGATAGGCTTCCACTCTAGCAATCACCAATTCTTTGTGCGACTCTAACTGACTGGGGG
>JAAUUH010000113.1 GCA_012031145.1 Oscillatoriales cyanobacterium SM2_2_1 | reverse complement strand
GTGGGCTATGGCTACCGCTGGCTGCGATCGCGCCTCGGCTGGTCGGCAATGCCGCCCCAGCCATCGAAATATTTGGGGTTGTTTTTATATTGGTTTGGGGTACCCCTACTGATTTTGGCATCGCTCATCGGACGAGATCTGTCGGGGGGGGTGCTGGTGGCTCCGATAACCGCTTGGGTGGCCCTGCTGGTGGGGGCGGCCTTCGCTTGGATCTGGATCGATCTGGGTATGACCGATGAGCGGCTCAAGACCTACTCCCTGTCGGGGGGCGGGGTGGTAGAGTCCGCTTGGACAAAACGTACCCAGGGCAGCTTTTTGCTGGCAATGATGGTTGGCAATACCGGCTACATGGGCTATCCAGTCATCCTGACGCTCGTGGGCCAGGACTATTTCGCCTGGGCAGTATTTTACGATCTGCTCGGGTCAACCCTGGGTGCCTATGGGTTGGGGGTGGCTCTAGCTTCCTATTACGGCGATCTGCAATCGGAGCGACCGTGGTATAGCAATTTGCTACGGGCACTGTTACGAAATCCGGCGCTATGGAGTTTATTGCTGGGGTTGACCTTGGGGGCGCTACGGGTGACCCTGCCAACGGAAGTGGCGACTCCCATCCGGGCGATCGCCGCACCCATTGTGCCCCTGTCCTTGGTGATGATTGGTTTGCAATTAAGCCAGCTACCATCACTGCGGCGAATTGGGCGTTCATTAACCTGTCTCACCATCAAAATGTTGCTGGTGCCCCTTGTGGTGGGCACAGCGTTGATGTTCTTTAACATCACGGGGCCTTCGCGGCTAGCTATGGTACTGCAAATGGCGATGCCGCCTGCCTTTGCTACCCTAGTGATCGCCCAGGCCTATGACCTAGACCAGGAACTAGCGGTAACGACCTTGGCCCTGGGAAGTGCGGGTTTGTTAGTGACCCTACCCATCTGGATCTGGCTATTTAGCTAGGAGTGAAAATCAACTGCAGGGGAGAGTTAGTCCGTGCTTGGAGGACACCCTTTAGCTCTAGGGACTTAACCAAGTCGGCGGCATTGCCCTCAACGACTACCACCGGGGTCAAGTTGCCGCCCTGCACACTCAGGTTTAATTCCCGGAGCGATCGCAGGGTTTCGGCTACATCCTGCTTTAGAGCTTCATTTTGTTGATGCTGCACAACACTGCGGTAGGTTTCATAATTGGGAAATTCCCTGGGATGGGGCGGGGCGGGGAGCGGGCTACTGGCCAGTAGCATTAGTGCTTGCAGGCGTTGATCGGGGCTAGCCTGTTGCAAAACTTGGGCTAGCTGGGGTTCGAGCTTAGCATGATGAATATCCCGTAATTCCATAGGAAGCACGCTGTCCTAACTGGCTGGCGCGAATGGCAGCACCTGAATCAAACCTGCCCCTTGACGGCGATCGCCCTCTAGGGGCAACTTCTGGCAACGGCGTAGGAGTTCTTCGCGGGCCTCATCAAAGGTGAGGTTTTTTTGATATTCCTCCAGAATCAGAGCCGCCACCCCAGACACCAAGGGAGCTGCCATTGAGGTACCGCTATAGCCAATGTAGCCCTGCCCCGGAGACGCTGAGTAGATCATATGCCCCGGAGCGACCAAGCTGGGCACATCATGGAGCGTACGGCCATAGAGCACCTGTCCGCTGCTGCTGCTGCTCCAAACTCGGAGGGCAGCCCCTCCGGTTCGTTCCACGGCCCCCACCGAAATCACTGAGCGGCAATTGCCCGGACTACAGGTAATATCTCGCCCACTGTTGCCAATGGCGGCGATCGGTAAGATGCCAATTCGCGTCAGCCGCTGAAATACGGCATCAAAAAAATCATCGGTTGCCTGATCTAGGGACTGGGTGGGTTGCCCCAAGGAGATATTGAGGATATTCACCCCGGGAGTGAGGGTCGCCACCTGTTCTAAGGCCGACAGCAACCCCGCCAGATCCGCCCGGGACTGTCGCGCTGTCAGCGCATTGATCAGTGCTGCCCCCGGAGCCACACCGACGCGATCGCCCGCAATCAGGGCCGCCACATGGGTGCCGTGACCATGGATGTCCGTATCTTCTGCCGCCACAGGCTCACAGGGCGTTACTGTCAGATCATAGCTTTCGATCACCTTGCCCCGCAGCTCCGGATGGTTGCCATCAATTCCCGTATCCATTACTGCCACCCGCACCCCCGCGCCCGTAAAGCTATAGCCCTGCTGCCGCGCCTGCTTGAGCCCCAAAGCCTCCAAATGCCAGAGATCGCCATCCTCCAGCGTCTCCCTGCTGCCCCGGAGTGTCTGCTCCGCTGGAATAATCCCAATTGCCCGATTGCGCAAAATCAGCGCCCGCCCTCCCATGGTCTGGGCAAGGGCTGCCGCCTCATCCTCCGCCAACTCCACGACCATTCCCCCCAATGCCGGCAGCTTTTCCATGGGGTGCTGCCCATCGGCAAACCATGCTGCCGCCGCCAAAAAGGACGGTTCCTCCTCCCAACTTAGGAATGCTTCCTGCAACTGAACTTCGCGATACTGGGGCGAAAGATAACTGCAATGGGTCGCCATCACTTCAATATTTGGAAGCACTAAAAAGGTACCCATAGCTACTGTATCGGGAATAGTAACAACAGCATAAAATGCTTCCGGCGCAATGTATAGCCGTGGGAATAGTTATGGCTCATCATTAGGCATAGCCCATCTCGATCAGGACTGAGCAATCACAAGATATCTATGGATGATCACTCCCTTAAGTTGCGCATCGAAGCTATTCTCTACCTCAAGGGACAACCCCTAACCCTAGGGGCGATCGCCGAGCTGCTGTCCTGTTCCGCCGCCGAAGCCGAATCTGGACTCCTCGATCTGATCGCCGACTACGCTCATCGCGACACCGCCCTAGAAATCCAAGACACCGCTACTGGCTTCGCCCTGCGGCTGCGGGAAGATTTTGCCCCACTCCTGCAACGGGTAGTTCCCTCTGACCTAGGACTGGGTGCGTTACGTACCCTTGCCGCGATCGCCCTCAAAAACCCGATCACCCAAGCCGAACTCGTCGAACTTCGGGGTTCCGGAGCCTACGACCACGTCCGGGAACTCATTGAACTTGGCTTCATCCGCAAGCGCCGTCAGTCCGACGGACGCTCCTATTGGCTGCAAGTCACCGACAAATTCCACCAATACTTCGACCTTAACGACCAAGCCCTAGCGATCGCCCCAGCTAAAAATCATCTCGATAGTCCGGTGAACCCTCCCCATCCCGTTTTGAACCCAGAAGTTCCAATTGATCCACCCGAATTACCGGTTTAGAGCGCTCATCCCCCGTGGTGCGATCGCGCCAACTTTCAATGCGTAGGGAACCAGTTACGGCAATTTCTTTTCCTTTTTTGACATAGTTCTTAGCAACCTCCGCCGTCTTGTCCCACAGTTCTAGATCAAACCAATCCGGTGGCTCATCCCGATTACTCGTGCGGCGATTGACTGCTAACGTAAAGTTGCACACCACCTTTCCACTCTCAAAATATTTCATCTCTGGGTCACGTCCCGCACGACCAATTAAGTGCACACGATTTAAGGGCATGGCAACCACCACAAAAACTGTGCCCAGATAGTAGCAAATTCCCCCCGTTAAGGCGAGTCCGGCGACTCTTCCCCCTGCCGCCTTAAAAAAGCCTCAATGTGAATCACCTTAGATTCATCAGCCTCAAGCTGTGGTTCCGGAAGAATTTCCGTTGGCTCCGTTGGCTGCTGCTCCTCCAACTCCATAATTCCCCGCAACTTTCGATTGATCGTATCGCTCAACCGCTCCTCACCTTGCCGCGATTGCACCAACCAGATCAAGATATCCCTGTCTGGCTGAAATTCAACCACCGGCGGCCGACTATTTCCCCGTTCATCCGGCATGGTCTATCCCTCGCGCTGCCGCCATTATGCACAGGAAATCAGCTTTGTCAATAATGCGGCTCTAAAGTATTCTTTCTGTTGTCGGTACTCTGATCATCTTAACGCTGATAGGAGGGGAAGATACCCCCCTCCCAACTGTTAGCGACAGCCAGTTAACTTATGTATCAGTTTCAGTCATTCTTCTTGCCCTAACTGGAAATTCTGCTATCTTAAATTCAGGCACAAGAGAGCAAAGAAAAACCTCTCAAGGCAATCGGAGCAACGGGCTGTGCCTCCTCCCTAGCTCAATAGACGTAGATTTTTTCTTCCAAGCAATCCATAATGTTAATAGGTCTTAAAACTATTTAGTAGCCCAATGCCCATTGATTGTTCTGCTAAATGTATAGACAAACGACTGAACGTTTAATCAGGGTGATTGTGATTGATACTGAAGTAGATCTGCGACGTGTAAACCTTAGCTTGTGAGTACGTGAAAATTAGTTCCTCCCTTGGGGTCTGGCAGCCTACTGTCAGACCCTTCTTGTATTGTTTCTAGTATTGTTGCCATTTCATCGAACACAGGGATAGGCACAAAGCATCAATTGGGGTAACCGTAAATATCGTCGCAGTTAGTCTGCCCATCGCCGCATCGGAGAGTCGCTGTCAATGGGATTACGGTGAGGTTAGCTAGCTCTCTGTACAAACAGCCTCGCATTATTTCTCACTGAGATTCTTGAGCTAAACTAAGGCACACTGATGCTGGGATTGCCGAAAAAATCCGCTTGGATCACGATATCCATAACGGGTTGAACTTGAGGGATGGAGCTTCGCTATTTAGCAATAAGTAACCCATCCGAATATCAATGATAGACCTAGCACTTTAGCCAAATTACCCGATGAGTACCTGTTGAACTAGACCGTATATAGCTATTTCAGATTTATTTGAGACAATCTCGCCCTCACCCCCAGCCCCTCTCCCATGAAGGGCGAGGGGAATAATAGTACTCAAGACAACTATAATTGTTTCGCTCTTAATTAAATTGACCATATTTGGCAAAAGTCCCGTGATCCAAATCGTTTAGGGAATCCCCTGCTCTGATTAGATTATTGAAATCAACGACGGAAGAGAACCCTCAGCATTCAGGAGGTATCGTGAGCTCCTATCTGAAACAAAATCTGAAGCAGATTGCTGAATGACAATTCAGTCCGCCATTGAAGCGCATTTAATCTTTTCTGACTTACTCACGAAATAATTGGCTACCAATGCGGACGAGGGTAGCACCGGCCCGAATTGCCTCAGGATAATCGGCGGACATACCCATGGAAAGTTCCTGAAGTTGAGACCAGCCTTGTTCCCAGAGTCGTTCTTGCAGCCGTTTGACCCTCAGAAAGGCTTCATAGGCCCGATCACCCGTGTAGCCAAGGGGAAGCATGGTCATCAGTCCGACCCAGTTCAAACCATCCGCTGCCCGCAGGGTGTCAAGGTGGGCCAAGAGATCGGCTTCCTGCCAGCCGGACTTGTCGGGGTCGGGTTCTAATTTGACTTGGAGGAGCAGCTTGGGAGAACTTCCCACAGCGGCGATCGCCCGCTGTAATGGGGGAATCAGGCTAGGCCGATCTACAGAGTGGATCCAAGCAAAGTGGCGCACGGCGAGGGGAACTTTATTGGATTGCAAATGCCCAATCAGGTGCCAAGTAATGGGTAGATCCCTGAGTGCCTCCTGTTTTTGCTGCGCTTCCTGGATCCGATTTTCGCCAAAGTGAGCCATGCCCAAGTGATAGGCCTCCCGCAGAGTTGGCACCTCAGAATATTTGGTTACCGCCACTAGCCCGACTCCTGCTGGAATCGTGGCTCGGAGCCGCTGCCAGCGTTCGGCTAAGTCCCCTGCCATGACCCTAGGGACAGCCGAGGGAGTCGCGGGTGGCCACGCCAGTTTTGGGGTTCACACCCCCAGCCTTGCTGCATAGCCAGCGCACTTGGGCCCCATCGAGAATGGCATCCGTAAAATCTGCCCCATCGATTTGGGTGTAGTCAAAGGTGCTGCGCAACAAAATCGTTTCCACTAGCAAGGCATCCCGCAAATCGGCCCGGGCAAAATCAGTTTGGTCTAGCATACCGCCGCTAAAGTCTGCCCCCCTGAGATTGGCATTCCGCAGCACTGAAGCGCTGAAGACTGCACCGCGCAAATCGGCACCACTAAAATTTGCTCCCTCCATGTTGGCGTTGGCAAAGCCAGAGCCAGCAAGGGACTGCCCGGCAAAGTTGCGTCCGTACAGAGCCCCATGGCTAAAGGAAAGGGGCTTGGCGGCTACTGGGGCTGGAACTAGAACGTTGCAAAAGATATTGAGGGACAAACCCAGGGTAATAATGATCAGAAACGTAGACAAGAACCGCATGGTTGGGACAAAACATACTATTGATATCGTACTGCGATGAAGGGCGATCGTGTCTGTGTGTCCTGTCGGCGGGTCGGGCCTAGGGAGTCGTTTTGGCGGGTGGTGCGCTTGCCCGATGGCAGCATCGTTATCGATAGTGGCATGGGGCGCTCTGCCTATGTCTGCCGTTGTCTTGAATGTTTGACCCTAGCTCAAAAAAAGCAACGACTAGGGCGATCGCTACGGGCTCAGATTTCCCCAGATCTTTTTGCCGAACTGCATCGGCGGCTAAGCATTGCCCCACCCGAGGGCTTAGGGCCGTTGCAAGCAACGCTGGAGGGTGGGCAGGAGTTGGGTAATAGCCTCCGGTTGGGCCAGGATGGCATCGGCTAGATACATCAGATGACCCAATCCGTCTGGATTCTCTAGTTCCCCGTTCCCCTCGCGATCATGGCGACCATCGACCACAATGATCGGTAGTCCAGATGCCTGCAGCAGGGTGATCGCCTCCTGTTCGGCAGGAGTTAACTTGGATTGATTGGACAGCAGCGCCACTACCACATCGCTGACGGCAAGGTAATGGCGCACGGTTTCTGGATCGTTAGCCAAATGCACCAATCCGCCAAGCAGTTGGAGATAATGCTCAAAGGAGTGGGGTAAGGCCTCCCCCTGCCCCAGATTGAGCAATAGAATCGTGGGTGCTTGCCAATGGCACCCCAAGTGGGCGATCGCCTCCTGCAACCCCATTTGTGGGTCGAGAATGCAGTGTAAATTAAGGTGACTAAACTGTCGCCGAAGGCGGGTGAGATCCAAATTGCCATTGCGGGAAAGCAGCAAAATTGGCAACTGGGACATTGCTCCCGATAGACTGGCTAATTCTGTGTTGAGGCTGGGGCGATCGCCATGGATCAGCAGCACATCCGGTCGCCAAATCCGGGAGAGTAAATTCCCCTGACTCAGATCCTCCACCTCCAATAGCCGTAACGCTGGCTCTTCGATGGTTAACTCCTCCGCCCCCCGCAGGTACAGCACCTTGGGTGTGCGCGGGGCGATCGCCATCGGTGCAAAAACTGCCCCCAAAGAATCCGCCGTAATTGGCTTCCGTACTACCCCATCCGCGGGCATCATCACCCCATCGGTGGGTTGCAACACCATTACGAGCCGTTGTCGCCGATCTTCCTGCTTTAGGAGGGCCAGCACATCCCAACCCGACAGCACCGGCAGTTCAGGACTGAGTAAAATCACCCCTGGCAACAATTGCCGTGCCTTTTCCAGCGCCTCGGGACCAGTGCGTGCGACCACCAATCGATAGCCCCAATCCGTCAACCAATGGGCGATCACAGCAATATCATCGGGGAGTGTTGCCGCTAACAATACCAACCGCGAGCGACTCACTGGTACCGGCTCCATCACCTCGGCCGGCAGGGGCGGCTCCGGCGGCAGCAGGATCGTAAACTGACTGCCCACCCCCTCTTGGGAGACAAATGTCACATCTCCACCGTGCAGCCGGGCCAAATGACGGGTTAACACCAACCCCATTCCTGTCCCATCTGAACGCCGCGTTAGGACCTGCTCCACCTGCTGAAACTTTTGGAACACTAGATGCTGCTTATCCGCTGGAATGCCGATTCCCTCATCCCAAACCGTAAAGGCAATCCATCCCTCCCATCGCCGGATGATCAACCGCACCACGGCTGGCTGGGGCGGCGGCTTAATCAAACTGAATTTGCAGGCATTAGACAGCAAACTGGCCAACATCTGCATGAGGCGAGTGCTATCCGCCGTAATCATCTCCAAATCCGGCTCAATATCCACCTCAATGGCGATCGCCTCCATATCCAGGCGGGCATCCAGTAGCCGCCGCGTGTGGTGGATGCTTTGGTGACACACCTCCTTGATCGCTACTGGCTCCAGTTCCAGGGTCAACTGCCCCGACTCAGCCTTTGCCAGATCCACCATATTGTCAATGATGGTCAGCAACTGCCGCCCACTCTGGTGAATCATCTGTACATACCGATCCTGTCGGTCGTTGAGATCCCCAAAGGTATGGGTTTTCAGCAAACTGGCCATGCCAATCACCGATGTTAGGGGCGTTTTCAACTCATGGCTAATGCACGCTAAAAATTCATCTTTCAGCCGGTTCAGTCCAGCCAACTCCTGACTTAACTGCCGTTGCGCCGTGATGTCGTAGGCGATCGCCACATCCATTTGATAACAGGGAATCTGCACCACCTGCCAAATGGACTCTCCGTGACTCACTACACACTGTTGATAGGTCGCGGTTAGCATTAGGGCGGCAAAGTGCTCCCGCCAACCCCGATTCATGCCCAACACATTGCCCGTTGTCGGATCCCGCAGCGCCATTGGTAGGGGAAACTGCTCCAAGAGGGCATAGAGTGCAAACAAATATTGCTCCCCCACTAGTCGCTGGAGCAGCGGCAACACCTCCACTAGCCCCACAAAACCGCCCTCATCGTCTACCACCAGCCAGCGATCCACCCCGTCCGCCCCACTCATCTGGCGGATGAACGTCTCCAGTCCCGTTCGCAGCCGAACCACGGGCAGCACCCGCAAAGGCACCGCACCGAGGGGCTGCTCC
>JAAUUH010000112.1 GCA_012031145.1 Oscillatoriales cyanobacterium SM2_2_1 | reverse complement strand
CACATCGCTACTGGTAACTTGGTGCTGAGCAATCAGTTCTGCGCCGAGCTCGGAGAATCTTCAAGACCTTCAGAACTACGCATTAGGGCGGGCGAACCACCGGCTAGGATCCCTTGTATCAGTTCCGGATCAGTGCAAAAGTGGGGGGCATTCGGCGGCATCTAGCACCCCCAATCGCCCGCTGGTGCCAGCCCCGATGTAGAAGAGGCGGCCCCCCTGGCGCAGGGAGCGGGTCACCAGGGTAATCGCGGCTGCCAAGGAAGCAGAAATTTGTTCAACGGCCGCAATGGCTTCCCGATCCGCTTGATGGCACAGGGCAACAAACTCGGCGGGACTTAACTGGTCAAGGTCGTGACTGAGGGGGTGGGACTGTTCGGTCAGCAAACGGCCGCGATCCAGAAGTTCCATTAGCGTTGAAGGTGTTCTAGCTCTTGGCGTAGGGCGGCGAGTTGTTGGGTAAGGTCTTCTAGCTCCGCTTGCACATCATTGGGGGGTTCAGGCACTGAGGTGGCGGTGGTGTTGACGGTCGATGGGGTGCGGGTAACCGTGCGCTCTACATAGCTGCGGGCTTCGGCTTCGGTGGCGGCTCCCTTTTCAGCGAGATCTTGGAGGGTTGTGGTCGTGTTTTGTTGCAGCGATCGCCATAGTTGATCCCGCTTTTGCCCATCTTGGAGCACTTCTAGAAATGTGGCGGTGGCCCCGAGGGTGACGTAGTAGCCCGTCTGGAATATCTTGCCCCAGTCTGAAGATTCCATTGCTTTGTTACGAAACGTTGCTTTAATTGTACTCGAATTGTCTGGCACCGCCAAAATACGAATGTTGGGTGCGTGGGTGACTTTGGCGGAAGAGTTTGTGATTTTAGTGGATGAGGGCGATCGCCCTGTGGGCGTGGCCGAAAAATTAGCCGCCCATCGGCAGGGATTGCTGCACCGGGCATTTTCGATTTTTGTGTGTAATTCCCAGGGACAGCTCATGGTGCAACGGCGATCGCCCAGCAAATACCATTGCGGCGGGCTGTGGACCAATACCTGTTGTAGCCATCCCCGACCCCAGGAATCTACTTTGGAGTCCGCCCGGCGGCGGTTATTTGAGGAGATGGGCTTTCGCTGCCCCCTAGTGGAACTGTTTAGCTTCACCTACTGCGTGGATCTCGATCACCAGCTCACTGAGTATGAGTATGACCACGTGCTCTACGGCATTTATGACGGCGAACCGAGCGTTAACCCCGATGAAGCCGATGCTTGGCGCTGGGTGGAGCCGACCCAGTTGAGCTGCGAACTCACCGCCCATCCGGAGCAATTTACCCCATGGTTACGCATTTGTTGGGCGCGGGTGCAGCACTATTTGGGACAGGATCTGGGGCAAGACTCAAAGGTTATTCCTGAGAATATGCCAATCGCGTTATGATTGGGTGAAGACAAACGGTTGAGATTTTGCTGATTACTAATTGCTAATTTAGCCCACCTATGAACACGACAAAGAAACTGGAAACCCAAGTTCAGGAACTGTTAGAGGTGATGGATGCAGCCACGGGATTTATTGCTGACATGACGTTTGCCAATTTTTGCAGTGATCAAAGAACAATCTTTGCCCTTGAGCGGGCCCTTGGACTGGTGGGTGCAACGGCCAAGCGCTTACCCCTCGACTTTATTGATCGTCATCCCCATGTGGATTGGCGGCATTTGATTAATGTGGGGGATAACCTCACTTTTGGTTACCTGGAGGTGGATCTGCAAACCCTTTGGGACATCACAATTAATGATTTGCCACCCCTGCGCTCCCAGATGGATGAAGCTATGGCCGCTCTTGCCAGTTTGTAGGTGCTGTGACGCCTGACCCCCGAACCCTCGTTGACCTAGAGTTGACGCTGCCCAATCTCGAAAATGCCCAAGTGCCGGAGGGAGATTTTTTAGCAGCCGTGGATCGGGCTTGGTTTGTCTGTGATCGCATGGATCTGCAAACTGATATTTGGCGGGGACGAATTTTGCGCGTGGTGCGCGATCGCGAGAAAGGACACCACTCTGGCGTAAACGGTAGTGGACAGGGTTTTTTACGGTGGCTAGCGGAGCACGAAATTAGTAAAAGCCAAGCCTACCAGTGGATTCATCTGGCCAATAGTGCCGACACCCTGATTTCTGGGGGCTACTTGGAACCAGAGGATGTTTCCCGCTTCAGCCGTCGGGCGTTTATCGAAACCGCCCAAGCCGCTCCCGAGGTGCAGCAACTGGTAAGCGAAGCGGCTCGGCAGGGGGAGCGGATCACCCGGCGGGAGGTGCGGCACTTAGCCGATCAGTGGATGGCGGTGAGTTCGGAACTGATATCGGATGCGATCAGGGAAAAAGTGTCCCAGTCTACCCTTTCACCCCAGCAAGTGGCCCCGCTGGTGCGGGAGTTGGAAAAGTTGCCCCCAGCCCATCAACGGGCGATCGCCATGGTGGTTGGTCCTGACCCCGATGAACTCAAACAAGCCACCGCTGAAGCCCAGGTGCTAAATCGCTATCTCAAGAACAGCGATCAGATCCAAGCCCTCCAGGATCACGCCTGCGACTTGGAATCTGCCCTTGCCGAAGCCCAGCGCGTCGGTAGCCTGCGCCCCCTCACCGAAGCCCTCACTGCGGCTGCCCAACTCGAAGGGGCGATCGCCAAGCTCTATACGACTTGGCGACGGCTGGCGCTGGTTTTAGATCGTCTGGAGGCAGAGTCTAGCGCCAGCACACCCCATCTACGGACAGTACTGGCGGTGCTATCCCCCCTGAGCAACTCCCAATTGGCGATTCATCTTGGGGGCGATCGCCTCATTGGGGTAGAGCTGCTGGTGGACGACCACCCCGAAGATGCCTACATTCCTGAGGGGTAGAACTCTTGGTAAAGCTGAGTCGAATCACTCACATCGGACTGGGCCGGGTGCTTGATTCCCATTTCACTTAACTGCTGGTAAAGGGGGCGTAGGGCCCGCACCACTTGGCTTGCGACCTGAAGATAGGTTTCTGGTTGGGAAAACAAACGGGCGATCTGCTGCAATTTATTGTCCAGCTCATCAAGGCTGACGCAGGCAAAGAACACCTGCCGCAGCAGCACCACCAATTCCACCCGCCGTAGCTCCGGCCAATTGGCGGCATCTTCTGGATTGGAAGACAGATTGAGGAATGAACTTAGCAGGAGCTTTACCCGAAAGGGATTGGCCGCATTCATTAACTCAAAGCGGGGATCGCTCAGGTCGCCAAGAAATTCCGGTGGCAGCTTAATGGGCAGTTCGTCCCCAAAAAGATTGCTACTTCCCTGCTCCATCGGCAAAATCATTTGGTCGTAGAGTGGCATAAATTTTTCAACCAATAGATCGGCGATCGCCCCGTATTCGATCGGCTTCGATAGGTTCGTCACCACTTCATCGAGCCAGGCCCGGAGTGATTCCAGGGTGGGGCAGGTCTCTACCAGTTCGCGGGTTACACCTTCCCAATCGACGTTATCCAGTACCTCGGGGTCACTTTCCCACAGATCTCGGCAGGCATAGAGTAACAACTTCCGCAGCCGCAACTGCTGGGGATCGGCGGCGATCGCCGCAAAGACTGGTTCGTAAATGCTGGGGGTATTGGGCTTGGGGATCAGTGGCTCCGAGTACATCACAGAGGTGTGCAGGGAGGTCAGTTCGGGGCCAGAGCCCTGTTCGTAGAGCGGCAAAAAATTGCGATAAATCGTCTTGGCAATTTCGAGATATTGCTTCTGCTTCCCCGGATTGATTGTTTTAACCGCATTGACCAAGTTGTTTTTAAGTTGGCTGCTAGTGGCATTTTGCGATCGCAGGTTTTGCACCAAATCCCTAAATCCCAGCATGTTTAACCGGTAGGGGTCGTTTTCCAGTACTCCGGTTGAGACCAACCCCATGAGTTTTTTGGCCCGAATCGGGTCGCCAATGAGGTCAAATTCGGCCACCACCTGTTGCCATAGCGAGGCTTGCCCCTGGGAGAACTGGGTATCTTCCGTAGGTGCCTGCAGCACCACCGTTACCCCACTGGACTGCTCGTGGAGGTGCCGCACAAATTGCCATGCTTCGGCGGCATTGGCAAAGCGCTGGCGGTAATCGTAAAGCATCATCCGGCTCAGGAGGTCGCGCAAGGCCGGAGAGATATTGACCAAATCATGCCACTGCAGCTCACTGGTGCGGGGATCGATGGGAATCTGCCGTGGTGACTTTCCTGTGAGTGCCTGCACGGCGATCATGCCCAGGGCATAGATGTCACTGGCAAAACAAGCCTGACCGCTGAGTTGTTCATTGGGCATATAGCCGACGGAGCCGACCACCATACTGGCATAGGAATCACTGGAGGTTCCAGCATCGGGGGCACTCGGGGGCGCACCCACATCCTTGACGGCACCAAAGTCGATCAGCACCAACCGGCGGTCGGCGTTGCGACGAATAAGATTAGCCGGTTTGAGGTCGCGGTGAATGACCTGCTGGCGGTGCACAAAGTCTAGGGTGGAGAGCACATCGTGGAGCAGGTTAACGACATAGGCTTCGCCGTAGCACTGCCCCTTGCGGATCTCCCGCGCCAAGGTTTGCCCTTCGATGAACTCCTGGGCCAGGAAAAATTCCTCATCTTCTTCAAAGTGGGCGAGCAGGCTGGGAATGCACTCATGGCGACCAAGGCGATACAGGGCCTTGGCTTCTCGGTCGAACAATTGCCGCGCAAAGCTCAACACCTCCCGCTGGGAGGAGGCGGGTTTGAGGTGCTTGATCACACATTGGGGCTGATTGGGAAGATGGAGGTCTTGGGCAATATAGGTTTGGCTGAAGCCACCACCACCTAGATGACGTACGACCCGATAACGTCCTGCGAGGGTCTTTCCTTCCATAGATTCACGCTGTGTGATGATGCTAGTGTGCCACAGATTGGCCGGGGTGATCGTCCAAAAACGGTTAAGCTGGGGGCATAGCGGTGTGGCAAGGGCAATGACAGATCTGTTTGTTTCCCAGTCGGAGTATGACCTTAAGGTGGAGCAGTTAGCCCGGTCGATCTACCGTTCGGGCTGGCGGATGACCCAGATTCTCTGTGTGGCTAAGGGTGGGTTACGGGTGGGGGATGTGCTGTCGCGGATTTTTGACCTGCCCCTGGCCGTGGTGTGTACCCGTGCCTATCATGGGGTGAACCGTCAGGAGCGAGGACAGTTGGAAATAGCCCGCTATGTGACGATGGTGGATGACCACCTTGAGGGTAATGTGCTGTTGGTGGATGATTTGGTGGACTCGGGGGAGACCCTGCGGCAGTTGTTGTTGTGGCTGCCCCAACAACCCTACTGTGCGATCGCCGAGGTGCGCACGGCGGTACTGTGGTGTAAGTCCTGCTCGGTTATCCGACCCGACTATTACGTGGAGTACCTGCCGGATAACCCTTGGATCCATCAGCCCTTTGAGCGTTATGAGCAGTTGTCTCCCCAAAGCCTATGAAGGTGTTGCAGATCGGTACAGACTGGTTTCCCGAGCGCCCGGGAGGGTTAGCCCGGATGTTCTATGGCGGGATGCGCTTTCTACCGGGGGCAGGGGTGACGGTGCGGGGATTGGCGATCGCCCAACGCCCCGATCTAGAGGTTCCCAACCTGAGTATTTTTGCTCCGCCCGAAGTTTCCCTGGGTCGGCGGTGGTGGGGGTTGGGGCGCTCCGTGTCCCAAATTCTTAGCTCTGAGTCCATCGACCTGGTGGCCAGCCACTTTGCCCTGTATACCCTGCCGATTTTGCCCTTACTCAGCCGTACGCCCCTGGTGGTGCATTTCCATGGCCCCTGGGCCCTCGAAAGCCAAGCCGAGGGAGCTAGCGGAGGAGTGATCGCCCTGAAACGCTGGCTCGAAGGACAAGTTTATCGGCGGGCGAGGGGACTGATTGTCCTGTCCGAAGCCTTTCGCTCCGTGCTCCATGAAGGCTACGGTGTGCCCACGGAGCGGATCCATGTGGTGCCCGGCGGCGTGGATGTGAGCCGGTTTGTCCCGGCGGTGTCTCCCCTCCAAGCACGGCGTCAGCTTGGCTGGCCCGAAGATCGCTATTGTTTGCTTTCGGTGCGGCGCTTGACCCAGCGGATGGGACTAGAGTCCCTAATTCGGGCGATCGCCCTGTTGCGCCCCACCCTTCCCCTAATACGGCTATACATTGCCGGTACCGGGCCCCAGCGATCCGTCCTTGAGGCACTGACCCAGGAGCTTGACCTCCAGGATCATGTGCGGTTGCTAGGGTTTGTCCCCGATGCTGATTTACCCCTTGTCTACCGTGCTGCCCACCTCTCCGTCATGCCCTCCTTGGCCTGGGAAGGTTTTGGGCTATCGGTCGTGGAGTCCCTAGCCGTGGGCACCCCGGTACTGGTCACCGCCGTCGGGGGAATGCCGGAAATTATTCGTCCCCTATCTCCCCAGTTGATCGTCCCCGACTCGGAGCCGGAAACCCTCGCCCGGGCGATCGCCCAGATTTATCAAGGCACCTGCCCCCTGCCCGAACCGGCTACCTGTGAAACCTATGTCCGTAACCACTATGATTGGTCTGTGATTGCCGCCCAATGGCGGGACATCTATCGGCTGTACCTAACCCCATGACCCTCCTCACCCTGCGATCGCTCCAAAAGGACTTTGGCATCAAAACCATCCTCCGCAACGCCAGCTTTAGCCTCGAAGAAGGGGACAAGGTAGGACTGATCGGCACCAACGGCTCCGGAAAGTCCACCCTACTAAAAATCATTGCCGGACTAGAACCCCACGATGCCGGGGAGCGGTGGCTCAACAGCCGTGCCAAAGTTGTTTATCTTCCTCAGCAGCCCGAGCTCGATTGCGATCGCACGATCCTCGAACAGATTTTTGCCGACAGCGGTGAGTCCCGCTCTTTGTTGCTGGAGTACGAAACCCTCTCCCAGGCGATCGCCCAGCAGCCCAGCGAACTCCTAATGGCTCAACTTTCGTCCCTCTCCCAAAAAATGGAACAAGCCGGGGTCTGGGAACTGGAAACCCAAGCCAAAGCCGTGCTCACTAGACTGGGCATCACCGACGTGCACCGCCCCATTAGCCAACTTTCTGGCGGCTACCGCAAACGCATCGCCCTAGCCAACGCCCTACTGGCCCAGCCCGATGTGCTGCTGATGGATGAACCCACCAACCACCTCGATGCTGATACCGTAGAGTGGCTGCAAACCTACCTCCAGCGGTTCCGCGGGGCCCTATTGTTAATTACCCACGATCGCTACTTTCTTGATCGCGTCACCAGCCGAATTTTGGAACTTGACCAAGGCGACCTATACTCCTACAGCGGCAACTACAGCTACTACCTAGAAAAAAAAGCCGAAGCCGAAGCCTCCCTCCTCAGCAGCCAGCGGAAACACGCCAGCGTCCTGCGCCGGGAATTGGAATGGCTCAAACGGGGCCCCAAGGCCCGCAGCACCAAGCAAAAAGCCCGCATCGAACGGGCCCATGCCCTGCAACAACAGGAATTCAAGCAAGCCCAGGGCAAGGTGGACATCAGCACCGTCGGCCGCCGCATCGGCAAGAAGGTGATTAACCTCCACGGGGTCAGCAAGTCCTATGGCGATCGCCCCTAATTTGTGACTTTTCCTACCTGTTTGGCCCCGAAGACCGCATCGGCATCATTGGCCCCAACGGCGTCGGTAAATCTACCCTGCTCGACGTGGCCCTCAAAAACACTCCCAGCGATCGCGGCACCGTCGAACATGGCAGCACCATCCACATTGGCTACTTTGACCAGCACTCCGAACCCCTAGCCGATCATCCCGACACCCGGGTCATCGACTACCTCAAAAACATTGCCGAACGGATTGAAACCGCGGACGGCAGTGTGATCACCGCCTCCCAGATGCTGGAGCGCTTCCTGTTTCCGCCAATTCAGCAATATGCCCCGATCGCCAAGCTCTCGGGTGGGGAAAAACGCCGTTTGTTCCTCCTCGAAGTTTTAATGCAGGCCCCCAATGTGCTTGTCCTCGATGAACCCACCAACGACCTCGATGTTCAAACCCTCACCGTTCTAGAAGACTACCTGGAAGACTTCAACGGCTGTGTCCTGATCGTTTCCCATGACCGCTATTTTTTAGATCGCACCGTCGATACCATTCTGGCCTTCCAGCCCGATGGCACGCTTCGCCCCTACCCCGGCAATTATTCGCTATATCTGGAGGCGATCGCCCAATCTGCCAAGCCCCCAACCCTACCCACCCCCCCGCCCCCCCGCTGCACTGGCAGCCGCAGCGCCCCAGACCACCAGCCGCAAGCTCTCCTACAAAGAAAAGCGGGAATACGAACACCTAGAGCAACAAATTCCCCAGTGGGAAGCCGAAAAAGCCCAATTGGAGTCCACGATCTACAGAACCCCCCCAGCGCCTACAGTGAACTCAAAGCCCTGACCGATCGCCTGGCCTATCTAACCACCGCCATCGACGAAGGCACCCAGCGCTGGCTCGACCTAGCCGAGCGGGCGTAACCCCTACCAAAATTCGCTATACTGCAAAGACTTTTCACCCCCACCGTCTCCGTGCTAGACCTCAGAGCCCTACGCGCCGATCCCGACAGCGTTCAAGCCCGACTCAATACCCGGGGTGGCCCCTACGACCTCAGCCCAATCCTAGAGCGCGATCGCCTAATTCGTGAGCTGGAAACCCATCGCTCCCGCATCCAAGCCGAAAGCAACGAGATCGGCAAACAGGTAGGGCTAAGCATGCGCGACCCTGCCGCCGCCAGCGACATTGCAACCCTTAAAATCCGGGCCCAAGCCATCAAGCAGGAACTCGCCGACCTCGAACCCCAGGAGCGGGAATGGCGATCCCAACTCCAAGCCCTTTTGCTCGACCTCCCCAACCTCCCCCACCCCACCACGCCCCTTGGCCCCGACGAAAGCGCC
>JAAUUH010000111.1 GCA_012031145.1 Oscillatoriales cyanobacterium SM2_2_1 | reverse complement strand
CGTCACGTACCCCACGGTTCTTAAACCGACCCAGCCAATAACGATGTAGCCGATGGCTAGCAACAAGCTACTGCCACCAATACGGAAACGAGATTTCAGTGCCTCGGTTCGGGCAGTTCTAAGCGCGTCTTCCCGGCGCACACCAATTTCGGTTTGAAATTGTTGTCGTAGTTCACCCACACGCTGCTCGACAAATTGATCTAGATTATCTGGATTTTCCTGGAACTGTCTTAGAAGATTGGCTTGCTCCGCTGGAACTTGACCGCTCTCCAACGCCCGATTCAATTGTTCAGGATTTGCTAGAAGCCGCTCAATCTGCTGGCGTTGTTGCCCAACTTCTGTCTCAAGGCGAGTATCCAACTGGGTTTCTGCTTGCGAGGCTTCCTCATTAATGCGTTTGATTGTCTCTCCACTGGACACTCCAACGTTGTTTAAGTGCAGGGGAATCATGAGCAGGAAAATTACGCCCAGCAAGCTGGCAAAAACTAATCCCCAAAGACTGGGATCGGTCAAGGATTTGCGATCGCCCCCTGCGCCAGACGCCACCGCCAGATTTCCGCCATTCCCGGGTCCTTCGCCAAAGCCTGCAACCCCTCCGCCATCGCCATGGGGGAAGCAAAACGATGGCCCGGCAACTTCGCCAACGCCTTTTCCAAAAAGGTTTTCAGTGACGACGGCACCGGTGTTGGAAACCCCAACCGCTGGTTGAGGTGCACCGCCATCATCTCCGCCGGTTTCCCTGAAAACGGCCGTTCCCAAAACAACAACTCGTACAGCAAAACCCCCACCGCATAAATGTCCGCCGCCGGCTTCGCCCCCCAAAAAAACGCTCTGGAGCCATGTAGGCCGGGGAACCCACCCCCATCCCCCCCGTATCGTCCTCCGCCTGGCGCGCAATGCCAAAATCCCCGATTTTCGCCTGCCAACCCGTCCCCGTCACCCGCAGCAAAATGTTTTCCGGCTTGATGTCGCAATGCACCGCCCCCGCTTCGTGGATGCCCTGCAACCCCGCCAACACCCCCAGCACCAAATCCCGGATTTGGGGCCAAGTCAGGGGTGATCGCCGCTCAATCGGCTCCCGCAACGTCCCCCCCTCGCAATACTCCACCACCAAAAACCGGCGATCGCCATCGTGCCAAAGCGTGTAGGTGCCCACCACATTGGGATGCTGCAACGCCAAAGGCAACCGCAACTCCCGCAACAAATTGCGCGTCGGGAAACTCAGCTTGCTCAACTCCTTGAGGGCCACCAAGCCCCCCCCTGCCGCTCGCAAGCACAAAACACCTTGCCAAATTGACCACGCCCCACCAACCCCCACAACCGGTAGCGCGACCCCCCTGGAACCTTCATCGCTGCCCCCAACCCCGTCTCGTCTACCATGACCGAAAATCCACCGGCTCCCCCAAAACCTTGACCATCGTTAACATTTCTTTGCAAAGAGCCCGGGTCGGATGGGGGGCCGTTAAGATGAGAAAGGGTATAAAAAACGTTACATCAAGCGTCAGGCTCCCATACCTGGCCCAACGGCTCGATGGAGAGTTTTGGCGGGTCCTGCCGACCTTTGACATCTGCCCTATTTTCTGTCCTATTTTATTGTCCTTCTTTCTCCCATTGCCCACCCTTTGAGCACCGAGAACATGAGTCAAGCTTCCATACCGTCGGGCGATGTGCCCAGCATGGGCCGTCGTCAATTTATGAATTTGTTGATGTGGAGTTCCGCCGCGGTGACTGCGGGCGGTGGTTTGTATGCCTTCGTCGGCTTTTTCGTGCCCGCATCGAGCGGGGGGGGCGGCGGCGGCGTCACGGCCAAAGATGCCAGCGGCAACGATCTGAGCGCCAGCCAATTCCTGAAGGAACACCAAGCGGGCGATCGCACTTTGGCGCAAGGTTTGAAGGGCGACCCAACCTATGTGGTGGTCACCGACGATCGCGAAATTGCCAGCTACGGTCTGAATGCCGTGTGCACCCACCTGGGGTGCGTGGTGCCTTGGAACACCGCCGAAAACAAATTTATCTGTCCCTGCCACGGCTCGCAGTACAACACCGAAGGCAAAGTGGTACGCGGTCCCGCCCCCCTCTCGTTGGCGTTGGTGCATGCCACGGTCGAAAACGACAAGGTACAATTTACCCCCTGGACGGAGACCGATTTTCGCACCGACGAAGCCCCGTGGTGGGTTTAACTTCTGGAAACAGCCCTATAACCAATAGCCCTATGAAGTCTGGTATGTCTTGGCCTGGTATGTGCCTGCAGGCGCTGATGTTGTGTGCCCCCCGCGCGCTCTGGGCACTGGTTTTGATGGCGGTGGTGGCCACCGTGGGCATGGGTCGGGCCGAAGCCTACCCCTACTATGCCCAACAAGCCTACGAAAATCCGCGGGAAGCGACGGGGCGGATTGTGTGTGCCAACTGCCACCTCGCGGCCAAGCCGGTGCAGTTGGAATTGCCCCACTCGGTGAAACCGGATACGGTGTTTGAAGCAGTGGTGAAGGTGCCCTACGACCTCAACACCCAGCAGGTTTTGGGAGACGGCAGCCAAGGCGGCCTCAATGTCGGGGCGGTATTGGTGTTGCCCGAGGGGTTCAAAATTGCCCCCGAAGACCGGATTCCCGAAGAAATGAAGGAAAAGGTCGGCGATACCTACTACCAACCCTACAGCGATGACAAGGAAAACATCGTGTTGGTGGGCCCGGTGCCCGGCGAAGAATACCAAGAAATTGTGTTCCCAGTGTTGTCGCCCGATCCCAGCAAGGATCAAAACGTCAAGTTTTTGAAGTATGCGGTTCACGTCGGGGGCAACCGCGGTCGCGGGCAGGTGTATCCGACCGGAGCCAAGAGCAACAATGCTCGCTACGATGCGCCGGCTTCGGGTCAAATTGCCGCCATCACCGAAGTGGCACCCAACGACGATGAAGGGTTCCCCGGCGGTTACAAGGTGGAAATTGCCACCGACAAGGGCACAACCATCGAGGAAGTGATCCCGTTTGGGCCGCAATTGTTGGTCAAAGCTGGCGAAGCGATCGCAGCGGGGCAACCCCTGACCACCGATCCAAATGTGGGCGGTTTTGGGCAAATGGATGGGGAAATTGTGTTGCAAGACCCCCGTCGCATTCAGTGGTTGTTGGCATTTTTTGCCGCGATTACCGTAACCCAAATTCTGTTTGTGCTGAAGAAGAAGCAAATTGAGAAGGTGCAAGCCGCCGAAGGCATCTAGGGGTTTCCCATTTCTTCTCGGTCACGCGAACATCCCTCTTGTCGGCGGCAAGGGGGTTGTTTTTTTGAGGATTGAATTACGGATTTTGGGATGGTCTCTGTTGCCAAAACCAGTGCCCATCGCCCCACAAGAAAGTCCCCAATCTCCTCCAAGATTGGTGCTGACCATGGAGCAAAATCGCGGCGGCCCCGAATCGGCGAAGCTGGTGCTGCCGGGATGGGCCCTGATTGCAAAGCTGGCTACCCAAGCGCGATAGGACATATAGTTAATTTAATTAAAAATGGGGCGACTACGATTGTTTTGATTGCCTTTACTCCTCTCTCCCCTCGTGGGAGAGGGGCTGGGGGTGAGGGCAAGACTGTCGCAAACACATTTGAAATGACTATACATTCGGGTAGGTTCGGACATCGAAAGAGAAGGGGAGGGGTTGTGCCGTTCGGCTGAGCGCTCACGCCGAATCCCCCAGCCAGGGGTGAAACCCCTGCACCCCATCCTAACCAAGTTATTTACAGCTATACTTCTAAAAAGTTGAACTTTTCCCGGGCTACAAAACCGGACTGCCTAACGCTCAAAAATCATTAAATTAAACTTTCTAGGACATGCACCCAGCGTCGATATTGGTCAAATATGCTTATGTTGATCTTGAAGTAGATCAAGATTTCAATATCTACCGAGTCGGCTTGGCATCCAAGAACCTAGAACTTGACACCCAGGCAATTGAAGTTGCTCAAAAAAACTTGGCTTTTTTGTACAAGCAAGGATTGCAAGTTTGTGGTCATAACTTCCGAAGATTTGATTATTGCCACCTCGTCGAAAGGTTCCCGACCCTAAATCATTGGCTGGTGATTGACACATTGGAATTGTCAATTTTAGCTTTTCCTTTAGAGCGATCGCACAAGCTGAACAAAGAGTACAAACTCAGTGATTATGCAGGGAACAATCCCCTAGAGGATGCGCTTGCCACCAGGAGGCTATTGGAGAAAATTCTCGACATCCTCAGTGCTGTCCCCAAAGCAATTCTCAACCTCTATGGTTACTTGCTTAGCTGTGGAGAAGATGAAGCAAGTCAAGCGTATCGTCAATTGTTTGCTCCAGATAGCTACCTATGTCCCGACCTCAAAATGCTACCTGAAGCAGCGATCGCTGGGATAAATTTCAACTATTTATCTGAATTTGTCATACAGGCATCCACGAAAAATTTTGATCAACGACTATGTGTCGCTGGCATTTTAGCTTGGAACTATGAATCCAATCATAGCAATGCAAAATCGCCTCCGAGTGCATGGCTCAGTCGGTTGGCTGATTTTTCATCGATTTTCAGCCAGGTAAAACCGATAAAGTTTCCACAGGAATTTACTTATCAGCCTTACTTGGAGGAATTTGACATTCCTGGGTTTCGTGGCAATCAAGAAGAAGCTATTCAGAGCATTCTTTCCGCCCAAAATCCTCTCGTTTTAATGGCAACAGGCGGAGGCAAATCGCTCTGCTATCAACTTCCCGCGTTGATGCTATCCAAAAGACAAAAAGGCTTGACGGTTGTGATCTCGCCTTTGCAAGCCTTGATGGAAGATCAGGTCAGCGGCTTGATCGAAAAAGGATTGGATTTTGCCACGTTTATTAACGGCAACCTTAGATCAGAAGAAAGAAGGGAAAGATTGGATCAGCTACGCAATGGCGAAAAAGATTTACTGTATATTAGCGCCGAACAGTTGCGATCTCTGAGCATTAGAGGATTGTTTCAGGAAAGACTCCCATCTCTGATCGTTTTTGATGAGGCCCACTGTATCAGTCAATGGGGACATGACTTTCGACCTGATTATCGCTATGCTCCTAAATTTATTAGCGAGCTCTATCAAAATCAGCAGCGACAATTGCCTTTAATGGCATTTATGACTGCCACGGCTACAGTTGATGTGCGTGAAGACATCAAGTTGCTATTTGCTGAGCATCAAATTCTCATTCATACTGAAATTTGCTCCAGCAGTAAACGAGAAAATCTGGAATACCAGATTGTTCCCACTTCTAAGCAAGCGAAGGATCAAACATTGATTGCAAAAGTTAAGCAGTCTCTTACAATGGGTGGAGCTGTTCTGGTTTACACAGCAACCCGTAAAGAGGCGACTCGATTGGCTCAACTACTCAACGAAAATCAAGTAGAAACAAGATTCTACCATGGCAAAATTTCCAAACAAGACAAGCACGAAATTCTCCAAAAGTTTAAGACTAAAGAACTGAATGTTATTGTAGCAACCTGCGCCTTTGGCATGGGCATCGATCGCCCCGATGTCAGAGCAGTAATTCACCACACCATGAGCGGCAACCTGGAAGGATATGTGCAGGAAGCAGGTCGAGCTGGTAGAGACGGGCAACCTTCCATTTGCACATTGTTGTTTAATCCTCAAGACGCAGAAACCGCGTTTTTACTTCAAAGTTTCAATCAGTTGTCCGAACTCGAACTGCGAAATTTATTTCTCGCCGTGAGAAGACTACGGGATCAAATTTTTGGCAAGGCTTCAGAAGAGTATTTCTGGGTGACGACGAACGAGATTTTTCAAATCAGCGACCTTGACAATGAATTCGCTTCGGAAACTGGACAAAGAGACACCAAAATTAAAGTGGCATTGCATTACCTAGAAATCTTTGGTTTGATTGAGCGC
Organism: Oscillatoriales cyanobacterium SM2_2_1; assembly: GCA_012031145.1. Taxonomy (GTDB): domain Bacteria; phylum Cyanobacteriota; class Cyanobacteriia; order Pseudanabaenales; family Pseudanabaenaceae; genus UBA999. The sequence continues at coordinate 3,052 of JAAUUH010000111.1, read as the reverse complement.
GAAGAAAATCAGTCTTTGTTTGTAGAATTTGAACTTGTACATTCCACTTTACAGGATTCTTTGAAAGCGTTTGACTTGCATGCCCATAAAAACAAATTACCAAATTACCGTAAGAATGAATTCCATAGATTGATTTTGGCTATGTACCGCGCCAAATCTTACTGTCAAAGTCAAGATGAGTCCTATCCATTGGAGAAACTAAGCGATGCCTCAGGTATCGACGTCAAAGAACTAAAGAAATGTATTAAAGAATTACAAAGGGCAGAAGTATGCACATCTAAAATACTAACTACTGTCCTCATCACAAAAATTGATCGCGGCAACAAGAAAAACGATGCTCGTGTTAAATATGAAAAGCATCGATATCTGGAAGAGCAAATTGCTGAAGAGATTGTTAACCTGATAGGCGATCGCACGGAAGTTCAGATCAACTGCCGTGCTCTGGCAACCCGCTTGGATCCGGAATGTCAACAAAAGCTGTCATCTGGAATGATTTTAAGAATTTTAGAAGGCTGGAGCTTCCTCCAATGGATTCAATGCAAAAAAGTAAGACATGATGTGATCAGAATCACAGAATTTTCTGTGGCCGAGCATTTCGACAATTACCAAAGCTTAATTGATGCAATCATTGCTTCGTTGTACGGAGCTTTGATCGGAAAAACAGGACAACATTTACGCTTGAATCAAGATTTGGTTACCATGCTGTCTGAAATAAATCGAATTACTAGACCACAAGTTTGGGAACTGGAGGAATTGGAAAAAGCCCTAATGTGGATGCACAAAAATGAACTTATTCGCCTAGCCGACGGTTCAAATCTAGTTTATCAATCCATGAAAATCAGGGTTGTAAAGGGGTCTCAAAAAGACAAGGTAACGCGAGAATATCCTAAAACAATTAAGCCCCACTATGAAACACAAGCCCGTCGTACCCACATCATGCTCAACTACGGAGAGCAACACAACGAAGAAAATTTCGACCCCCAGCAATACATTGCAGAATATTTTTCTTTTTCTAGCTCGGAATTTTCCAGGAAACACCTCAATACTGATGGAGATGTGACCAAGTTTCCGATTACTCAAGCAGACTATAAGCAAATTATCGATTCTCTTAATCCAATTCAATGTGAGGTTGTCCTTTCAGAATCTCCCGCCATTTCTGTGCTTGCAGGGCCGGGATCTGGAAAAACTCGTACTATTGTTCATCGAATTGCTTACTTGGTTAAGGTCAAAAGAGTCGATCCTGCTCGCATAATTGCTCTGGCATACAACCGCAATGCGGTTAGAGAACTAAGACTCCGTTTGCAAGCCCTGATCGGAGAAATGGCGTCTAGGCTAAGGGTCTACACTTTTCACGGATTATCGCTAGCCATTTTGGGGCGAACGGTTGAGCCAATCGATAATGTATATTCAACCAAACAAGAGAAGACCAAAGATTCAAATAAAAAATTTGCCCGTTTGATTCAAGACGCTTGCAATTTTCTTGAGGAAAATGAGGAAGAAGATACGGACGATGAAGACAATCAATTAAGAATTTCAAAAATTTTGAATAACTGTGAATACGTCTTTGTAGACGAATACCAAGATGTAGCTGAACATGAGTATCATCTTGTCAAGTTAATCGCAGGTTTACAAGAGATAGAAGATGATTCTCGTTCCATAAATACAAACATTTGTGTAATTGGTGATGACGATCAAAACATCTACGAATGGAGAGGAACGTCAATCCAATACATTCAATCTTTCCAGGCAGAATATCAGGCTCAACAATACTTGCTTGTCGAAAACTATCGCTCTACTGAGCCGATCGTTGCTGCGGCAAATCGACTGATTCAAAACAACAAAAATCGCCTAAAAAACAGAGGGGATCAACAAGTTAGAATTGATAACGCTCGTTTAGGTCAGAGCGGACTGGATGTACAGTCCCTAAAATTTGAGGATGAAAACCATCAAGCAGAGTATATCAAAAGACAGGTGGAAAAGTGGATTAAGTACGATGGCATTAAGCCTGGAGAAATTGCCATCTTGGCAAGAAATTGGCAGCAAATGGATAAAGCACGAGCATTGCTTGAGCGTAGGGCTGCTATTCCCACCTATTCCCTCAAGGGTGAAGGTGTCAAACTGGTCCGTAATCGAGTCACTCAACTTTTAATTGCTGCCCTGGAAAAGAATCCGAATCTAATCCTTGGCAAGGAAGAGTCTGTAAAAGTTCGTTTCGAGAGCTTTTTGCAAAAAACAATCGCAGCTTGTCGGAGCCGACAGTCAAAACTCTGATTAAAATAGCCGAAGACATCGATAAAGAGAGGGGGTATGGCTCCGAAAATTTGGCTACCCAGATTGCTGTAAGTGAAATCATTACTTCAATCTATGAATTTAATGAAAGCCCTGATGTATCCATTGAGCCAAATGCTGTGCTGGTTACAAGTTGTCATGGGGCAAAAGGGCTAGAATTCAAATATGTGATTCTGATCGCCGATGGTTTTGACTACAGACAAGACAAAATAGAAGCTGAAAGAAGGCTGTTTTATGTTGCCATGACGCGGGCCAAGGAGAAGCTGATTGTTACCCATTCCCAAGACTCTCGATTTGTCGAGGAAGCAAAACCAAATCCATATCCCGTGGAGAAGTTGCCCATATCTCCACCTCAATTTGTCTTTTATGCCGACTTGACTCCTCAAGATATAAACCTAGGCTTTGGTGGCTCAAGGGATAATCAGGGAATCATTACTCAACTTAAAGAGGGAGATGCGATCGAGCTTAAGGCAACAGCTAAAGGCAGTAACTGGAAAATCTGCCACCACGATCAGATTATTGGCTTACTCTCAAATCAGGCTGTAGCAGATCTCAAAAAGAGGGATATTTATCCCGGTATATTTGTTTTTCAACCGGGAGAAGTTGCTGTCCGAAACGTGTATCACCACTTGGAAATCAACGAGGTTACTGGAGAGCTTGTGGATAGTTGGTATGTAGTTATTCCGCAAATCAGAATATGTCGTTTAGAGGCTGTTTTGTATAGCTGTAAACAGCTTGGTTAGGATGGGGTGCAGGGGTTGAA
>JAAUUH010000110.1 GCA_012031145.1 Oscillatoriales cyanobacterium SM2_2_1 | reverse complement strand
CCCCCCCAAACCAAAACCGCCAAAAGCAGCCAGCCGCCCCTCGACCCTGAGACCAAGCTTAAATTTGACATGATCCACCGGGTGCAGGAGCTGATCCGCACCAAAAAATTTGTGGTGGCGATTGCCGTCGTAGAAGGACTACGCGAGCGTTATCCCCAAGCTCCTGAGGTTGTGCATTGGCAGGCGATCGCCTACTACCGTATGGGCAGTGAACTCTTGATCCAAAAGAAATATCGAGAAGCGGAAATCTACCTGCGCAAAACCCTCGAGACCGATCCTAAAAATCGAGAGCTCTGCTTTGAAGCCCAGCACGAACTTGAACGCGCCCAACAGGGTGTTTAGGCTGTCATTGCCGTTTGGCTGACAAAAAAGGATGGATAAACGGCTCCCAGGCGCAAAGTTGCTCCAAAAGTATCCATGAACGCTTTCTAATTGCCACAATCTTTTTACAGTAGATAGAACACATCCCCATTCCTACCCATGCAGCGCATTCTTACAGGACTTCTTTCCTTTGCCTGCACCATCGTAATTGCCGTTAGTGGCTACATGATTGCTGGTTGGAATTTTCTTGACGCCATCTACATGGTAGTCATCACTGTCTTTGGGGTCGGCTATGGGGAACCTCAGCCCGTCAGCACCCCAGCCCTCCGCATTTTCACAATGTTTGTGATCATCTCCGGTGCTCTCTCCACCGCCTACACGGTAGCGGGATTTGTGCAGATGATCACCGAAGGTGAAATCCACCGCGCCCTAGGAGCACGACGCAAAATGAAGGAACTTCAATCCCTAACCAAGCACACCATCATCTGCGGCTACGGCCAAGTCGGGCAGATCCTTTGCCGTCGGCTTAAGGAAGAAAAAAAGCCCTTTGTGATCGTTGAAGGCGATGATGAGCGAGCCATCAAAGCCAAGGGACTAGATCACCTAGTCGTGCACAGCAACCCCACCGATGAACAGTCTCTGATTCAAGCAGGGATTCATCAGGCCCGAATCCTGGCCACAGTTATGCCCGATGACACCCAGAATGTCTTTATCACCCTCACCGCCCGAGAACTCAATCCCAATTTGGTAATCATCGCCCGTGGGGAGACCCCCTCCACCGAAAAGAAGCTCAAACTTGCCGGAGCCGACCAGGTTGTTATGCCCGCTGCCATCGGCGCTGATCGCATTGCCCAAACTATCATCAACCCATCTGTGATTGACTTCCTCCAAGAATCTGAAGGGCGGGCCAGCCTTAACGAAATGCTATCCCAAATTAACATCCAGTTGGATGAGCTGATTATTGCCTCTGATTCCCCCTTTGTTCGCAAAACCCTCTCGGACGTAGAAACCCGGGGTCGCGGCACCTTCATTATCATCGCTGTTCGTCAAGCCGATGGACTGCTCATCGACCATCCCCCCCATGATTTCATACTCGGCGCTGGCGATACCGTTATCCTTCTGGGACATCGCGGCGATATTCCCCAATTCGCCCAAAAGTTTGCCATGAAGCGAGAAATCCGCTACCGGGGCGCGCAGACCTAGGGCGGGTTATTCAAGCTAGGAGTTCTACGGGATTAACATTGCCGCGCCCGTTAAACTTTATAAGCTAGGGGCTGAATCTCTCGCCGTGAAATCACGTGAACTCATTGAACAGCTAGAAGATGACAGCCCCTAGTTCACGGCAAAACCTATGAGTTACTATTGGTCAAGAGGGCCAAAGGGAGCATCGCCGCGATCGCCTGTGTGGCGGAACTCCAGAGTTTATTCGGTGTAAAGTCAGTCGCTACTAACTGCCAGATCCGCTGCACCTCGTCGATATGGAGGCGATTATCCTCCGTCAAAGCCAGTAAAATCCGCCGACGAATGTAGGCTCCATCGTTAGAGGTGAGAAACTGCAACCCCATTCGGGCCGTGGGGATCAAATCAAAACTGCCATCGGACTTGGCGATCGCCAGCAAATTCTCCAAACGCGCCCACTGAAACCGGCCGTCCTTGAATAGCACTTCCACCAGCCGGCGGCGCAAGCTCTCCGACTCATCGGTTAGGAGTCGCTTGGCGATATAGGGATAGGCTACCTGGACGATCCGAAAATCAGGGTTCAGACTTAACGCCACCCCTTCTTGGGTGATCACCGACCGGATAATCAAAGCAAACTTCGCTGGCAACGAAAACGGATAGCGGTACATCACCTCCGAGAACCGATCAGTCACCACTTTAAAGTTAAAGTCTTTCACCTTTTCCGCCATGATATCGCCGAGCACCGACTCTAGGGCCCTAACAATTGGCTTCATTTCCACATTAGGCTGCAAGAACCCCAGTCGGACATAATCCTGGCCCAGTTGCTCATAATCTTTATTGATGAGATGTACGACCGAATCCACCAACTGTTCCTTCGTTTCCAGATCCAGTTGATCCATCATGCCAAAATCAATGTATGCCATCCGCCCGTCATAGGTGGCAAACAAATTTCCAGGATGGGGATCGGCATGGAAAAATCCAAACTCCAATAGTTGGCGCAGCCCGGACATAACTCCGATTTTGACCAATGCGTCCGCGTCCAACCCAGCAGCTCGGATCTGATCAATTTCGGTTAGCTTAATGCCGTGAATCCATTCCAAGGTCAGGACACGATGGCTGGAGTAGTTCCAATAGATCTTGGGTACCTTCACATGGGGATCATTGGCAAAGTAAGAGGCAAAACGCTCCGCATTATTTCCTTCACGGGCATAATCGATTTCCTCAAAAAGTTTGATGCCAAACTCGTCGATCACAGCCTCTAAAGTATTGCCCAAATTCAGGGGGAGCAGTGGTGGCAACCAGTGGGAAACCCATCGCAAAATAAATAGATCAAGAGTCAATATTGGAACCAAGTTAGGTCTCTGTACCTTCACCGCCACTTCCTCACCCGACCAAAGGCGACCACGGTATACCTGTCCTAGGCTGGCTGCTGCCACGGGTACTGGTGACAACTCAGCAAAGATCTCATCCGGGGAGCGCCCCAACTCCTCCCGAATGGTCGCCATGGCTACCTCATTGCTAAAAGGTGGAAGCTGATCCTGAAGCTTCGTCAACTCCTGCAAGAAATCAGCCCGCACTAAATCGGGGCGGGTCGAAAGGGCTTGTCCCACCTTGATGTAGGTTGGGCCCAAAATCGTAATGATATGACGCAGTTGGTTGGCACGTTTCGGGGTCGCTTGCCCTGCCTTAGTAGTTGTATCCCATACCAAACCAAGCGCGAATCCAGTAAACATCCACGCGATCTGGATCAAGCGCCCCACCATAAGCCAAAGGCGGCGGCGATAGTACTGGGCAATCACCGTTGGGTCATAGGTGCGGGGAGAGAAGTTCATAACGGGGTTACTAAAGCTGATTTGATATGAGGCACTAACAATTATACAAAACTTCACCAGCTCCCTATCGTTTTTCAGTTTCATCTGTTATGCTCAACAAGAATGAGTTAAGGGCTTGTAGCTCAGTGGACTAGAGCACGTGGCTACGGACCACGGTGTCGGGGGTTCGAATCCCTCCTAGCCCGTTTTAATCTTTAAGGCGCACTTGAATTTGAAGTAGCATCTTGAAGTAACAAAATTAAATCGTAAAACTGTCATCTCTACGCGGGGTGGTTTTGAGTAGGACTCCCTTGACAGTAGATTTATGCGACTTCAATAATAGGTTGCGAGTGTTGTTTCACTTAGCTTTTTCGTGGATACGCTGCGAGGATGTGTAAATATTGTGTGAACATATTGTTTCGAGATTATTTCGAGCGTTCCGCTGTTCCGACTGAATTATTAGAGCTGACGGAGACAAAAACGCAGACGAAATTGATCGGTGTCATTACATCATCAGCACAATGATCAGGGTAACTAAAAGAGTCTGCCTCTTTGCGAAGAGACAGACTCTAATTCACTAGACTGCAATACCTAGGCTCTAATCTTCCTTAGGCTTGCCGCCGACGGTGCCATCCTGATTGATGTCCTTGCCAGTGAGGTTCTCAAGGGCATCAACAGCACTTGAAGCAGTGTCCTTGGCTAGTTCACCAACATCTGTTGTTAGCACATCGGTGACCTTCTTGAGATTTTCTTCCCCAACGACATTCTCGACCTTATCTTTGACAGCATCGGTTACTTTCGCTGCACCTTCTTTGACATTTTCTAGAAGTTCACCCAATCCGAACTTGTTCTCTTGATTTTGTTGCTCTTCAGGCATGATGGCATCCTCAGATAGTGCATGTTTTGCGTAGATGGCTCAAACCTCGCGCCATGCCCCTGCGGGGGCATGGCGCGTGACTGATGCTTTTTGCCGAGGCAGTATAGCAGTTAACCACAACAGTACATTACGCCATAGCCCGTGCTGAATTATGTAGTAATTCTAAAGATCCTAAGATTGGGAAGAAACATTAGGGGGCGAGAATCTTCTAAAATGAAGGAATGTTTTGAAACAATGATTGGCTATGCTGTCTTTGATTGCTGAGTTTACGTCGCCTGGGGCCGAATTGTTTCGCTTGGGGCCAATGTCATTGCGCTGGTACGGACTGTTAATTGCGATCGCGGTGATTTTGGGGACGTTTTTGGCACAAAAGCTGGCGGAGCGGCGGGGGCTGCCGGGAGAGGTGATCAGTGATTTGGCGATCTGGCTGATTGTGGGGGCGATCCCCTGCGCTCGGTTGTATTACGTCGCTTTTGCCTGGCATGAACGCTATCAGGGGCAGCCATGGACAAAGGTCTTTGCCATTTGGGAAGGGGGCATTGCCATCCATGGAGCAATTTTGGGTGGCGCGATCGCCGCATGGCTGTTTGCGCGACGACGGCAAATCTCGGTGTGGGTGTTGGCGGATGTGGTCATGCCATCACTGATTTTGGGACAGGCGATCGGGCGTTGGGGAAATTTCTTTAACTCCGAGGCTTTTGGCACGCCAACGGATTTACCGTGGAAGTTGTATATCCCACCAGAGCGCCGTCCTTCGGGGCTGATGCAAGTTGAATACTTCCACCCGACGTTCTTGTATGAGTCGCTGTGGAACTTAGTCGTGCTGTCGGTGCTAATTACGGTGTTTAACCGGTTCCCTCGGGCAAGGGCAGGAACACTGGTGATGATCTATGCGATCAGTTATAGTGTGGGTCGATTTTGGATTGAGGGATTGCGGACAGATAGCCTGATGGTAGGCAACACTTTGCGAGTGGCTCAGGTGGTTAGTTTAGTGGCGATCGCCCTTGGGGTGCTGGGGTTGGCTTGGCTCTACGGACTACGGCGATCATTGCCAGATACGGCTAGTCAGACATGACCCAGAAGACGACGTTGATTACGGTAGAGACGGCTTTTTTGGCCAGCGCTAATGCTTTGATTTTTTTGATTAATTTTTACTTTCCGGTGGGTCCGTTTCTGCGGATGTTGTTTCCCTTACCGGTAGCCCTGGCCTATTTGCGGTGGCAGCGGCGGGCAGCGTTAATGACCATGGTGGTCGCGACACTGCTCCTGATGGTGCTAATGGGGCCAATTCGTAGTTTCCAATATGTATTTCCCCATGGGATTTTGGGGGTGCTGTTGGGTTTTCTATGGCGACGGGGCTACCCCTGGTGGATAACAATGGGGGTGGGAGCACTGACGGCAGTGGCGGGGACACTGATCCAGCTAGCTTTTTTGTCTGTCATGGTGGGAGAAAATCTGTGGTTTTATTTTGTGGTGCAGATCAGCGGTTTCCTCAGTTGGTTGTCCCAGTGGTTGGGAATTTTAGCGGCTCCGGATTTATGGCTGATTCAGGTGATGATTCTGGGCAGCATTGGCATTAGTAATGGGTTGTATCTGTTGCTAGTTCATCTGGCAGGGTTTGCGCTTCTGGATCGGTTGGGGCACCCCATTCCCGCTCCGCCGCGATGGGTACAGGCGTTGCTGGCATGATCTGGGTGCTGGCAGCATATGCGGGGTTACGCCTATGTTTTTGGTTTTGGGCACCGCCTAATCCCGATGAGGCCTATTACTGGCTCTGGGGGCAGCGGGGGCAGTTCTCCTACTATGATCACCCACCTTTGTTTGCTTGGTTGCAGGGGATCGTGACAGCGATCGCCGGACAGTCCTTGGGGGGATTAAGGTTCCTGAATCTGATTACCAATGGGGTGCTGTTCTTCACCTATGGGGCGCTGCTGCGCTACCTCTATGGCTATGGGGGGCGGCGCTGCTGGCTGCCATTGATCACGCTGGTGTTGGCCAGCCCCGTGTTTTGGGTGATGCTGTCACTAGCATGGCATGACCATTTGGCGATCGCCCTGACAATCGTGTCAGGTTACTTTCTCCTGTGTTACCTGGATGCCTACCGGGAGTGGGGGCACGGTTCCTTTTGGCATCTCACTGGTGGGTTGGTGGCGATCGCCTTGGCGACAATCACAAAATACAATATGGCGTTTTTTGCCCTAGCTGTTTTGGGGATGGTGGCCAGTGATCGGCGGTTGCGCCGTCTGTTGTGGACCTGGCCAATGATCTATGGGCTGGTAATTGGGGCGATCGCCTGGAGTCCGGTGCTGTGGTGGAACTTCCAAAACAATTGGGCCAGTTTTAGTTTTTATGTAACTCGAAGCGCCAACAGCGGCAGCATCGGTATGCGTTTGACCGAACCCCTCAGTTTTGTTGGCATCTCTTTGGTAATGTTTTCGCCGGTGACTGCCATGGCCTGGAGCCGGGTGCATTTCTTTGATGGACGTCGGGATACCTGCTATCCGGCGATCGCCCAGTGGGGCTTCTGGCTGCCAACGCTGACCCTACTGGTGGTTTCCGCAGCATCAACAGCCTACTACTACTGGAATGTAATGGCCTACCTCCTAGTTTTTCCTCTGATCATTCCTTGGCTAATGCGGCAGAAGCGCTGGTGGTGGGCAATTCATAGCTGGGGTATGTTGTTTGCCCTGCTGTTTACCCTGAACCATTGCTGGCTTCCCCTCAGCGCCTTCTTTACAGCGGAGGGTGATCGGGATGGGCGACTGCACTTTGGCTGGGCCGAAGTTGTAGCCGCCCTGCCGGCCGAGGAATGGCAGCGTCCGCTTTTTACCACCGATTACCGCACCGCCGCCCTGCTGGGGTATGCCCTCAAAACCCCCGACATTGGCACCCTTTCCCAACGCATCAGCCAGTTTACCCTTTGGCAGCGATCGCCTAAATCCGGCAGCCTCATCACCCTCCTCGCCGATGATTGGCACCCCCTTAACGATCAAGTCGCAGCCAAGGTTGCCGACCTCAGGGTACTCAAAGCGGTGCCAATTGTCCGCTCAGGTATTATGCTCAAGACCTACACCCTCTACCAGGGGCGTTGGCGCTAGGAACTGATCACTTAATTCCCATCCTGAAGGGACAGCAGCCGCGTATGCTGCAGTCGCTCTAGCCATCCATGGACATAGGACTGATTGGCAGCTCGCTCTTGGTCCACCGCCGAGGTAATCGGATAGGGGGCAAGTCCTTGGATGGCCGCCGAAGTCACACAGAACATCGACTTCTGGAATGAAATACAAATTTTGATCCGTTCATCCGCTGCTGCCCGCGTTGTCTTTAAATAAAACTGGTGCAAATAACTGGGCAGATTCACCTTCATGTCCTGCATCAACAATGCTGGGGGAATGCCCGCCCCACCGACTGGCAATGGATCGGCATAGAGAGCGCCATAGGTAAATCCAGAGAGGTCACGACTGATTTGGTGTAATTGAGCATTGTAGGAAACCGCCCCCCGAAAGGGAAAGGAACGGAAAAACACTGCCTCTACGTAGGGCACCGCCGTATCTCGCAAAAACTGAATCCCAGTCTCTGGTGGAATGATGTCATAGACCTGACCGGCGATCGTCACCTGGTACACGATGGGCTTCGTTGCCGCCGCCACCAGGGCATCACGAACGTGCCAGACCACTTCCGGAATGCTTTTGATTTCACCGCCGTGGTAGCGATCGCCCAACTGGAGAAACATCGCCGCCATTACTTCCCAGAATGCGCCAAGAGCATAGTAGTAGCACATCATTCGCACCTGCTCTCTGAGAAACTCTGGAGCCATGCGTTGGAGGGTCACCAGCAGGGGTTTCAACCAAAATAATTGGTTCAACTTAGCCGCGATCGCCCGATCCGCCCGCTGGCAAAACTCCGGTGTATCTAAGTAGGCATCCAAATGCCCGCCGCCGTGCACCATCATCGCCCGCATACAGTATTCAGCAAACTCGTAGTTGATCCGCTCGTGCCGCCAGTGCCGCCACAGCTTGGTCGAGTTCACATCGCCATTGAAATATTTAAAGAACGGAAACAGTTCTAAAAACTGCTGCTCCGCCACAAAAATTAGGGTGCGGTGGTAGGCATCCAACACCCGCCCATAGCTCTCCAGAATTCCCACCACCTCCAGTAGATTGGTCGGCGAATCGGGAATCAGGGCTTCGCCACGCAGCAACCGCTGCTCAATGGACTCAAGGGCAAGGTGATCGATGGGTTGTGCCATGAAATCTCAAATAGTCACAGATAAATCGGCTGGGCTGAGAATCGCTTGCCTACCAGTGTACCTGAGTCTCCGATCTCAAGACGATTGGAAGGGTCGCTTCAGTAATCTCAGCCATTGGCGCAACTCCGCTGCTGACCGCTGCCGACCGCCGTAGTACCAGTCTTGATAGGCTTGGATAATATCCTGCAGCAGTTGGTGCTTAGCTGGGGGTAGGCGATCACCCACGGTGAGCAAAAACTCTTGCGGCGTTTGCCATGGCTGCTTGGGAATACCCTGCTCCGCTAACCAACCCAAGGTTTGCTGATACACCCGCTGTACTGGGTCTAGACGTTGCAGCCGACGGTAACGCCGCCAGCCTAGCCCCAATTGCCACAGCCCCCAACCCGCTAAACCCAGTCCAAAAATGCCGATGATGCCGTAGACCACACCGACCCAGCCCAGTTCACTCAAGGTCACAATGATCCAAGCCACCAATCCTGTAATAGCTCGGATGATCCCTTGGGCGATCGCCCAAACATTGGCCACT
>JAAUUH010000109.1 GCA_012031145.1 Oscillatoriales cyanobacterium SM2_2_1 | reverse complement strand
GGCCATCGGACCGAGGCCGAAGGACAAAGCGATCGCGATCGGGCCACTTAGGATTTTGGGATTGAACTTGAGAACCTGATCAAACAAGACAAATGCCATGGGGGCCGCTCCCATGGGCAGACCGGGGTGACCGGATTTGGCCTTTTCTACCGCATCGGCTGAAAGGAAGCGAATGGTATTAATGCAGCGTTGCTCTAGGGTTTGGGAAGCGGGAGGGGATGCGACCATAGTTCCTCGTCAATCTTTATATCGTTTTATACACAGAGATATTCTCCCCCATGGTTGCCCCGTGATCGCATTTTTTTCTAATCCCAGTCTTCATTGTCCCAAAGTCCCTCGACCCAAATCCCGGGGGCAGGGCTCCGTGTCACCTGGTGGCTGAGAACCACACCGGTTGCGAGGGCCCGACTGACAGCAAACTCCACATCGGCTAACGCCCCACTGATCACAACACTAATGCGCCCCGCACCGACGGAGTTGAGACCGTGCAGCGTAATGGCACTGGCCTTGGTGAGCACGTCCGATATCTGCTGGGCTTGGGGCATTCCTAAAACTTCTAAACTGGCGATCGCCCGAACCATAGCTCCTCCCCTTGGAATCTCCCAGAAAATTTTAAGGAACATCAATAAAGTTATTTTTTATGATCAGAAGTGACGCCCACCATCCCACGAGCAATTTTTCCCTATGAAAGACATGGACATCGAAGCCGTTATCGCCCAACTCAACGAAATTCTGGAGTTTGAGCTAGCTGGCGTTGTGCGTTACACCCACTATGCTCTGATGGTGACGGGCCCCTACCGGCTGCCGATTGTGACTTTTTTTCAGAATCAGGCCACTGAGGCCCTGCGCCATGCCCAAGCGGTGGGCGAAGTGCTCACTGGTCTAGAAGGTCACCCGAGCCTTAAGGTGGCACCCATTGAAGAGACCAACAACCATACCCTCAAAGAAATTTTGGCCGAGAGTCTCTACCATGAAAAGCAGGCGGTGCGCCTATACCGGGGACTATTGGATCTGGTGGGCGATCGCAGCATTTATCTCGAAGAATTTGCCCGCTCCATGATTGGTAGCGAAGAGCGCCACAACATGGAATTGCGCAAAATGCTGCGGGACTTTGGCGGATCAGACCCGCTCTTGGCGTAGTTCGTCAATTAGGGCTAGAAGCTGCTGCGAGTTAGCGCGATAAATTTCAGCGCAAAAGTGGCAAGTAGCTTCTGCCCCCTCATCCTTGAGAAGCATATCTTGAAGCTCCGACTCTCCCAGCATTTTCAGAGCCCCAAGCACACGCTCAAAGGAGCATCGGCACTGAAATCGTACATCCCGACCGAGGGGGAGCGGTTGCCATTCAAGGGGGCCTAATAATCTCCCAATTAAGCCCTCAAGATCCTGAGCCTGAGCCATGGCATCGGGCAGGTGACTTTCCTCAGTAACCTGGGCTTGCAACTCCCGAATTACCTCTTCCATGGGTCGTCGCCCAGGCAAGACTTGAAACAAAACACCCGCAGAGTGCTGGAGAACCGCCATCCCACCTTGGCTGGTGAAAATTTCCCCAAGGAGCAGGCGTGAGTAGGTCTGCTCCGAAGCTGCCAAGTACCAAGCCACATCGGCACTGACATTGCCAGCCACTAACTCCACGGTGCTGGAAAAAGGCTCACCATAGCCGACATCCCGCATCACTTGGAGAAATCCATTGCGACCCACTGCCTCAGCCACCGCCAGTTCCCCCTGGTCGTTGAGGGGAACTGGCGCATCGGGATAGCCCACAAATCCCCGCACCGTGCCATCCTGTCCGGCGTCGGCGCAAACCGTACCGAGGGAACCATCGCCAGTGATTCGCAGGCTGACCCGAGACTGGCGAGGTTTCATACTCGATGCCATCAACAACGCCGCGCCCATGGCACGACTTAGGGCTGCTGTGGCCGCTGGTGAAAGCTGATGGCGGCGGCTTGCCTCTTGGCTGGTTTGGGTGGTGGACACAGCTACTACACGGATGCGTCCGTTGGCGGCGGTGGCCCGAATCAGTCGATCCTGCTGCTCTGGCATGGCGCTAAATCGCGATTAAACATCTTGTCTATGGTAAGCAAATTTGAGGGCGCGTGGGGATCGCTGCCCACAACGCCCCCTGAAGGATGGAGCGCTACTTTGTCCATTCCGTGTGGAAGCTACCCGGGCGATCCAGGCGCTGGTACGTGTGGGCCCCAAAGTAGTCCCGTTGGGCCTGGGTGAGATTTTGGGGCAGGCGATCGCGCCGATAGCTGTCGAAATAATCTAGGGAGGCGCTGAAGGCCGGAATCGCTACTCCCATGCCTGCCGCTGCCTGCACGACCTGACGCCACGGTGCTTCCTTAGTGAGAATGGTGTCCTTAAACGCCGGATCCACCAGCAAGTTGGGCAAGGCAGGGTTGCGACGATAGGCGTTTTTGATCCCATCTAAAAATCCAGCGCGGATAATGCAGCCCCCTTTCCAAATCCGGGCGATTTCCGCCAAATTAAGACCGTACTCATAGGTGTCGGAAGCACGGCTCAGTAGGGCCATACCCTGGGCATAGGAGCAAATTTTAGAGCAGTAAAGGGCATCCCGCACGGCGTTAATAAACTCAGCGCGATCACCCGAGTAGGTATTTGTGGCGATCGAGGGCAGATCCTTGGCAGCGGCAATGCGTTCTTCTTTGTAGGAGGAGATCACCCGCGCCGTTACCGCCGCAATCATGGTTGGAATCGGCACTCCCAAATCAAAGGCACTCTCAACGGTCCATTTTCCCGTGCCCTTTTGGGCCGCCGCATCGACAATCATATCCACAAGGGCCGCACCGGTTTCATCATCCATCTTGGTGAAGATATCGGCAGTGATTTCAATCAAAAAAGAAGACAGTTCGGTTTGGTTCCACGCCATAAAGGTGTCATGGAGTTCGGCTGCCGTCATGCCCAAGCCAGTCTTGAGGAGGTCATAGGCCTCGGCAATCAACTGCATATCCCCATACTCAATGCCGTTGTGCACCATCTTGACGTAGTGCCCCGCACTGCCCCGACCAATGTAGGTAACGCAGGCTCCATCATCGACTTGGGCGGCGATTTTTTCGGTGATCGGTGCGATTTCCTGATAGGCGCTCTCCTGCCCACCGGGCATGAGACTAGGGCCATTGAGGGCCCCTTCCTCGCCGCCGCTGACCCCCATACCAATAAACTTCAGATGGGCAGCTTCCAAAATTTTGGTGCGGCGTTCGGTGTCGGGGAAATGGGAGTTGCCGCCATCAATAATAATGTCGCCTTCATCGAGATGGGGGCGGAGTTCGTCAATTACTGCATCCACAGGAGCCCCAGCCTTGACCATGATCAAAATTTTGCGAGGGCGGGCCAGACTTTGGACAAACTCAGGAATGGTAAAGCAGGGACGAAGATTTTTACCCTCGGCGCGGGTTGCCATAAAGGCATCGGTCTTTTCGCGGCTGCGGTTATAGACGCTGATGGGAAAGCCATTACGATCAATATTTAGGGCTAGGTTTTCTCCCATTACGGCGAGGCCGATTAATCCGATGCTACTTGCTGTCATGGTTGTGGAGGCAACAATTGGGACGCGCTCATCCTAAGCGCTTCGGTGGGCGTGCCCCAAGAACCTTCGGTAAAGTTTTAGGATCATTCTCGACCAACCCTAGGACAGAAGGGGCGATCACGGGGTGGTACAGTAGGCAGCAACGTACACATGGCAACACCCAAAAATCTATGATGTCTATCGCGCCAGAGGCCATTAAGCAATTAAAGCAAGAGGTCGGTATCGCCGCAGCCCAGCGGGTTAGTTCAGGCATGGTTGTGGGGTTGGGCACGGGTTCCACCACTGCCTATGCGATCGCGGAGTTGGGGCAGCGGCTCAAGTCCGGGCAACTGACCGACATTGTCGGCATTCCTACCTCATTTCAGGCGTCGGTTTTGGCTAAAAAGTATGGCATTCCCCTCCGCACCCTCGATGATGTCAGCACGATTGATGTGGCGATTGATGGCGCTGATGAAGTGGATCCCCACAAAAATTTAATCAAGGGGGGCGGCGCAGCCCATACCCGCGAGAAGGTGGTAGATTCTCTGGCTGGTCTCTTTATTGTGGTAGTTGATCAATCCAAACTGGTCTCCCAACTGGGCTCCACCTTCCCCGTTCCGGTCGAAGTTTTACCCATGGCGATCGCCCCGGTAACCAAAGCCCTCACGGATCTCGGCGGCAGTACTGAATTACGGATGGGAGTCAAAAAAGACGGCCCCGTCATTACCGACCAAGGGTTTATGGTCTTGGATGTGACTTTTACTGCTATTCCCGATCCAGCAGAACTAGAGCAATCCATTAACAATATTCCCGGCGTGCTAGAAAATGGATTGTTTGTGAATGTCGCCGATGAGATTCTCGTTGGCGAATTTATCAATGGCGCACCGCAAATTCGCCTGATCTAGCCGTGCCCCTGTTTGCGCCCTAACTCCAGCCGTGGGTCAGTTCAACATCTTTTCCCTATCGACTTTATCGAGAAGAAGGATGCAGTTGACTTTGGAGTCATGGTCAGACGGAACATCCAGAGCAATCGAGTTGCCCTGGAATTTGATCATGGGAATCGACTTAACACAAAAATCGACCTAACACAAAAAAGAGCGAGCGACCACGGAGAACAACTTCCCTCCCGACTTAATTCCGACTTGATGGGCTATGGGCAGAGCGGGGGAGGGGCGATCGCAAATCCATTGCACCGGAAAGCAATCAGTATCTCAATTGGGGACTCCCGTGGCCCTATCCCCTAATCGGGTAGGGCTAGGGAATGGTTTGGAGAATCTGAAGATTAGCGGATCGGGGAGGAGGCAACGCAACTTCTGCCATGAAAATGCAGATGTTGCAACTAATAGGGGACAAATTCCGATGAAAGAGTCGCAGAGGTATCGTTTTTCCTGCACCCTGACCCTGGGTGACATTTTTGGGCAGGTGATTGTGTGGCTTGGGGTGATTTTTGCCAGCTTGGCAGCAGCCCTGTCGTTGATGAGCAATCCGATTATTTCCTTTTCGGCGGTGGGTTTGATTGTGGTGGCATCTTTGCCATTTTGCTGTTTGCCTTTGTCACTACCTTGTTTAACCACATTGAAATCACGCCGCTGGTGGAGCCGGAGCGATCTTCTCCGGCGGTGCGACCCCGAACAGTGGTCAATGAAGCCTTATGATGGAAAGCGTTCTAGACCTATCAAATTTCTATGAAAGCTGTTTGGAATGGGGCCGTATTGGCTGAGAGCGATCGCTGTGAAACGGTGGATGGTAATGCCTACTTTCCACCAGAGTCATTGAACATGACATACTTCCGAGCCAGTACAACTCAATCAGTATGTGGCTGGAAGGGCACGGCGAACTATTACACCCTTGTGGTGAATGGCAATGAAAACAAGGATGCGGCCTGGGTTTATGCCGCCCCAAAGGATGCGGCGAAGCAGATTAAGGGCTACGTTGCTTTTTGGCGTGGTGTGCAGATCCAGAAGGATTAGTTTGGCTTGATGAAACGGCCCCTATCCCCAAGGTCGCGGCGGCTGCGCCCGATCGCCCGCCTGTGGAAATGGCTCTCACCGGGGCTGCATGTGAAGCGGTGGCTGCTGCTAAGCACCATCGGGATTGGACTACTAATTATCGGGGTCGCGATCCTAGCGCGATTGACGCCAGTATTGTTGCTGTCTCGGCTGATAGGGGCCATCGTGGATGGGTTAGTGGCACTGATGCCCTGGCCCGTGAGTGGAACATTGGCGATCGCTGGCGGATTGGCGTTGTTGTGGTTTGGGCAACGACGGTTTTTGGGTTCCATCACCCAGGTACTGATGCCCGATGGCGATGAGGAGCTGGTGGATGTGCTGATCAACCACCACAAACTCAATCGAGGGGCCAAAATTGTGGCCATTGGGGGCGGCACGGGTCTATCTACCCTGTTGCGGGGGCTGAAGAATTATAGTGCCAATATTACGGCGATCGTCACGGTGGCAGATGATGGCGGTTCCTCGGGGCGATTGCGGCGAGAGCATGGTGTGCTACCACCGGGAGACATTCGCAACTGCCTAGCAGCCTTGGCAGATGAAGAAAAACTGTTGACTGAGTTATTTCAGTACCGGTTTCAAGTAGGGGAGGGGCTTTCGGGGCATAGCTTTGGCAATTTATTCCTCACGGCCATGAGCGATATTACCGGGGATTTGGAGCGGGCGGTGACGGCTAGCTCCCAGGTGTTGGCGGTGAGGGGGCGGGTATTGCCAGCAACCCTAGAGCAGATGGTGCTGTGGGCAGACATGGCCGATGGTCGCCATGTGGAGGGCGAATCCCAAATTTCGGCAGCGCGGGGCAGAATTGTGCAGATTGGCTGCTATCCAGAGCAGCCCCGGGCAGTGCCCCAGTCGGTAGAGGATATTCGGGAGGCAGAATATATTTTGATTGGCCCCGGTAGCCTCTACACAAGCATTATTCCCAACCTATTAGTGCCAGAGATTCGTAGCGCTTTGCTGCATCGCACAGTGCCCTGTGTCTATGTGTGTAATATCATGAGCCAAGTGGGGGAGACCGATGGCTTTGCCGTTTCTGATTATGTGCGGGTACTGGATGAGGTTGCGGGGGGACGGATTTTCGACCTAGTGTTGGTGCAAAAACGGTTGCCTTCGGAGCGGGCGATCGCCCAGTATCAAAGGGCTGGTGCCCACTTCACCCAATTGGATCGCGAGGTGCTGGCGGCACTCCACTGCCCAACTTTAGTAGCAGATGTGATGATAGAAGATGGGGAAAAGGGAACAATTCGCCACGATTCCCAAAGGTTGGCGGGGGTATTAATGCGCTGGTATAACCGACAGAAGCGAGCGTAACTGAGATGTCTTCCTCTCCACAGCAGTATGAGCTTTTTGCTGGCCAGTTATGGCGCTCACCCAAGGTGCAGGATGGCAGTGACTGTCACTCCATGTCCCTGCATACCTTGCAGGGGTGGCAGCAGAAGATCGCGGGCTACCAAAAACAGATGCGCGATCGCGGACTGGATCAACAAATGTCGCTCCTTGGCCCGGAGGGATCCCCCCCCATTGACCCCTGGGATTTGGATCGCTACCCCCCCAACTTTTACCGCTACCTGCGTGGCGATCGCGGGGATGCCTGCCTATATTTTGTGCTTGACCGGGGACAGGAACTCCTACTCTACGTTGGGGAAACTGTTCATTCACGTCAACGCTGGCGCGGTGAGCACGATTGCAAACGCTATCTTGATCAGTACCATACCCTGCATCTGAGTCTAAACCTGCCTGCCCCAACAATTGACCTGTGTTTTTGGTGGGATGCACCCAAAGCTACACGGCAGCGTCAAAAGCTAGAGCAGAAACAGATCCAACAGTGGCGATCGCCCTTTAATAAGGAGAACTGGCATCACTGGCAAACCCCCTTTGTCACCGCCATTGCGACCTACTGATCCCAATCGCTACCGACTCCAAGGGGCTGTATCATTTCACTCTCAAACGCTCTCACGGCAAGAGGTTTAGCTCTTAGCCTGTGAAATTTGACGGGCGCGATACCGCTGATCCCGCAAGGCTTTTAGCCTGAATTGATGACGCGCCCAAAAACTATGATTAAAACTGTGGTGAAATAGGAGCATGAAGACCGATCCCGCCTACACCCGCTATGCCCTCGCCGAAGTTGGTCAACGACTTGGGGCTTTGCTGATCGACCTTCTGAGTATCTGGTTTCTTACAGAGCTGGTGGAAGCCCTGATCGGGGTGACGGATAACAGCTTCTTGGGACTGACCATTTTTTGCCTGATGTGGGGTCTGTTTCGCATCTTGGTGGTCAATCGCAATCAGGGGCAGAGCTTTGGGCGGTGGCTCATGAGCCTGCGGGTGGTCGATTATATGTATGGCAAAACTGCCGGCGTGTCTGCCCTCGTGCGGCGAGAACTGGTGATTTTGATTGCGGCCTTCATTTTACTGGAAACCATCACCACAACTCTGGTGGTGTTTTCTTGGCTCCCCCTAGCCTTTGACATTGCCTTTGCGATCGCCGACAGTGCGAAGCGCCAAAGCTTCCATGATCGCCTCAGCGGCACAATTGTGATCCAGAGTCGTAAAGGGTTCCAGTTGGATCAGCGACTGACCCGGATCTTCGGGCAGGTTACCCGTCGAACGGCGGAATTTTACCAACCACGGAATCCCGAGGAAGCCGACTATGACGCCCCACCTAGAGGGCGAGTTCGTCCTCGCCCCTCCTATAGCCGAGGTCCCCGCCGCCCCCGCCGCCGCTAACAGCTCAGAATTGCCCCACAAAATCCTATGCAACGATGTGTGGTGACCTGATCGCTCACCGCCAAATCTTAATCCCGCTGTCAAAATATGGCTGTAAACAACTTGGTTAGGACGGGGTGTGGGGTGAAAACCCTGGCTGGGGGCGGAGCCCCCAAATCCCCTTTTCCTTCGATGTCCGAACCTACCCGAAGCTATAACGGAGGAGCTAAAGCAGAGGTACCGTAAATCCATAGGAGACAAAACAGCACCAATCGGGTCAATAGTTGAGGGTTCTCGGGATAATCATGTTTGCATTGATCCACCAAAGGCAAGTCCTGTTCCAGTTCTGGGAACGTTGGCACTGCCTACAGATCTCTCTACCGAAGAAAGCATCGAAACTAAATACGCCCATCCTAGTAGCAAAGAATCCTTCAAGGTGAGGAGCATATCCGCACCCTGAAGGGCATCTTCGAAGCGGTGAAACGGCGAATCTACTTTCCCCCAGAAATGCTTGCGGAGAGAACCGTATTATCCGCAGCTTCTGGGCTGAGCTGCTCAGAGGGCGGCACCAACTGCCAGAATCGCGGCAGATATTCACTCCAGTGGGACAAGATAAGCTTGGCTTTTGGGCTGTTGGTAAGGGTCGCGCTGCGCTCAATCAGTTCGTGCAGTTGCTTTTGCCCGGCGATCGCCTGTTACCCGCTGCACCCGCAGATTTTCTTGGCTCAGTCGCTCTTTGAACAGATCATCTCATCTAGG
>JAAUUH010000108.1 GCA_012031145.1 Oscillatoriales cyanobacterium SM2_2_1 | reverse complement strand
GGCGGCGGTCGATGCTCACCGGATCATCAAAGTATTCCACTTCGCCCACATATTCATAGGACTGGTCAAAAACCAGGGATGGGGCAGGGGACGAGGGAGCCAGTTGTTCTGGGGCTGGAGACTGGGGGAAGATACTCAGACCGGAACGATCTTGCGGTTGGGCCCCAAGGGCTTGGGGAACGGTCAATGCCACTACAGCCAACCCTAGAACGTAGTAGGAGCGCATAACTTTAGGTGTGAAGGAGGTAAGAACACAGTACTCAGAATGCCCCAGTCGTGTCAACCTTACCCCTGCGCTGAATCCTGACCTCCTAGGGCTCTTGGGGGGGGAAGAGCAAGACCCAACGATGTAAAGTCATAGCCGCGATCGCGCAGAGAGGGGATCAGCTTTGCCGTAATGGCGGCCACATCTTGCCCACCGATCATCCCATCGTGGAGCACAATAATCGCCCCCGGATGCACCTGCTCTAAACTACGGCGCACTACGGTGTCAATACCTGGCGATCGCCAATCTTCGGACACCACCGACCACATCACCACCCGAAAACCCCAGGCTTTGAGCCAAGTCATCACCCGAGGCGTCATGATGCCATTGGGGGGTCTAAGGGCCATAAACCGTTGGGGCGTCTGTCCTGTCACTTGAGCCAAGAGGGTTTGGGTTTTGATTAACTCCAAACGCAATTCTGTGGCTGTAAACCGAGGAAAAGAGCGATGTCGATAGCCGTGCAGCCCCAGCCAGTGCCCCTGCTGCCACAGTTGGGCCGTCAGTTCGGGATAGGCTGCCACCTGCTGCCCCAAGAGGAAAAAATTTGCCGTCACCCCCTCAGCGGCTAAAACCTCCAGGAGGGGCGGGGTGAACTGGGGGTGAACGCCATCATCAAAGGTGAGGGCTACCTGGGGGCGATCGCCCGCGATGACCGAGAGCGACCACAGGGCCTCAGAAAAAACGAGCCGGAGAACATGGTGCAACAATGGGTAGGGAGAGATCCAGGTCATGATCGTAATATTCGTCGGCGCTCCTAGAGACTTTGTGAAATTTAGTCAGCTTATTGACATGTAAACTCATAACGATTATGATTAATCCACTTGAATTAAGCTTTTTCTATTACTTAACCACAGAGGATCCCATGGCCGAGATCAATATTGGTATTCCCACTGCGCAACGCCAGTCCATAGCCGAGGGCTTGTCGCGTCTTTTGGCTGATACCTACACCCTATATCTCAAAACCCACAATTTCCACTGGAACGTTACAGGGCCGATGTTCAATACGCTACATCTCATGTTTGAAGGGCAATACACCGAACTGGCAACAGCAGTTGATGCGATCGCCGAGCGGATCCGGGCCCTGGGGCTTGCCGCACCGGGAACCTATAGCGAGTATCAAAATCTGTCCTCCATTTCTGAAACCCCCGGCGTTCCCAAGGCAGAAGAAATGATTCAACTTCTCGTTGAAGGTCAGGAAGCAGTCGTGCGCACAGCACGCTCAATTTTTCCCCAGGTTGATGCCGCCCATGATGAACCCACAGCCGATCTGTTGACCCAGCGGATGCAGATTCACGAAAAGAACGCTTGGATGCTTCGTAGTCTATTGGAATAATTTGGCACCGTCCCCATGCCATTGCTGCTTTCCATTTTTTAGTGGTCATTGTTGCAGTCAAAACCATGGCGAAGAAGGCAGAATGATGGTTTCATGCGAGGTATCCAAGGATCCATTGATTCTGACTGATCGATGGATTAGATCAATGGATCAATAGTTAGTTACTTCCTGGGATTCCCCCCGTCCCTGGAGCTGACCTAAAAGACTGCGGAAGGTCTCTAAATCTGGTTCGCCGCCCGCTATCGTCAGTCCCGGACTGTCCGACTTAGGCAGGGCTTGGGGTTGTTCTTGCCACAGGATCCAGCGGCTTCCCAGGGGGAGGCTTGTGATTTGTTCTGGGCGATGGGTGAGGAGCAAAACTGCCGTGCTGGGTAGTTTGAGGGCATGATGTTCAGGGGCGATCGACACTTCAGCAAGGGTCTCTAGGACTTGGCGATCGCGCTGGAGTAGCCCTGATTCTGGAGTCCAGAACTGAACCGTGCGCTGGGATTTAAGGGCGTAAAAGTAGAGGGAGGCCGCCGCCGTCACCGCTTCTTCAAACAGATCGGCCGACCAGCCACGGGCCGTATCTAGGGCAATGACCACCTCTTGTCCACTGATGGTCACCTCCAGTTCCCGAACTCGCAACTCCCCGTACCGGGCGCTGGTGCGCCAGTGCACCAACCGAATGGAATCTCCCCAGCGATAGGGACGGAGGGTTTTGGTCAGCCCTTCGTTGGCGGCGTCATAGTGGCGATCAAAGCTATATTGCTGTCTAACGTCGTCATCCCCCACCTGATCGAGGAGGGGACATTGGCTAAGGGGCAGCACCCGTGGATAAACCACCACCTTTTGGGCGCAGGGCAAAGACCGTCGGCTGCGAAATAATCCTAGGGGGCTGGAGGTGGCAATTTCGGTGCCGTGGAACTGAAACACCCCTCGCCGCTGGGTGGTGATGGCGTACTGCCAGTAAAACTTTTCGCCGGCCGCGATCGCATCTAATACCAGTTCCTGCCGGGTAATCTGACTCAAGCCCTCCGGCGGTAGGTCGCACAGTTCCAAGAGATAACGGGGTGTTTTGGTCGGATTGTGGATCTGCAACTCCACCATCAGTTCCTCCCCCGCACTGACCTCCAGTACAGGCGATCGCACCACGATTAACTCCTGCAATAACTGGCGTGGCATGACGAAACTCACCCCTAGGAGGGCGAAACTAACGCCACTAATCA
This sequence comes from Oscillatoriales cyanobacterium SM2_2_1, assembly GCA_012031145.1. Lineage (GTDB taxonomy): Bacteria > Cyanobacteriota > Cyanobacteriia > Pseudanabaenales > Pseudanabaenaceae > UBA999. The sequence continues at coordinate 6,273 of JAAUUH010000108.1, read as the reverse complement.
CGTAGAGCCAACCCGCCAGAGTATTTGTTGCCGCAAGAAAGAAAAATGCTGACAAACCCAACAGCATGCCCCCAGAGAACTCCGGGGTGGCAAAGCGCCGCTCCAACCAGCGCCAAAATCGTCCAGGCTTCCTGATCTTATGGTTTTTGCTGGATTTTGTCCTAGCTCGCTGCGCCATGCTGTCCCCCGTAGTAGCGATGGTAATAGTCATGCACCTCGGCGATCGCCAGTAGGGGATGCAGTTCAAGTCCCGCTGCCGCCAACTGCTCCGCCCCACCCTGATCCCGGTCAACAAGGGCAATTACCCGCGAAACCCGGTAGCCTGCGGCACGCAACTGCTCTGCTGCCAACAACGCCGAAGCCCCCGTTGTTACCACATCCTCTAGCACTGTTACCACACTCCCTGCCGGTAGGGACTGCCCCTCAATCCAGGCTTGGGTACCGTGCCCCTTGGGTTGCTTACGCACAATTAGCCCTAGTACAGGCCGCTCGGCGATCGCCGACACCACACTCACCGCCGTTACCAATGGGTCAGCCCCCAGTGTTAACCCTCCCACTGCCACCGTTTCCGGGGACAAACTGGCAAACATCCATTGCCCAATCCACCAAGCGCCAAAGGGATCCAGCGTTACCTGTTTACCATTGATGTAATAATCACTGCTCTGCCCCGAAGACAGCACAAAAGCTCCCCGGCGGTAGGCAAGACGACATAGGGCCGCTAAAACCCGCGATCGCAATTCCGACACTGGCAGCAGTTCCAACGCCCTGATCCTCCTAATCCCAGCAGACCCACCAAAATCTTAAGCTTTTACCGTGCAAAAATCTGAGAATCTGATAGAGTATTGGGCATCCAAACGTGAGGATGTGATCTTATGACCCCCCGCCTGCTGGTATCTTCCTTGGCGATCGCCTCTGCCGCCTTCATCACTGGTCCTGTGCTGGCAGAAACCTATAAGACCGACCACGACTATTACCCACTCAATACACCGGGCACTTACAACCAAAGCGTTATCAAAGTTTTGGACTTGTCCTCGGATACTAACCTGCCTGCTCCCTACATCCAGTTTGAATTCCGCGACCAAGTGTTCCAACGGCAGTTCAACGCCTTTCGGGCCATAAATCGTGAAATGTGGGATCTGCAGACCATGAGTGACTATAACATTCGCACCCGCGATCTCCCGAGTTCCTACTGCTCGACCCTTCTATCGGAAGGCTATAACGTTTGTGCTCCTGTGGTGGTTGAGCAACCCGCGCCACCGCCTGCCCCCCTAGTTGAGCCCCCTGCACCGCCCGCCCCTGTGCCTGCTCTGTGGTAGCTCTCTGGTAGTTGCGAGCTTCTTAATTCCCCAATCTAAATTTCAGTTTATAGCCAGCTAAGCCTTTTGAAGCCACAAAACTTCAGAAGGTTTGTGCTTTTTTGAGGCCCTAAAATACCGTGCTAGGATCATAGGAATGCGGTTTAAATGCCTAGCTATGAAACTCCATCGTCTCCAATATGTCCAGGATCGCGGGCTGGCTTCGTCGTGGGAGCTAGAGGGGTGTGACCTAGATACAGTCAACCTCATCGTTGGTCGCAATGCCAGTGGCAAATCGCGGATTTTACAGACCATGGACGTTCTTGCCCGACTATTGAGCGGCACTGCCCCTATTCCCAACACCCCCAAACAGCAGTGCTGGCAGTCCACCTTTGACGCCGATGGCGACGCCCCTAAGTGCTACACCCTCGAAACCTCCCGTGGCCAAGTCATTCGGGAGCACTATCAGGTGGGCGATCGCACCCTTCTCGAGCGCCAGGAGACTGGTGCGGGCACCATATGGGCCGAAGACCTTAAAACCCTGATCCGGTTCCATACCCCCACGGATCGCGTCGCGGCCCTCCTGCGGCGCGACCGGATTCAACACCCCTTTGTCGAAGAACTCCATGATTGGGCCCAAGCTTTGATGTACTTCCGTTTCGGTACCTCCCTGGGGCAACAGAGCTATGCTGTGATGCAGACCCGCAAACTACAAACCTATCGGGATAACATTAACCTTCGCGATAGCGATCAAGTGATCGCCATTTTCCGCCTAGGGGAAGAGGACTATCAAGAAACCTTTATTGACCGCGTTATCGCTGATATGGGGCAAATTGGCTATCCCCTGAACCGAATCGGCATCAAAAAACCTTCCTTCCTCCTGGCTGAGGGACAGGACGACACCAGCACCCACATCCTAGACGGTGAGCCCCAATATCTCTATGTTCAGGAGGCCGATCTGGCTTCCTATACGGAACAGTACATGATGTCCCAGGGGATGTTTCGTGCCCTTTCCCTAATTATTCAAATCAATTATTCGCTCCTCGCGCGCACTCCCAGTTGCATTCTCATTGATGATGTGGGCGAAGGGTTAGATCACGAGCGCTCTTCGGCCCTGATTAAACTCCTCATTGCCAAGGTGGAAGCCAGCCCTGTGCAACTCATTATGACCACCAATGATCGCTTTGTGATGAATGGGGTGCCCTTACACTATTGGCTGGCCATCGAGCGGCAAGTTGGGGTAGCAAAACTCCACAATCGACATAATTCCCAAGCTGCTTTTGAAGAATTTTGCTTTACCGGTCTTAATAACTTTGATTTTTTTGCCCGTGGCTACTACCTCCATCAACCGGAAGAGGAGGAAGATTTAGTCTCTACCATGGTTTGACGAACCGCAAATCCATGCTGTTTTGGCCGCCCTACCTGCTGCGGCTAGGGGAAGGGGGAGTACTGGTACGGGTGCCGGCCCAAAACCCGCCGCCAACACCAATCAGCAGCAGACCAAGGGCGATCGCCCCAAGCCAGAGGGGTTTTAGGCGCGGTGGTGGTGGCTGAAGTTGCTGCAAGATCTCACCGCAATTGAGGGGGCGATCGCGGGGTTTTTCGGCGGTGAGGTGGTCAAGTAAGTCTGCGAAGGCGTCGGAGATCTGAGGGGCGTGGGCGCGCCACACAACCCGATTTTGTTCCCGATCAGATAAATCTAGGGGATAGCAGCCGGTCACAAGATGGATGAAGGTCATCCCAAGGGCATAAAAGTCGGATTGGGGCACCGCAAAGCCCCGCGACTGCTCTTGGGGCGTGTAGCCAGCGGAGGTAATGCAGGTGACGCCCTGAACGCTGCCAATTTTGGCCAAGTAGGTATGGCTGGCTTCACGAACCGTGCCAAAGTCAATCAGGACTAGACTGCCATCAGTTCGCCGCATGATGTTTGCGGGCTTGATGTCTCGGTGGAAGAATTTTTGCCCGTGCAGCACCTCCAGGGCTTCGACGACCTGGCGCAGCCACTGGCGGGCATCGGCTTCCCCCAGGGGGCGATCACGGTGCTCTTTTAACCATTCCTCAAGGTTTTGCCCATCAATCTTTTCCATGATGATGCCGTGCAACAGGGTGCGATCGCGAAGTTCATGGTGGAAGTACAACTCCACTTTGGGGATACCGGGATGGTTGAGTTGTCCGAGAATATACATCTCTTGCTGGAAGAGCTCTACCACCTTGGTGTCGTTATTGAAGTCTGGACGCAGCACCTTCAGGATCTTGGGCGGTGACTCCGGCAGGGCGACCACCTCATAGATGCGGCCAAAGCCGCTATCGTCACTGAGCAATTTTTGAACCACGTAGGTATTCTCAAGAAGCAGCGAAGTGCCACAACTGACGCAAAACTTCGCCGTAGCATTGTCAGGATGACTCGGCTCTGGGCAGCAGGAATTGATGCACATCCGCATATCGGTTTAGCTCATCACTTCAGACAGCCCCAGTATGGTACCAACTATTACTTACCAATCCAGTTCTGCTGATAACGCCAGACAGTATTTCCATGAACAGGCATAGCTATATTCGGGTAGGTTCGGACATCGAAGGAAAAGGGGGCTTGGGGCTGCGCCCCCACACCCCGTCCTAACCAAGTTATTGACAGCTAATTGACAGCTATAGGTAGTGACACAGGGCTGAGTTTTCCCATGGGCACCCGGCACCCCAACCGCCGCTGGTGCTTTCAACCATCGCGAAACCTAGACAATTGCGAGATAGAACGTGGTTGCAGGAGCAGGGATCCCCTACCCCATAGGGTCAGGGCATGAAATCCGATGACGCCGACGGCGATCGCTACCGTAATCGACAGTTGCGATGCCTGCATGATTCTGCTTCATATGGATCGACCTCCTGACCTGCAAGGGAGCTGACAACCGAGCTTGCCCATCGGCATGGAATCGAAATTAATCGATAAAGAAAAAAGCCGGAAAGAAAAGAGCAGGGTGCGCAGCATAAAACTGGATAGAGACCATTGCACCCGTACCGTTCCTGTCGTCAACTGTCACTTGACCTAAAAGGGCGACCGATGGGAATTGAACCCACGAATGGAGGAACCACAAACCTCTGCCTTAACCACTTGGCTACGATCGCCAGATTCACTGGTCTATAAATTTAGCATAAGTAGCCTTGGATCGTACCCGCTAAATGCGAAAAGTGATGGTGTCCCCCAAGATTTTGAGGAAGTTTTCCCGGGTCTGGGCATGGTCTTCGCGCTCCTGTTGCAGTTCCTCGTAAAGGCGATCACATTGGGCTTGGAGGCGATCGCATTCGGCGCGGTAGACGGCTAATTGGGCGGCTAATTCTTGGGGGGTTAAAACACGGTTAACCATGGGCTCAATCCTGTGGGGCATTAAATTCGCACCATCATAATGCCATTAGCCAATTTTGGATCACTGGATTGACCAAATCGGGGCGATCGTCGTGGGGGCAGTGGCCGGCATCGAGAAAATGTTCCGTCAGCCCGGGGTAATGCTCTCGGAATTTGGCACTGCGGCTGGGGGCATTCATCCATGGATCATTTTGTCCCCAGATCACCAGCAGGGGGCAGGTCATGGTTTTTAGCAGTTGGTCTACGGTTTTGCCCTGCCGGGTGGTGAAGATGGTGGCAAACACTTGGGGCGCTCCGGGGTCGCAGGAAGGAGCGTAAATTTCTTCGACGAGGCGGTCAGTAACAGCGGCTTTGTTGGTGTAAACCTGCAGCAGAGTGCGGCGAATACGGGATTTACGGCGCACAGATTCAAAGAGCAAGCGGTTGGCCCAGGATTGTTTGAGGAGGGCTTGGATGCCATCGCGGAGGAGTTTTTGCAGGGGATTGACGCTCTGGGAGCCAAGGGGGGTGGTGTCGCTAAAGGCCCCGGCGCTATTGAGGAGGATCACCCCAGCGACGGATTCGGGGCGATCGCCCGCCGTGCACAGGGCCCCATAGCCGCCGAGGGAATTGCCCGCTAGAACCGTGGGACGCTGGATCTTAGCGGTGATGAACTCATGGATCTGATCGCGCCATAGGTCACCGTTATATTGCCAATTGGGTTTTTGCGATCGCCCGAAGCCCAATAGATCGATGGCCCAAACCTCAAAGTGCTGGCTGAGTTCGGCTATGTTTTTCCGCCAGTGGTCGGTGGAAGCACCAAACCCATGGATCAGGAGCAGGGGCGGCCGCTGGGGATTGGAGCCAGCATGGACGTAGTAGATTTTTTGCGATCGCCAAAGCCAGTATTCTCCTTGGAACGAAGGCTCAGCCGCAGTTGCAATTTGGGTCATGGGGGTGAAGTAGTAAGAAATCTTAAACTTTTATAGCAAGTTGGCGGTTAAGAAACGCCTACATAAAGGGGGAACGCCCCCGACCCTCGGTGGTGAGGACTATACTGAAGGGCAAGATCATCCCTAAGGAGTAGCAAAACGTGACTGCTGTGGCCTCTGCCCTAGAGCAACGAATTCAGGAACTCGCCGCCCACATTCTCCAGATCGGTAGGAATTCCCTTTGGGATCGGCTGCGAGAGAGCGTGCAACTGGACGAGAAACTCATGGCCTGGGCCATGGCCAATGAGGGGTTGCGGGTGCAGTTGTTCCGCCTGATCGATGCCCTGCCGTCGTTACGCAGTAAGGCAGAGGTGGCGCGGCACTTGCAGGAATATCTAGGGGCGGAGGCAGTGGAAGTCAAGCCGCTGCGTGATCTGCTGAACTTTAGCACCGAAAACCCCCATCATCCGGCAGCGATCTTGGCGGCCAATGGCTTTGGGGTAGCGGTGGAAACCCTGGCCCGCAAGTACATCTGTGGGGCCAATTTGGCGGAGGCGCTCAAAACCATCGACCGACTGCGGCGCGATCGCTGTTCCTTTACCATTGACCTGCTTGGGTGAAGCGGTAATTAGTGAGGTCGAAGCTCAGCATATTTGCAATAACTCCTGAACTTGATGACCAGCTGGGAACCACGCCCGAACCTGGGAGCGCC
>JAAUUH010000107.1 GCA_012031145.1 Oscillatoriales cyanobacterium SM2_2_1 | reverse complement strand
GCTTTTCTGCTGCTCTGTTCTAGCAGATAAAAAAGCTTCAATAGTCCCGTGGTTTGGCTGCGGGGCGATCGCCCCAATACCCATGGTGGTTAGCGCACCAGCAGCACAGGCATAACGTACCGCCTCATGGGCGTAGGTGACATCGGCTAGCTCGGCGAGCGGGCGCTGGCGCAGACGATGGATCAGGGCGGCGAGAAAGGCATCCCCCGCCCCGGTGGTATCCACCGCTTCGACGGCGAAGGCCGGAATTCTACTCTGGCGATCGCCCAACAAATAGCGGCACTCCCGCTCGTCATCAGTGACAATAATGCCTTCAAGGTGGTCGAACATTTGCCGCAGTGCCCCTGGGCTACTGCACCGCAGCACCTCAATCGCCTCAATCGCACTCACTTTAAGAAAATCTGCGTGCTGTAACAGCAATCGAATCAGCGGCGCTGCCAAGGCTGGCTGAGGCCAAAACATCGGTCGCCAATTGAGGTCTACGACCACGGGCACAAAATATTTTTCAGCTAGCTTAAGGGCCCGCCCGATCGCCCGGGATGTTTGTTCGCTGGCCAATCCCAAGCTGCCCAATACCAAAAAATCTGCCTCCGCAAACAAGTCTTCCGCCAAAAAACGGGCATCCATCACCGTATCGGCAAAGGCAGTCCGGGACTGCTCCGTAAATCCCGCAAACACCCGATTCCCCTTAGCATCACGGGTGATATAAACCTCACGGGTTACAGCATGGGGATGGACTTGCACGGCTGTGGTGCGTACCCCCTGGCCGACTAAAAATTCCACGCAGTGTTTACCCAGCCGGTCCTGCCCCACACAGGAAATCAAGTAAACTGGTGTGCCCAGTTTGGCCAACCCACAGGCGACATTGGCTAATGCGCCCCCGACACACATTCGCCACGACTGCACATCGGCTCGCGGTACCGCCACCTGTTCGGCGATTTGGTCAATCAGCACTTCACCAAGACAGAGGACATGGGCCATGAATGCTGTTACCGACATATCTATGTTTTTTAGGATACCGCAGTCCGCTGTTCCTAACCGAACCGATAGCCCCTACCGTAGACCGTATGGATCAGGGCATTGCCCCGTTCAATTTTGCGCCGCAGCAGGCGAACTTGGGCCACTAGGGCATTACTGGCGGGAGTTGCAGTGGGCTCTGGCCAAAGGTACCGCTGAATCGTTTCGTGAGTCAGGGTTTGGTTTGGGTGGCGAAGGAACAGTTCCAATAGTTGGCACTCCTTTTCGGAGAGGGCAATGGGCATACCTCGGCAATAGACTAAACGGTTGGTGGGGTCAAGCTTGAGATCGCCGTAGGTAGGGCAACTCAGCGGGGAGGGGATGGTGCTAGGGCCAACCGAAGCATGGGGCGATCGCCGCAATTGGGCCCGGACTCGGGCCAGCAGTTCCTGCAGCTCAAAGGGCTTGATTAGATAGTCATCGGCCCCACTATCAAGTCCGGCAATACGGTCAGCTAGGGTGTCTTTGGCAGTGAGAAACAAAACTGGCGTGCTGTCCCCGCGCGCCCGTACCTGTTGGCACAACTCCACCCCCGACACATCGGGCAGCATCCAATCTAAAATCAGCAGATCATAGGTATGGTGCTGCAGTAACTCCACGGCATCGGCTCCTCCGTTGACGGCATCAACCACATAGCCAAGTCCCGTCAAAACCCGTTGCAGTGGGGCTGTCAGTTCGGCTTCGTCATCTACTAAGAGGATCCGCATGGTGCTATTTTAACGGTACGTACTTTCCCCTTGCCATGACCCCCAACGATCCCGGAGCACTTTCTCCCAACGTTCTAAAAATCTTGCTGGCTTTTCGCTTCTGGGGCTGGGCAGGGTTTTGGATGCAGGTGGTTTTGGGGGTGATCTCTGGAATCATTTTGATTGTCTTTGTGGGCAGTCGGTCAATCGGCGGCAGTAGCGCAGGCACTTTGCCAGGATTAACCTTCGCCTGGGTAGGACTTGGCACCGTGGGAATCAGTATTCTTTGGCATTTTCGCTACACCCGGCTGGCCAACAAAATGCGATCCCCCGATCGCCCCACCAAACAACAAACCATGCGCCAAGTCAAAATTGGTCTGGGGATCAGCTTGGTTGGTCTATTGGTCACGCTCCTAGGCGCGGCGGCGATCGTGGGCTCCCTAACGGTCAAATCTCTGGAAGCCCCGCCCCCCGGCACCCTCATTACCGGCGATAGCAGCAGCCTAGCCGTTCAGCCCATCGATCTCTTTGTCGTCCAAGCCAACACCAATACCATTCTCGCCCACTACTTGAGTGTGTTGACCTCCCTGTGGCTCCTTAACCGGCTTACCGAACGCATGAACCGCGAATAGATGGCTGCACCTCCCCCGAAGGTAATTTTTTTAGATGCTGCTGGCACTTTGTTCCAAGTGCGGGGCAGTGTCGGGCAAATCTACGCCCAAGTAGCCACAACCTATGGCATAGCCATCAGCGCCGCTGAACTTGATCGTGCCTTTCGCCAGTCCTTTTGCACTGCTCCGGCTATGGCGGTCACCAGTGCCGCCGGGGAATATCAATGGTGGCATGCCCTCGTCCGGGATTGCTTCAAACATCTCCTAGATCACTGCAATCACCCAGCGATCGGTGACTTCCTATCATCCCCAGTCTTCAATGAGTACTTTGCCGAATTATTTGCCCTTTTCGCCACTGCCGATCCCTGGGAACTGCTTCCCGGAGTGATCTCCGCCCTTTGCCAATGGCGATCGCACGACATAAAGCTCGGCATCTGCTCCAATTTCGACCGCCGACTGCATCCCCTCCTCGACGCCTTAAATTTAACCCCCCACTTTGACTCGGTGACCATTTCGGGCACCCTTGGTGTCGCCAAACCTGACCCCCGCATCTTTGGTCACGCCGCCGCCCAGCATGGCTATGAACTCCCCAATCCCCAGCTCTGGCACATTGGCGATCACTATGGGGAGGACTATCAAGGGGCAACGGCCGCTGGCATGACCGGACTTTGGCTCTCTCCTGGCCAAACCCTAGACCAAGTTTATGCCGCCGCCATTCAGGGGCTTTCCCCCGCAACGCCACCGGATTGAAGATCCCCAGAACAGAATCATAGACATCCTTGCTTCAGTCATTGCAAACATTCTTCTAAACCGTAAACCTGCCGTCATCCTCTATCTCAATGGGTAAAACGCCACTTTCGGTGTGGGAATCTGCGTCACAACATTTTTTTATTTTTGCTCTGGCACCCATCACACTGCACAATGCTGTAGGTTGGCAATGCTTCTTCTTTCGGGCCACCAGCATCGCTAGGATATTGTTTCTGGTGTTAATAAAGTGGCGGAACCACTGAACATGGGTTTCCCTGGTCAGATAAGAGTAATACTTGACACGAATGACATCACGCACTCAATCAAGTGGCTTTTTCGGTGGCGGCTGAATTTCGATTACAGGCCGTCTAAGTAGCGCTACCGATCTTAAGAACTGGCTCGGAGACTCTACTCAGTATCTTTCTGGATATTCACATTGCTTGGGGATAATGCCGCGAAACTTTCGGGGTGTTTCACCGTATTACATTAGTTGTGTTATCCGGAAAGCTTGTATATGTTCACCCCTATTAGGACTTATATACGGATTGTTTCCGCATAATACATAGTTAGCTGTCGCAGTAACCCAATTATCGGAGCCGATATGGAAATTATTATCGAAACTGAGGTCAATGCACCACTGACATTAGTTTGGGATTCATATGTTACGCCTGAAGACATTACGCAATGGAATTTTGCAGTTGATGAGTGGTGCTGTCCAAGAGCGGAGATGTCTTTTGAGGTAGACGGTAAATTCAATTACCGAATGGAAGCAAAGGACGGTTCAATGGGATTTAATTTTGAAGGTAGATTTATTAAAATCACGCCTCATGAATCGATCTATTACGAACTCGGAGATGAACGGATTGTCAGAATTGAGTTTAAGAAGACAGTCAATGGAGTCAAGGTCATCGAAACCTTTGAAGCAGAAGATGAAAATTCCGCCGAGCAACAAAAGCAAGGTTGGCAAAGTATCCTCAATAATTTTAGAAAGCATGTCGAAGCCAAATGCAGCTAACAAATTACTGCACCTGATCGTATGCTATGCTATCTCTAACACACAAAGTCAATGTTGACGGGTAAGTTCAACCGTTGTTCGGCTTGCGTTATCGGTAGGGGCGGTATTCAGAAATCATCTGTGGGACGATTAAGTAATCAATGCGTTAAGCTGACCAAGTGGTTGCTGAGGTTGAAAGCAGTGCTTTACATGGTTATCGAATATTTCAGTGCAGGCCAGTTGTTGAGATTTATCGTCGTGCCCGTGATCGTGGTCGTCAATTGCCACCAGTTCTTGAGTATGTAGACAGTTTGGTAGATCTAGACTATTTTCGGTGCTTTCAACTCATGCGAATGGATGACCGAGCCATGTTTGATATTTGGCTCGAAGCCTGGAGTGATCTCGGTCATTTTGAAATCAACCCGGCAAGAGCTTCAGCAGAAACGGCTCAACACATTGCCGATAAACTCTAGCAGCATTCTCTATCTATGGCAGCAAGAGTTCCGGATATAATGTAAACAGAGTTCTCACTCATGCCACTTTTATTTATGAACTACCAACACATCATCACAATTGAGCCTGGAAAGCGTAGTGGCAAGCCGTGTATTCGGGGAATGCGAATCACGGTGTATGACATCTTAGAATATTTGGCAGGTGGGATGACCGAGGCGGAAATTTTGGAAGATTTTTCTGAACTCACACCAGAGGATATAAAAGCGTGTCTTGCTTTTGCTGCTGATCGTGAGAAAAAATTATTCGTGGCATCGTTGTGAAACTGCTGTTAGATGAAAACCTATCCGACCGGATAATTCACAGGATTGTCGATTTGTATCCGAATTCTGAGCACGTCAAGACGCTAGGACTGATTGATACAGACGATGTAGTGATCTGGGAATATGCAAAGGCGAATGACTTTGTGATTGTTTCCAAAGATTCTGACTTTCATCAACGAAGCTTACTTTATGGTCATCCACCTAAATTTATTTATCTTCGAGTTGGCAATTGCCCAACATCAAAAATTACTCAAATTTTGAGAGATAATATGAACACGATCGCTCAGTTTGAAAGTAGCGAAACGGAAAGTCTTTTGGTGTTGGCGTAATGTAGATCCGCCGTAAAACAACGCCCATCCACCCGACCGTTTAGAGATTGTTTGTTGAGTCCCAGGGGTTGTTTGCGGCGGTAAGTTCAACTGTTAGGCTACTCTAAGTTATCTGTGAGGACGTTGCTTAAAGCTACCGGTCACTCCTTGAGCAATCAGGTATGATCTAAGCATGAAATTCCAGTGGGATCAGTCGAAAGCCGCTAGTAATTTGAAGAAACACGGTGTTACCTTTGAAGAAGCCAAAACTGTATTCGATAACCCTCTGACGGTCATCTTCAATGATGAGGCTATTGTAGGTGAGCAGCGAGAAGTCATCATTATTGATCACTCTCGGCAAAATAGGTTGCTGTTAATTGCTTTTACTGAGCGATCAGGTGACGTCCGTATCATCAGTGCCCGTCTAGCTACTCGCAATGAGCGTGAGGATTATAAGCAAAACGCCCTCTAATCAGATACAAAATCTTGAAGACGAGCTTTCACCTGAGTATCGGTTTGATTACCAGAAGGTGCAATCCAATCAATTTGCTGCTGGTCACAAGACACAGCAATCAACGGTTGTGGTTTTAGATGAGGATGTAGCTCAGGTTTTTACAACACCTGAATCAGTCAATAAAGTGCTGAGAGCATTGATCAAGTCGATGCCACAATCTGCGGGCAGCGAGACAACCTAACACTGCGTTGGTGCAGAAGGCACAGAGGTTATCGGTGAGAGTTCAAGGTTATCTGCCGCCTCACAACTTCACCGTTATGCCAAAACCCGTAAGATCGTTAAGGTTCTTTTTCTCATTTCAAGATTGGGTGAGTTAGAATCGTTGAGTGCGTTGTTAAGTCCCAAAACATTATCGGCGATCGCAAGGTTTAAGAATTGATGGGCGACTAGGGCACAACAGATTATAAGAGAGTGCGATGTTGTGATATTTTAGCGTTGATTTGGAGGCGATCGCTTGCCGCTTAATTCAATCCTTAGCCAGCAGTCCTTCAGCAAGTCCAGTTAATCAATAATCCTGGAGTGAGGTATTGTTGTTTCCTGCGAATTTTCTTACCCAATCAACTGAAAGGCTGATTCTACGCCGGTTTGTTGATCTAGATCTGGAACGGTTTGTTGCTTACCGCCAAGATCCTCAAGTAGCTCGATTTCAAGGTTGGTCAATGCTCTCCGATAATAAAGGACAATCCTTTATCACCGAAATGCAGACAGCAGAAATCGGGATACCTGGTGAGTGGTTTCAAATTGCGATCGCTCAAAAACAATCCAACTTGCTCATCGGCGATATAGGAATACAAGTTTACACAGAAGATCTAACAACAGTGGAAATCGGTTTTACATTGAATCGTCAGGAGCAAGGCAAGGGATATGCGCGAGAAGCGGTATCTACTTTGCTCCATGCGCTGTTTAAGATTGGAAGCATCAACAAAATTGTGGCTATCACGGACTCCCGGAATGACTCCTCTATTTGTCTTCTTAAAAGGCTGGGAATGAGGCTGTCGAATTCAGTTGAAGTAGAATTCAAGAGTGAATCGTGTATTGAGAAAACCTTTGAGTTAGAGCAGAAAGATTGGCTACTTTCTTCAATAAAATCCGATGAAAGATGAACAGTTAGAGCAGTATTGACAGACCATAGCAGGACTTCTAGATAATTCATTGAATGGAGCGAGTTATGAGTCACATCAATTTGGTGACTCTTCTGCTTTGGCAGATGAACTAAGCAGCTTAATTCTGAAGGGGGCTAAAACTGCAACTTGTTCAGCTTTATGGGAATAGGAGGTAGAGGGAATTCAACCATCTGAAATAGGCGCAAAAACAATGGTGTTGAATGGGAGTGGTGATTCAGCTTGCATTATTGAAACGACAGAAGTTGTGATCCAGTCATTTAGTGAAGTGATGCACAATTGGCCTATGAAGAAGTCGAGAACGACCGTTCCCTAGAATCTTGACGGAAGGAGCATTGGCAGTACTTCTCGCGAGTATTGACTGAAATTGGTAAGGAACCAACGCCAGAGATATGGCTATTTCAGATGTATTTGAGACAATCTCGCCCTCACCCCCAGCCCCTCTCCCATAAAGGGCGAGGGGAGTAATAGTACTCAAAACAACTATAGTTGTGTCCCTCTTAATTAAATTGACTATACTTTTGGTTTGTGAGCGGTTTCATGTTGTTTATAAGAAGAGTTATTGGTGTACCACAGACTAACAATGCCCATGCACGCTGACCATCAGAAGTTAATTTGTTATGAGGCAAAGGCTATCTGCCGCGGGTAATGGGCGACGTTACATGGCGATTGACGGCATAGGTTTTTAACATAGCTGTAAATAACTTGGTTGGGACAGGGTGCAGGGGTGAAACCCCTGGCTGGGGGCGCAGCCCCCAACCCCCTTTTCTTATGATGTCCGAACCTATCCGAAGACAGCTATACTTTTGACTTCGCACCTTAGATTTTGGAATCTTGAGGGAAAGTTGACATCCTTCAGTAGGGGCATCAGTCACGGCATAGGGTGGACAAGGATAGGCACACCATTTTGTTGCAATTAATATAACGGCGGAGATTGTTAATAGTGTCGTTCAGCTTGCCAATTATTTGGGCTGGGAAAAGATAAGCCCACAATGAGAAGCTACATCCTAGTGCTTCAAAACAATGCGGTACCGTGCTTTTCCCGATTCGAGATGGGCTAGTGCCTCATTAACGGCTGAGAAGGAAAAGGTCTCCACCTCCGGGGCAATTCGGTGGCGGGCAGCAAAATCTAGCATTTGCTTTGTGATTTCGGGACTGCCCAAGGGACTGCCAGATAGGGATTTTTGGGCAGCGATTAGGGGAAAGACATGGGTTTCGATCGCACTAGGCACCACCCCTACAAAGTGAAGCCGTCCCTTTGGTCTGAGGGCGGCGATGTACTTCCCCCAATCAAGGTTGGCATTGGCTGTGCAAAGAATTAAATCTAAGGAGTTAGTGGCGTTAGCCAGAGCTTGGGGATCGCGGGAGTCGATCACGCGATCAGCGCCCAACCGGCGGGCCTCGTCGGCTTTGGCAGGCGTGGAGGTGAAAGCAGTAACAGCACAACCCCAAGCCCTAAGGAATTTCAGCGCCAGATGCCCCAATCCACCAATCCCAATCACGCCAACATGATCGGTGGGCTTAATGTCGTGCTGAATGATGGGATTAAAAACCGTGATTCCGCCGCAAAACATGGGCCCCGCTGTCAGCGGATCAAGGCTTTCTGGCAGGGGAATCACCCATTCCTCATAGGCACGAACCACATCCGCAAAGCCGCCGTGGCGCCCCACAATGGTTTGCTCGGCAGTTTGGCAAAGGTTGTGATCTCCGGTCATACACCAGTGGCAATGCCCACAGGAATGGGAAAACCAGCCGAGCCCTACCCGCTGCCCGACTTGGAGTTGGGTGACGCGATCGCCAGTGGATGCAATGATTCCCACGACTTCATGACCGGGAACAAAGGGATATTGGGTAATGCCCCAGTGGTTGTGCAACATGCTCAAATCACTATGGCAAATGCCGCAGGATTCCACAGTGATGTCAACTTGGCGATCGCCTAGGGGGGGAAGCTCGTATGTGAAGGGAGTCAGGGGTTCCCCTAGGGCAGTGGCTGCGAAGGCTTGGACGTTCATGGAGTTTATCTGGGGGGCTAAACTGGGTCGATGGATTCCCTATCTATTAGATCACGACTAGACCATATTTGACCATTAGCTGCTCAGACTTTCAGGTATGCAGTTATTGAGGCTAAGAGTTGGCGATCGCCCTGACCAAAGCCACCTGTTATCGGAGGACGAGTGCCGGGACTATTTTTCTTATTCGTCGGGGTCTGGCTCAAGTTCAGCAAAGACTCGGAGGGTCAAGCTTTGAGCTGGGCTTGTCAAGAAATTTGCTCGGAGATTCGAGCTTGGAACTCGGAAGGTCGAGAAAATTACTCGGAGATTTGAGCTTGGAACTCGAAAGGTCAAGAAATTTGCTCGGAGATTTGAGCTTGG
>JAAUUH010000106.1 GCA_012031145.1 Oscillatoriales cyanobacterium SM2_2_1 | reverse complement strand
ATGTCCGAGACTCTACAAAGGCAAGGTGGTAGTCATGGATAATCTGAAGATACATAAGAGTGTGAAAGTACAGCAAATGATTACAGATAAAGGGGCAAAGCTTCTCTACGTACCTAGATGTTCTCCTAATTTTAATCCCATTGAAATGCTGTGGTCGATTCTCAAGGGTTTTATCAGATATAGTCATTTCAAATAAAAACGAAACAATCCAACATGCTTCAGGTTATATTTCCAAGGATTCAAACTGTCTCATAGCTATTTAGAATGACTATATTTTAAACCGCAGACTGTCTTTACCATTCAACAAGTGTTACGAATTTTCTTGCTACTTTTGGATAAATCTTTCTTCAAAAACTGCTTTGCCCAGTGCTGCTATTCCACCTCCTAATCCCTCAATACGCTGTACCTTAGCCGTTATGAAACTGTAGTTATTTACTTCTAGCCGGTATATTAAACTTAAAAACGATGGCACGTTCCTTGAATTTATCTCCTGCCACATCCGATTCATGGATTCGCTTGGTGATGGAGACGTGTAAACTTTGTAAACGAAAAGGACACAGACTTATGGTCAGAAGTAGACTTTTGCTCATCGGGGTTTTCTGTGCCGGGTTCTTGCGGGTACCCGTGAGCATTTCGACTCAAACTGAGTTATTGAGTTAGGAGTGGTTATTGGCGATCGCACATACAAGAAATCGATAAGCCGCAAACTATAAGATAGGTTAGCTCGGGGGGGCGATCGCCAGCTATGCGTTAACCGCATACACAAAGAAAATCGCTTTCGGCTGCAGCCCCACTGTGTCTGATGTGCGCCCAGGGAAAAAACAGCACCTCTACGGGCATTTGTGAGCCATTGTTATGATTTTCGCAAGAATTCCACTTTTATACTGCCAGAAGTGACCTTGTTTGTAGGCTTGATTAACATACATGGGGTGATAAAAAGAGTTTCTAGAAAAATCGTCTTCGTAAATACTGCGAATAGTCTTCGATGAGTTTTGGAATATATTAATTGCCACATTGCGCAGCACCCCGCTTCTTAGAATTTCCTGACCAAAGCCAAAATATGTTGGCTTGTCGTTAAAGTATTTGTATGCATCGCACGAAAACAATAGTTCCGAATCTACACCAACTTGAGCTACAGCTTTTTGGAGGTCTTGATTTTTTATATTGAAGGTATTAAAGAGTTGTACGACTCCGTTCAGTTCTATATTTTTACCGAGATACCAGCCGTTAAATATCTTCTCTACAAACCTCATCGTCGGATCTGGGGAGAATTCGTGCCAGTTGTATCGTTGATTTCTTTCACCATTTCTGAAACTATCATGAAAAGCTGTGATTGAATCCCACAGATCATCAGAAACTCTTGAGTTAGGCTCCGCGCTACCGGGATTGGCTAACACGGCATTGCCAATCAAATCCCAGCTATTACCAAACTGGAGCAAGGTATTTCGCCTGTAGAGCAATTCGCCTTGTTCAAAATATTCTGCGTAGGATTTCAAGGGTTCATCCTCGATTAAACTGACCGTATCCTGTCCAGTTTAGCTATTAATCATGACATGCAACCAGAGAAGCATTCGAAATCCTTAATATTGGCATCGCTGAAATGCAAAAAGAAAGGGTATGCCAGTCCACGCCATGCCCCAGACTAAATCATTGACATTCCATCGTGTACTCTTTATAGATATTGTGCTTTAAGCTAAAGTGGAGCTCTATTCCCACACAACAAACTCGCACTTACCCTAGATGCGATCGCTGAGACCTTACAGAGCAGCAAAAACTGATCAATGGCTGGACAATGGCGCACGGAAAAGATAATGGCTTAGAGAACCAGGAGTGAACATGATGGCAACCCCAACCAAACTGACCCTTGCCGAATTTCTGGCACTGCCCGAAGAGGACATTACCTGTGAGTTGATTGATGGAGAAGTTATACCCAAAATGTCCCCCAAGTTTTTTCATTCCACATTAACCATGACCTTGTGGTCTATGTGGTCTATCCTCCATAACTGGTCTGAATCGATGCAGTACGATCGCGTTCGTGTAGAGTGGGCGACTCGATTGCTCCACAGAGATCGCGATTGGGTGGCGGTTCCAGATATATTGTTGGTGTCTTTTGCACGATTGACCAATGATTGGCGGGAAGATGCCCTCTTCCTGTCCCCCCCCGAACTGGCGATCAAAATCATTGCGCCGGATCAACCCTTTGGGCGACTGGTGGCCAAAGTAACCGATTACCTCACTGCCGAGTATTGCGGGTGTGCATTGTCAATTCGCAGGTTCGCACCCTCACGGTGTTTTATCCCGATACGTCCCCACGCAATTAGTGCGATCTAATAGTTGTCAAGGTAATGGAGATAAGTAATGGCTAGTATTGTTTTGTCCTTCGTTGGCAATCAAGATCCTTTCGGTAATAAGACCGGTGAAGGTTCCTTGGTGACATTAGTTAAAAATTTGGTGGAACAAGGGAAGGTAATCAAGAAAGTCATCCTAATTTATACTGAAGGCGATTCAGGGACAGCTAAAGGCGCACAAGAAACTAAAGATTGGTTGCTGACTGAACTAGGTATCGATGGGAGCGCTGTCGATTTGATTGCAGCAAGTCAGGATTTGTCTGATGATCCAACTAATTTGTTTGAGGCAGCTAAAGAAGCCCGCAGAGGCTTGAATCTGGCACAAAAAGAATCAGGGGATGATGAAATTGAGCTGAATGCTTCTTCGGGAACTCCTGCGATGAAATCTTCGTTCACTCTGTTACAGGCTGCAGGCTACATTGTCAATGGGCAGGTCTGGCAGGTGCGAGATCCTGCAAAAATGAAAGAAGGACAAACGCGAGTTTTTAAAACAGATGGCGCTGTATTTCGATATGAGTTAGATCTTAAAGTAATTAAGCGACAGATAGAAGATCATAACTATGGTGGAGCCTTGGAATCGCTGCGGGTTTCCAGTCTGGCTAATGATCGCGCGATCGCCCTCCTTGAATATGGGCGTTGCCGGGCAGCTTTTGATTTTGATGCTGCTTTTAATCACTTAAACCGGTTTCCGGAGGTGCCACCGCAGTTATTACAGGAGATAAGCGCTTTGCGCCAAAGGAGACTAGAAGCCATCGCCCGAGAACTATATCTCAACGCTACCATCCGCCTGCGACAACGCGCGTTTTCCGAATTTCTAGTATTGCTTACGCAATTTCAAGAATGTATGCTGGCAGCTTTGCTCAAAAATGAGCTAGGGCTTGATTCGCCCGTTCGCGAGTCAAATACGGCTGCATTCTGGCAAAAGGTGCAAACCGTAGACGATGGACGAGCCCTAGACTCTCTGAAAGAAGCGTATCGGGATAGGGGCTGGACTTTAGAATTGAGGGGATTTCCCAAACGCCCCCACATGATGGGGCTATTGCATACCAGGGAGAATTGTCATCCATTGCTAGAACTTTTGGAAGAATTTAATCGTTACTGTGAGCAACGTAATCGCTGCGTCCATCGGTTTGAAGGGGTTTCCAGTTTGGAAAACAGTGATGATTTAGTCAGGAAGATGAAACGTGCCACAAAAATGGTGACCGCTGTGCCAGAAGTTCATTGGTTCGAGATACTGAATCAAGAACTGCTCAAGTCTATGTCCCACGATTAGATCGTTGGGATGGCTAGGGGCGATAGACGACCGTGGCGCGTTTTTGCTCTCGAGTCTCGAACTTTTCCAAGCCAGCGTTATCAAAGCGGGCCAGTCCATTCATTGTGCCAATCCAGAGGGTGCGATCGCCCGTTAGGACTAAGCTGGTAATCGTGCCGGAGGGCAAATTGAGTACAGCAGTTTGGATGCTACCCGAGTTGCTGTTGACGCGCACGAGTTGGGTAGCAGTACCAATCCAGAGTTGATTGGGGCGATCGCTCGCAAGGGCAAGGATATCTTCGCCAGTGACCTCATTGACCCGGGCAAGGGCCGTATTTTTTTGGGGGTCGATCAGGATCACATTGCGCGGGGTGCCGGCCCAGATCCGTCCAGCGGGATCAAGGGTCAGGGTTTGCACCACCTGACCGGAAACGAAGGGAATGCGGGCAGTAATTTTAGCGATGCCGGGGTTGAGCTTAAAGAGTCCATCGAGGGTACCGACCCAAAGCTGCCCGTGGTTGTCGATTTGCAGGGCATTGGCAGCAACGCCAGGAATGTCGGGCAGGCGGGCAAAGACCTCTCCGGTGTAGGGACTGATGCGCACCAGTCCTTGCTCGGTGCCGACCCACACCATGCCAGCCCGATCTTCCGCCAAACTCAGAACGCGACTAGAAGGCAGGTTGAGGGCAACGCGGGTAATCTTTTGGGTGTGGGGTTGCACTTGGAATAGACCCAGGGAGGTGCCAACCCACAGGTAGCCGTGGCGATCCTCCAGTAGGGCGGTGACAACGGGATGGGGCAGGGGAATTCTGCGGACGATGCTGCCGGAATGGGCGTTGAGCTGAAGCAAACCGTTCCAAGTGCCCACCCAAAGACGCTGATGGCGATCCAGCAATAGAGTGCTGATCCGTTGCTCTGGCGGTCGGGGGACACGGGGCTGGGGGCTTGTTTGGGGAATGGTTTGGGCGATCGCCATGCCCCCCCAACAGCAGGCGCTAAGGGTGATTCCTAGGAGTGCTCGACTGCTCGACCAACGGACTGACATACGGCTGTTCCCCTCACAAGTCGGGCAGATGGTAGCACAAATGCCAGAAAATGCCAGCTTTTTTTGGGTTTGGTAGTCGTTCCACCTTTTTGGGCGCTACAAACCCTCTAAGTTTTCCTGGGGCGATAGTGACACCACTTGTCCCAGCAAAGACACGAAATAGGGTTCTACTTGGAGCTGGGGATAGTGTTTGGTAATCTGCTCCCGCGCCCGCTGCAGATAGGACTGGTGTACGGCTCGTTCCCGGACGGACTCGGCGCTGAGTTGGGGATAGAGGGCAGTGTAGGCACCGCAGTCTGCATGGTCAAAAAGGAGTACCCGTTGGATCTGGTGCAACTGAACAGAGAAGGTCAACTGATCCCAAAGGGCTTCACTATCCGCCGACCGGGGAAAGTCAGCCAGTGCCAGGGAAGCTCCTGCCAAGGCGACCCAATCGCACCGCCCTAGCAAATTTTGTTGTCCTAAAAAGTCATGGATAGGCTCAATAAACCGGAAGTCGATGCAACTGACGACGATCGCCGCCGCCGATGTCGATGCCCTGGCGATTTCCTGGGGTAGGAGCACCAGTGGGACTACTAGGGTTCCCGCCAGTCCGAGCAGCACCTGCCGCCGAGAGCAATAGCGGCATTCTGGTTGTGCCGATCTGTTGGCCATGGGTCTGTAATTCTCCGACAACGGTGGTTGCTTGTCCAATTAGAACATGGGCGATCGCGCCTGACCTGTTCCAGCGCTCCAGGTTAGTTCAGAATCACACCAAGTCTGGTTGCAGCCCACAGGCACCATTGGCATCGCCTAGGCGATGGAACCATCAAATAGAGCCACCAAACAGAGTTCTACCCCATCTCCAGTCGTAGCGGGTCAAGCCCTAACGGGGAACTTGGGTTACTTGGGCAAAACCGATGACCTGCAAGTGGGAATCCGTGACTTCGAGGCGCAGCACCCGCGCCCGGATGCCGCTCTGCTCCAACTGCTGCAAGTCAAGGAGGCGATTAATTCCTTTGACAAGAGCGGTGGTGATTTGGTCGGGAACCTTCTCACCTTGGAGATTGATTTGGGGTTCAATCAGCTCTAGCTGGCTGCCCCTAAGAACCCTTACCCCAGCATTAATTTCCAGGTCGATAGCATCCTGGGGCTTGGCTTGGGGGCGCATCCGCGCCGTGATCTGGATCCGGTTGCCGGCACGAAATCGCACCATTGGCTCAGTGAAGTCAAAAAGCTCGCCCGCTCCCTGCCGCCCCGATAGGTCTATGCGGATATTTTCAAAATTGGGGCGAAGCTCGGGCGATCGCAGGGCTTGATTGATATCTTCAGCGGTGACTTGCACCCGGGTCGCGGCTTGGAGCGGGCGATTCAGCACCAATTGCCCCTGCTGGAGGGCATTGGCATCAATGCTAATGGGATCGGTTTCCAATTCGGCGACAGCAATCCGAAAGTAGGGAACCAGAAAAATACCTCGGGCCGCGAGGCGAATTTTATCCACCCGCCCGAAGAGAATTTGATAGTTGGGGGTGTTGTCGATGCGAACTTCAAGGATTTCAGCCTTGACAAGGCGTTGCCGCAACAGATCGGTGGCGACTTGGTCGATCACAACTCCAGGAGTGCTAACGATGCCCAAGAGTCCCGCTAAGATTGAGGCGATCGCTTCCATTACCTTCTTCCTCGGCGCTAGGTTTGCCCTATGGTCTCATCACCACGCCAATATTCCAACTGATCAGGAGAAGGGCAGAAGTGAATCAATGGCGATCGCCAAACAGATCAGTCCGAGGTAAAGAATAGAGTACTTAAATACAGAGCGAGCAACTTGACGATCTTCCGACCGTTGGAGCAACTGCCATGCTTGGTAGATGAACCCACCCCACAGACATAGGGCCGCTGCCAAGTAGACCCAGCCAAGGGCATGGAGAGGGTAGACAAGCAAAATCGTAATCGGCAACAGCAAAATTGTGTAAGCAAAGATCTGGATAGCTGTCTGGCGATCGCCCACTACCACTGGCATCATGGGTACTCCTACCTTGGCATAATCTTCCCGGATCATCATCGCTAGGGCCCAAAAATGGGGCGGCGTCCAGAAAAAAATGATCGCAAACAGCACCCATGCCGCCCAGCTTAACTCCCCGGTTACTGCCGCCCAGCCCACCAAGGGTGGAATCGCACCTGCCGCCCCACCAATGACAATATTTTGGCGGCTAGACCGCTTCAGCCAAAAGGTGTAAACCCCCACATAGGTGGCAATACCCGCCATGGCCAAACTAGCTGCCAACAGATTTGCTCCCCACAACAAAATCCCAAAGGCCGCGATGGCCAAGACCGTGGCAAACAACAGCGCTGCCCGTACCCCCACCCGCCCCGCGGGAATTGGTCGCCATGCTGTCCGCTCCATCTGGGCGTCGATATCACGGTCATAGATGCAATTAAAGGTATTGGCAGCCCCCGCGGACAGTGCACCACCAAGGGTAGTAATACCCAGTAGCGATAGGGAGAGCTGCCCCTTGGCGGCAAGCCACATAGCCCCTACCGTCGTGATTAGCAGCAATACTATGATGCGCGGTTTGGTTAATTGCAAATAATCTTGCAGGGTTGCTGCTAATGATCGACCCGAAGCCCCACGATAAACTTCGGTCATGTCATTGCTCCTGCGGCGCGATCACGCCAAGCTAGCACAGTAAAACAAACTAAAGTCCCGAGTAGGGCTGCGCCAATGGACTGATGGGCAACAGTCAAGGGTGCCACTTGGAGATGGAGCCGGTAGGTGGCATAGCCCAAGGCCAGTTGCAGGGTCAATAGCCCCAGCAATATGTAGCTCAAGCGCCGCAGGATCGGCTGTAAGGCTGCGGTGCGCCAAGTCATAATCATTAAAACTAATGCTCCTAGGGTCGCCGGGACAATGCCCACCAAGTGGCTATTCATAACTAAGCACAGGTCTGAACTGGCTAAACATTGGTGCAATGCCCAGCGGGAAGCCACCAAGGCTCCCAGGATACTCTGGCCATAGACCAAAACCGCCGCTGTTGCTCCGGCTCCAACCAATGGGGCCGCCGTGCCCGTAGCCGCGAATGGCATCAGGGCAGTAGTCACCCCAAGGAGTAGGGAAAAAACAGTAGCCCTGTTCCCAAGTGGGCCGTAACCACCTCGAACCGCAGCAGTTCCGTAACTGTCAGGCCACCTAAGATTCCTTGCATCAGCACTAGGGCGATCGCCCCACCCATAACCCGGGGCAGCCACTGCGGTAGAACCTGGCGGTACCACACGGTTAATCCGCCCAAAATCAGGGTCATGCCACCGACAAAAGAAGCCACCAGTCGGTGAAACCATTCCAAAAATACTTGCAAATTCATTTGGGCAGCCGGTAAGACCGTGCCATAGCATAGGGGCCAATCGGGGCAGGCCAAGCCCGCGTTCATCACGCGAGTGGCGCTTCCCAGCCCCATTAAAAAAAATGTGGCGATCGCCAAGGAAAATACCGACCGGAATAACCAACGGGATACCTCTCCAGTGTGGGCCGGAGAAGAAGCGGGGTAAGAAGAGTAGGTGTCAGCCATAGAACCCTGAACAAAACTGCCGCGCTGTTTCAGTCGCGTTACAGAATACTAAGTTTAGTTGCGGGGATTCTGAAGTTCTTTAAGGTTTTTTTGCGTATTGCCCTCCTTCGGCTTCATGGGTTCGCGTGTCAAAAAAAACGTCCCTTCTTAGTGGCAAAGGACGGATTGGTTCCCACTGGCATGGAACGTTCTTGGTCTTTTTCTCGGTCAGGGGGCAAAGTGGCTCCGGCAAGTCATTGGGGCATCACCCACGGCACTTCGCCTTTTAGGAGTACCCAATACTTCCCGATGGTTTGCGATCGCCCTGCCCCCAAGGAGCAAGGGCAATCATTCACCCGCTCCTTAAGTGAACTTAACTTGCAGCACGATGTCATTGAAGTCTTGGTCTCCACCTCCGGGAAGATCTTCAAAGCCAAAAATGTTGTCGCCAAGCAGACGGACATGATCCACTCTATCGGGGTTAGCAGCGATGTAGCTGAAATAGGCAAGGGGAAGACTAGTGTTAGCATTCGCCGCATTTTGGTTCAGGAACTGATCGACGGTGCCATTGGCGATCAGGAACGGAGCCAATATCCCACCACCGGTGAGGGTACTGGCGGTGTTGGCATTGCGGGCAAAACTGTTGACCCGCCGCTCAACCGCCGCCCGAGCATAGCCAGCATCACCGGGGCGGAGCGATCCAACCGCCCCTTCGGCATTGTCCACCCTATAGAACCCTACGGTATTGTTAAACACCGCTTCGCTGTTGACGACAAAGTTCGCCGGTTGGTCGCCCGTCAGTCCCCGTAGGTCTAGCAACTCCCGCTCGGGGAGCCCTGCAAACGGGTACCCTTAGCCGCCTCACCCGCAGGGCGTACGGTTATCACCGCATCATTAAAGTCGCGATCGCCACCATCCTCCCAGTTCAGGACAAAGGTGTTAGCGGCGGTAGGGTTGACGCGCAGATTCGTGTTGTTATTAAGGGAGAAGACCACCTCACTTTCCGCTGTGCGCCCAGATAACACCGCATCG
>JAAUUH010000021.1 GCA_012031145.1 Oscillatoriales cyanobacterium SM2_2_1 | reverse complement strand
GAAGATGGCGATCGCTGAGTGGCGCTGATAAACTCCAGCTTGAGATTCTCTGCGGAACCCGTTTGCCGTTGCCGTCCCGGGCGATCGCTGATAGACCACCATCCCCGGATTAGCCCCCGAAGCGGCCTTCAGAGTCTTAAGCTCCACTGGGCGGAAGGGATCCCGCGCTTTTTTGAGATCCGTCTTCATCTCCCCATGGGCATCCCCCGGCCACAACCCAGAAGTTAGCACCACCAATACGATCGCAGGAATGTTCCACATCATAATTTAGGAGTCCAGATCCACCTTGCCCATTGTGGCGGCAAAACCCGCGCTTCAGGTTAACGTCTGCCTAAGAGATCCCCGGCAATCTGCCATACTAAAAGTGATTAAAACTTTAGAAGTTTTTCACCTGTGCAAGAAGATTTTCGCCTCATTGTCGACCTCGTTACGGTCTTGGCGGCGGCAGCAGTCGGAGGACTGTTGGCCGCAGGATTGCGCCTACCGGTCATTTTGGGTTATTTGGTAGGGGGGATCGTTGTGGGCCCCACCGGGCTGGGGCTAATTAAGGAATTAATCCAAGTGGAAACCCTCGCCCAGTTTGGAGTTGCTTTTCTGTTATTTGCCTTGGGGGTGGAATTTTCCCTTTCCCAATTGCGCAAAGTCCAGGCGATCGCCCTTGGCGGCGGCGGATTGCAAATCCTCCTGACGATTGGGGTAACGGCCGTGCTCTCCGTCGCCGTGGGGTGGGTATCCAGTCCCACCCAGGGGATATTTTTGGGGGCAATTCTCTCCCTATCTTCCACGGCAGTGGTATTGCGTAGCCTCATGGCCAACAACCTAGTGGAATCCCCCCAAGGACAGGTGACCTTGGGAATGCTGATCATCCAAGACCTGGCCCTTGGCATCATGTTGGCGGTGTTGCCGGCCCTAGAGCACCCCGAATCCGTCGTCTGGGCAGTGGCACAGGCTTTGGCCACCACCTCCCTATTTGCCGGTGTGGCGATCGCCGTGGGGTTATGGTGCATTCCGCCCCTATTGCGCTGGGTGGCTGGCACTGAAAGCCGAGAACTTTTTTTGCTAACCATCATTGTGCTGTGTTTGGGGATTGCCCTAATTACGGAGCAGTTGGGACTGTCGATCGAGATGGGGGCTTTTGTGGCGGGGCTAATGATTTCGGAGGTGGAATATGCTGACCAAACCCTGACCTACGTTGAGCCCCTGCGGGATGTGTTTGCCACATTATTTTTTGCCTCGGTCGGCATGCTGATCGACCCGGTGTTCATTTGGCAGAATCTGGAATTAATTTTGGGCCTAGTGGCGATCGCCATGGTGGGCAAAGCCCTAATTGTCATCCCCTTGGTCAGCGCCTTTCGCTATCCCGCTGCCGTAGCCGTATTTGCTGGTATTGGTCTGGCTCAGATCGGTGAGTTTTCCTTTGTTCTTGCCAGCGAGGGGCAAAAACTCGGATTGATCTCCCGTCCGGTCTACACCCTAGTGCTGGGCAGTACGGCCGTAACCCTGATGATCACGCCTTTTTTGCTCCAACTGTCCCCCAGAATCCTGAACTTTTTGGGCACGCTGCCCTGGCTCGACTCCTGGGTTCACCGCCTTGACACCCCCCAAGAAATCAGCCTGCCCGATCGCCAGCAGGATCACATCATCATCGCTGGCTATGGGCGCGTAGGGCAGAACATCGTCAACCTCCTACTCCGGCGGGGCTATCCCGTACTGGTAATTGAGCAGTCAGAAGCCAAGGTGCAGTTGCTGCGTAACCGTCACATTCCTTACCTCTATGGCAACTGCGCCAGCCCCTATGTGCTAGAAAAAGCCCATGTTGAGCGGGCGCGATCGCTGGTAATTGTCACCAATGAAGCCAGCAGCAGCCGACTCTGCACCCAGCGGGCCCGGGAAATCGCCCCCAAGCTAGATATCGTGGCCCGAGCCTGCAAAGATTCAGACATTGATCTGCTCTACCAACTGGGGGCCAAGGAAGTCGTCCATCCCGAATTTGAAGCCAGCCTAGAACTTTCTACCCATGTGCTTTTGTGCCTAGGAGAATCTAGCGAAACGGTGCAACAGGAAATCTTGGAAGTTCGCCAAGGGCGCTATGCGGACTTTCGCCCCGACCTCACCTGCCCTATTCCTCTGCCTGAGCCACCTCAATGGGCAAACACATCACTATAGCCCAGTTGGTCTAATGCCACTTGGGTCGGGAGATGCTCAAAACAGGCATAGGCAAGGCTTAAGCGCTCCTCCCGCTCTAGCATGATATCGAGCTTGTGCCGCAGCGCGATTAAATACCGCACATCGTTGGCGGCATACTTGATTTGGGCCTCGGTCAGCGCCAGAGTACTGCCCCAATCAGAGGACTGCTGCTCCTTGTCCATCTCAACCTGCTCCAGCTCCTTGACCAACTCCCGCAGCCCGTGTTTGTCGGTGTAGGTGCGGGCTAGCCTGCTGGCAATTTTGGTGCAATAGATAGGATTCACCCGAATCCCCAGATGGGCCAGCAAAATGCCGACATCAAAACGGGCATAGTGGAAAATTTTAACCACCGCCGATGCCTCCATAAGCTGCTGCAAATGAGGGGCTTCCCGATCGCCCCTAGCAATCCGCACCAAACTGATCCGATCCTGCGCGTCGCACAGTTGCACCAAACACAGCCGATCCCGCCGTGAGATCAACCCCATTGCCTCCGTATCTATGGCAATCGCCGGCTGGTGCAGGTACAGATCTAGGGTGTCGCGATCTAGGTCATGGTCAAAAATATGGGGTTCAGAAAGGTGCATAGCCGTAACTCCTAGGGATCGGAAAGGGGCGATCGCCTGGCAAAGGACTGCCCAAGGGAAGGATGCAGCAGAATACCCAAAAACAGACCGCTGCCACCGGTAACTAGGGCATTCACCTCGGTCGACCACTGGGGATCGGCTAAAATCCCACCCAGCACTAAGGTCGATGGCGCAAACAAAGCCCCAAAGAAGCAGATACTCAGCACCCGCGCCCAGGAGTTCATCCCCCATAGACCCATTCCCAACAGAAGGGGAATGGCCGCCAACGTCACTTGGGAAGTTACCGACAACAGACGAATGTTCACAAACACCTCATTGAGGGGTAATCCCAAGTCCGACTCTGGAATGAGTTGCAAAGAATGGAGACGGTGCACAATCACCAAGACGCTGCCAAACATCATGGCTGTCGCCAAGACCGTAACCAGTAGGGGACGCGATCGCTCATGGCACCTTCTCGGGAGTGGGTTGCTCCGGGGCAGGGGTGTTCATCTTCACCCGCTCCTGGGGCAAATCCAAGGGGAGGGCCGGCTCCATGCCCTTGCTGCGGGTCATCTCCACCGGAGGCGTGATTGCAGCAGTCGCATCGGCGGTCGTAATCGAGGTCGGCACATTGGAGAGCAGACCACTCAGCCCATTGACCAAGTTGCGAATATTTTGCCGAAACTTAGGATCGCCAGTTAATTCCTCTAAATCCGCCGTAATCTTGCGGGTATTGGCAAAAGTAGACCGGGCCGAGTCGAGGGTTTCCCGCAAAGCCCGAACGGTCTCAGGATTGCTAAGTTCGCCGGAAATTTGCCGCAGATTGTTGGCCGTCACCGCTGCATTTTCTGCCAATCGCTGGAGGTTGGCCAAAAACGAACCATCATTCAAGAGCGGGCGAGCTGCCGCCAACAGGGATCGGGCTTCCTGGGCGGTGCCAGCAATGCCATCAAGGGTACTGGCAATCCGTTCGCGATTTTCCATCAGCAGGGACTCGGCGGCACTAGCCGTTCGTCCGACGTTATCCGCCGCTTTGGCGATCGCCGTGGCACTATCGCCAAACTTTTCCACTTGATTTTCCACCAGCCCCAAAACGCGATTGATGCCACTGGTCAGCTTCTGCACGCTTTGGGCGGCCTCATCGGCACTTTTGAGGGTTTTACTGATGTTGGCAATCAGGTTTTCATCTTCAATCCTTTGCAGGGTGCGGTTGGTTTGCCGCAGCAGTTGGGAAAAACTCACTCCCAATTCGCCCCTAATCGACGAATTTTGACACACAATAAGCTGGTTATCACAATCACCAGCGGTCGGCGATGGCGGGTTGTCTCCCAAAACGCGACCGTTGGCCGCAGGATAGATATCAATACCTGTGGTGCCTAAAAATCCACTTTGATTGGCCTCGACCACCGAATCACGGGGAATCGCTAGATCCTGCTGATCGATGACCACAGTCACAATTACCGATTGGGGACGGGGCGCGATCTGTCGTACCCGTCCCACCGCCACACCCCGAAACCGTACCGCCGCCCCTACATCCAAGCCACTGGCATCGGGCAGCTCAATATCAAAGCTAAAGCCCTCGGTGCCAAATCGCGCCCCCCGCAACCACAGCAAGACACCGGCCGCCGTTGCTAGCCCTGCCAATATGAGCAACCCCACGGAGCTATCCCGCACTGCTCGCCTCTGCACGTCCTACACCTCCTTGCCAATGAGTTGAATCGGCCCCTCCGTACTGCCACTAAAGAACTGGCGTATATGGGGATCATCCGTTTCATCGATGGATGCCACAGACCCTGAATATCGTACCAGACCCTGATAGAGCATCACTAATCGGTCGGCCGTTCGGCGGATCGTACTCTCTTGGTGGGTGACCACCACATAGCCGTCGCAGGCCCCACACTCTTTGAGCGATCGCATCAAATCCTCCACCACTGTTGAGGCAACCGGATCTAGCCCGGCAGTTGGCTCATCATAGAGCAAAATCTTTTGACAGCCCTCGCAGCTATTGGGGGTATCCAAGATGGCCCGGGCCAAACTGACCCGTTTTCGCATTCCTCCCGATAACTCGCTGGGATAGCGATCGCTGACGTCATCCAATCCGACTAGGCGCAGCTTTTCCCGCACCTGGTGTCGAATTTCTTGATCACTTAAGCGCGATCGCTCATACAACACGAAGCCTACATTTTCCGCCACGGTCAACGAATCAAACAGCGCCGCCTGCTGAAACACCATTCCAATCGCCAGATCATCACGCCCACCGACAGCATCCCGTTGCGGCGCTCCCTTCAACAAAACTTCTCCTTTGTCGGGCTGAATTAGGCCGCAAATCAGTCGCAACAGCGTTGATTTCCCTGTTCCAGAAGGGCCAATCACCGCCACTGCCTCTCCGGCAAAAATCTCCAAACTGACGCCATTGAGAATGACGCTATGACCAAACTGCTTATGCACTTCCCGCAGGGCGACAAGGGGAATATTGGTAAGATTTGCCATAGGCGCATTATACAGAGAATCGCCCCCAGCCGAAACTAGGAGCGATCATCCAAATCTATTCAGTAGTTAGTGCAAAAGATTCCCTAGCCTACTTCTTCTCCCCACGAGACTGGATCTTGGGGGGTTCACGAAAGAAGATCGCAAAGAAGAACAGACCAATCAGGCAGGCAAAAATCAACGTATAGGTAATGGTTTCCATGGGTTCTAGACCTCTGCCACTCGGGTGGATTTATCGCCAAGTTTCTGGAAGGCACCCCACTCCACCTGTTCTTCGCTAAGGTCAGGATCGATCCCAGCGAACACATCACGGAAGAGGGTACGGGCACCGTGCCAAATATGCCCAAAGAAGAAGAAGAGGGCAAAGACAGCGTGGGCAAAAGTGAACCAGCCTCGGGTGCTGGTGCGAAACACACCGTCGGAATTGAGCTTCTCTTGGTTGAACTCAATCGGCTCACCCAACTGGGCCTTACGGGCAAACTTCTTCACCGAAGGAGCATCGCCAAAGGTTTGACCATTCAAACTCCCGCCTAGAAACTCCACCGTAATGCCGGCCTGCTCAAAGCTATACTTCGATTCAGCGCGGCGGAAGGGGATATCTGCACGGACTTCGCCATCGGCATCCTGGAGAACCACCGGGAAGGTTTCAAAGAAGTTGGGTAGACGGCGGACGAACAGTTCACGACCTTCCTTATCGCGGAAAATCGGGTGCCCCAGCCAGCCCTCGGCAATGCCATCACCCTTATTCATCGGCCCAACACGGAATAGACCACCCTTAGCGGGGCTGTTACCCACATAGTCATAGAAAGCCAATTTTTCGGGGATTGACGACCAAGCCGCCTCTAGGGACTTCCCAGACTCGACACCAGCGTTGACGCGGCGCTGAATTTCTTGCTGGAAGTAGCTGTTATCCCATTGGTATCGGGTGGGACCAAACAGCTCAATGGGAGTGGAGGCCGCACCGTACCACATGGTACCAGCGACCACGAAGGCGGCAAAAAAGACTGCGGCAATACTGCTGGACAACACGGTTTCGATATTCCCCATACGCAGGGCCTTGTAAAGGCGCTCTGGAGGGCGCACCGTGAGATGGAACAAACCAGCGACGATGCCGACAATGCCCGCAGCAATGTGGTGGGCAACAATACCACCGGGGTTGAAGGGGTTAAAGCCATTAGCACCCCACTCTGGAGCTACGGGTTGGACGTGCCCAGTCAATCCATAGGGGTCGGTTACCCACATCCCTGGCCCAAACAGACCGGTGAGGTGAAACGCCCCAAAACCAAAGCAAAGGACTCCGGAGAGAAACAGGTGAATGCCAAACATCTTGGGAAGATCGAGGGCTGGCTCACCCGTACGGGGATCACGAAAGAGTTCCAAATCCCAATTCACCCAGTGCCAGCAGGCAGCTAAAAAGAGTAGCCCAGACAATACAATGTGGGCCACTGCGGTGCCTTCAAAGGTCCAAATGCCGCTGTTGGTTGCGGCTTCGCCAGTAACGCTCCATCCGCCCCAGGAATCTGTGATGCCTAGGCGAGCCATGAAAGGCATCACAAACATGCCTTGCCGCCACATGGGGTTCAGCACGGGATCGGAAGGATCATAGGTAACAGTTTCATATAGAGCCATAGACCCTGCCCAGCCAGCGACTAGGGCAGTGTGCATTAAGTGGGTGGCAATTAGGCGTCCTGGGTCGTTCAGGAGCACCGTATGCACTCGGTACCAAGGTAGTCCCATCGCGGTTATGTTCCTTTTGGTGTATACAATGTGGGCGATATTAACGTTTCTTTACCACATCATAAGCCATCATCTCCATAAAGGGAGAGGACAATGGAGTTTTCCTGTGATCAATCCTTAGCGCTATGGCTGGGAATTGATGCTTTGGAAGGGTCGATTGGCTCACTGCGAAGTCGCATGTGGAATCGTGTGTGGCGTCATCTGTGCGAGGTCATCAATAATGGGGGGGTCCCGTTCCCCGCAAAATCAAAGGACATGGGTGGATCCATCAATAGGTATGGCGCAAATTTTGGGTATGGCGCAAATTTTGCCACTGCGACCAGACCAATGGCGAGCCTTGGGCTTGGCTATGATGGTGTTCAAGATTTCTTAACTCTGGCTTTATGTCCCTAATCTCCCGTTCTGCTACCAAGGTGTCGGATTTGGCACCTCCCCAAGGCTCCCTAGAGCCAGTGTTTTTGGCTGTGTGTGAGGCGCTGATGTCCCAGTTGGGGGCTGAGGAGCACTTGACAGTTAACTTGGTGGGGGAGCGCAGCCAGTTCAGCCGGTTTAATCGGGGACGAGTGCGGCAATCGGGGCTGGTGATGGATGGTTCCCTGTCCTTGCGCTATGGGCGGGGCGATCGCGAGGTAGAGGCGTCGTTTCCGTTGACAGGTGATCACCCGATGGATTTGGCGGCGGCCCGCTCGCACATTGCTATTCTCCGCCAAGAAGTGGAGCAGGCCCTGGTCAACCCCTTTGTGGTGCTGCCGACAGCGGGGCCCTCAAGTCGAGCGATATTTGTGGGGGAGTTGTTACCCACGGACGGGGCGATCGCCCAAATTCTTGATCCCGTGGACGATTTAGACTTTGTGGGCTTCTATGCCGCCGGTCGGGTCATGCGCGGCAGTGCCAATTCCGCAGGACAGCGCCATTGGTTTGAGACCGATTCGTTTTACATCGATTACTCTCTTTATTCTGGGGAGCGGGCAGTCAAGGGCAGCTACGGGGGTGATCGCTGGGTGCAGGCAGATTATGGGCAGGAAATTGGGCGATCGCGGGCCCAACTCGAAACCCTCATGCGCCCAGTGAGGGCGGTGCCTAGGGGACAGTACCGCACCTACTTTGCGCCAGCGGCGGCAGCGGAACTGCTGGGAATGCTGACAGGGAGCGTGGGAGAAGGCAGAATGCGCCAAGGAGGCAGTCCGCTGCGATCGCTCTGGCAGAAAGAACGCTCGTTGTCACCGCTGTTTTCCCTGACCGAAAATTTTCAGTTGGGCTATGTGCCACAGTTCAATGGCTTGGGGGAGATATCGCCGGAGGTGCTGCCCATTATTAAAGAGGGGCATTTGGTGCAGACCTTGGTCAGTTCCCGCACGGCCAGGGAGTATGGATTGGTCAGCAACGGGGCCAGTGGTGGGGAATCGATGCGATCGCCAGAAATCAGCGCGGGTGCTATTCCTGAGTCGGAACTGCTCCAAGCCCTAGACACGGGGCTGTACCTTTCCAACTTACATTATTTGAACTGGAGTGACCTGCCGGCGGGACGAATTACGGGCATGACCCGCTATGCCTGTTTTTGGGTGGAGCAGGGGAACCTGATCGCGCCGATTGAAAACCTGCGGTTTGACCATAGCCTGTACCAATTTTTGGGTGATCAACTATTGGGCTTGACTAGCCATCGCGCTTTTATTCCCGACACCAATACTTACGGAAATCGGGCAATTGGAGGCATTTTGACCCCCGGCATCTTGGTGCAAGATTTTGTATTTACACTGTAGGTCAGGGCCATGGCGTGGCGATCGCAATTAGGTTTTTACTTGGATGATTTTGAAACCGCGATCGGACGGGCCATTAATGGGGCCATCGCCGTGCTGGTTTTGGGCTCATCGGCAATCTTCGTCGCCCAGACATACCCTTTGCCAGATCTGGTGCGATCGCGCCTGAACCAAATCGACAACCTCATTCTCTATTTATTTTTTGGTGAATATCTCCTGCGTTGGTGGTGCGCAACCAATCGCTGGAACTTTCTGTTTAGCCTCTATGGAATGATCGATTTAGTGGCAATTTTTCCGGTCTTTCTTGGCTCCTTTGATGTTCGCTTCATTCGCTTGATGCGCTGGTTTCGTATCCTCCGTTTAGCGCGCTTTTTTGGTAGCTATCAGAATAGCGATACTGCCATTGTGCTGCGGATTTTATTTACCGTTGCCGCCATTGTTTTCATTTTTTCTGGGCTAATCTATCAAGTCGAGCACCATCATAATCCATTGGTATTCCAGACATTTCTAGATGCTTTTTACTATTCCATATTCACCATGACCACCGTAGGGTATGGTAGTGTTGTACCCACTTCCAATGCCGGCAAACTAACGAGTGTACTGATGGTGCTGACTGGCGTGGCCCTGATCCCGGTGCAGTTGGGCGAACTCTTTAGGCGGTTTTTACAATCTTCCAATAGTAAAACCCTAGTCTGTACCCGTTGCGGTCTGGCCAACCATGAGGTGGATGCCCTATTTTGCAGACATTGTGGTACGGGGTTACCCCTAGTGCAAAACATTACTAGGGGCTAATTGCGCGTAGAAGTTGAGATGCGTCGCCACACTTGCCAGAGCACATACAACAGCAACAGAGTACTCAGAACCGCATAGGTGCCGCCGGCCGGCATTCCCGAAACCGCTAGGGCTAGCGTTCCCACCCACAAAGTCAGGGAATAAATGAACAAAACGGTCATCCGTTGGGATAACCCCGCATGGATCAACCGATGGTGCAGATGATCCTTACCGGGCTTCATGGGTGATTGTCCCCGTCGTAGGCGCTCAAAAATCACCGAAGTGGCATCTAGGATGGGCACCGCCAAGATGAGATAGGGCAAAATCACGGCGATCGTGGTGACACTTTTAACCAGCCCTAAGACACTGACCCCAGCTAGCGTAAACCCCAGGTAGTTGGCTCCACCATCACCCATAAAAATTTCTGCCCGGCTGTTGGGCTTAAAGTTGTACCGTAAAAAACCAATACATCCACCTGCTAGGGCTGCGGCAATGAGTGCCGCACTCGGTTGCTTCACAAACAAACTCGCCACAAAAATTACCGCCGAAGCAATCAGCGTCACCCCTGCCGCCAGCCCATCCAATCCATCAATCCAGTTGATGGCGTTGGCCATGCCTGCCAGCCAAATCATTGTGATCGGCAAGCTTACCCATTCGGGAAACCGAATGATGTCCCACCATGGAACCGAAATAAACTCAATTCGCACCCCCACCACCCAAGCGCCAGCCGCGATCGCCAACTGCCACAGCAGCCGCAGCACAGGCGACAGTTGCAACAAATCATCGGCCAAACCAAGGGCAAAAAAAGCCGCCCCTCCCAGTGTTACCCCCCAAATCTCGTAGTCC
This sequence comes from Oscillatoriales cyanobacterium SM2_2_1, assembly GCA_012031145.1. GTDB lineage: Bacteria > Cyanobacteriota > Cyanobacteriia > Pseudanabaenales > Pseudanabaenaceae > UBA999. Next base: position 25,751 of record JAAUUH010000021.1, on the reverse strand, counting down.
TTTGCCGAACTCAGGGGTTGTCCCCGCTCATCCACAAAGCCGCCAAGCGCCCAAACCAATAACAACGCGCACAGGCACCCAAAGAAAATCGAAATACCGCCTATGCGGACTACGGGCGTGAGGTGCATCTTCCGTTCGTTGGGACGATCAATAACCCCGGCCCGCAAGCCCCAAAACCGCACTAGGGGAATGCTCATCCAGGAAACAACTGCGGCGATCGCAAAAGCGGTCAGGTAGGGGAGAACAGCGGGATGAATCCACATGGGAAAATTGCTTGGCAACCGTTGCTATCAGAATAGCAGATGCTTAGGGAAACGCACCAAGGAGTGAATCTGCCCTTTGGGAGCAAAAGTTGGGGGATTTCTAGGGTTAAAAAAGATGAATAATAATGGGGCTTCAGGTTAGTGGAACTCAAGCGCAGGGAGAGTGACGAGGTGACCCCAAATCCAAGAATCAGTCGATCACTTAGACAATAGGACTTCCCCAAAATCGTAAAACAGAGGAATCATAAATTCGGTCACTTCTGGGGAGAAGCTCAAATTCTAGGATTGGGCTATAGAACCTGATGGGGTTTAATTCTTTTCACCGTTGTTAATAACCACACGCCACACAAACTGCGGTAGGGCTAACATTCGCCGCCACCGCCACGGTTCTTGGTAGAGGCGATAGAGCCACTCCAGATTATTCTCCCTCAGGAGCCGTGGAGCCCGCTTTTTGACCCCGGCCCAAACATCAAAACTGCCGCCAACCCCCATCCAAATGGCGTGGGGACAGTGATCGCGATTTTGGGCAATCCATACTTCCTGTCTGGGAACTCCGAGGGCGACCAGAATTAAATCCGGTTGGAGCTCCGCAAGGGTTTGCAAAATCATGGATTCTTGGTCAGAACCAAAATAACCATCAAAGGCATTGAGAATTTGAAGACCCGATAACTTTGTTTGCCAGTGGTGTAGCGTTTTCTCTAGCACGCTTGGAGTGCCACCAATCAAACAAATTCGCCATTGATTTTGACAGGCTACTGCCAACAGATCTTGGGCTAATTCAATTCCCGGACAGCGCTGTACCTTTTCCCCTTTCGACTTGAGAAATAAGGTCACTCCTGCGCCATCGGGAATCACCAGTTCAGCCCGTTTAATAATGGTGGATAGCTGTTCATTGTGTTGGGCTTGCATCGTCATTTCCGCATTTAGGGTAATGATATGAAGTCCTTTTCTTTGCTGCCATTGCTCTACAATCCACTGGATATAGCTATCCGTGATGTGAATAGGGAGATCAAGAACGGAAGAGGTTTTAAGCACAGAAAACAAAAAAATTACCGAGAATAACTATACACCTTCATCGTTTATTTACATTGCTCCTAGAGGTTGCAGCTTGCTTGGCAGCATCGTCTTAGGTCAACGGCAAAGAGGCGATCGCTCGCCTCCAATTTATGCAGAGGTCTTTTAGTGCCAGGCGCGAAGAATATCTGAATCAGGAAAAAAATGGGCAGAACTACGAGGTTCCACCCACTTCTATAAGTCATCTGCTGATGGTGCTTGACTCAGGAATTTCATTCTTCCCGAGAGTAGCGGTCAGTTACTGCTACAACTGCTTGACTTCATTCACCAAGCGGTTTATTGCGTCCTTGGCACTGCCAAATAGCATCATGGTTTTTTCCTTATAGAACAGCTCGTTTTCGACACCGGAAAATCCAGCACTCATGCCACGTTTAATCACCACGGTGTGTTTAGCGCGATCCACCTCTAGGATAGGCATGCCATAAATCGGACTTTGGCGATCGTGGCGTGCCGCCGGATTAACCACATCGTTAGCACCGATGACTAGGGCCACATCAGTGTTTTCAAACTGGGGGTTAATGTCGTCCATGTCACACAATTGGGTATACGGCACATTAGCTTCCGCCAGCAGCACATTCATATGCCCCGGCATTCGACCCGCCACGGGGTGAATGGCATAGCGCACTTCGACACCCTTGCGCTCTAGGGTATCTGCTAATTCACGGACGACATGCTGGGCTTGGGCAACGGCCATGCCGTACCCAGGCACAATCACGACTGATCGGGCGTAGCCCAACATCATGGCGCACTCTTCGGGATCAATTTGGCGCACAGTTTTGTTGAGCGTGCCGCTACCGGCTTCCGTCCCCGCACCCCCGTCGGTGCCAAATCCCGAAAACAGCACACTGGGCAACGTGCGATTCATCGCCTTACACATAATCTGGGTCAGGATCAACCCCGACGCTCCCACGAGAGCCCCAGAAATAATCAGCACATTATTCATCACCACAAAACCTGTGGCTCCAGCAGCGATCCCCGAGAGGGAGTTGAGCAAAGATATAACCACTGGCATATCACCACCACCAATGGGAATCACAAACAGCACCCCAAGCAGGAGGGAAATCACATTAATGCCAGCAAAACCCGCTAGGTCGGCGGGGTTGATCACAACCAAGATAGACCCGATCGCCCAAACCACCAGTAGGACGATATTGAGCTGCTGCTGGAGGGCAAAACGAATCGGAGCACCACTCATGATCCCCTGCAACTTAGCAAAGGCCACCATGCTACCCGTAAAGGTAATGTTGCCAACCAAAATACTGGCGGCAATGGAAATCACTGCTGTGGTTGACAATGGCAGACCATGGCTGACAGTATGCCAGTACTCGCCGGAGGCTACCAGGGTGGAGGCGAGACCACCTAAGCCATTCAGCAAGCCCACCATCTGGGGCATATCGGTCATGGCTACCGCCTTAGCGATCCAAACTCCCACAACGGAGCCGATTACCAAACCAACGCCAATCATCGAGTAGCTAAGAATATGGCGATCAATCAGAGTAGCCAGTACTGCCAGGAGCATCCCGATCGCGCCGATCACGTTCCCCTGTCGAGCGGTGACCGGAGAACCCATTTTCTTTAACCCAATGATGAAGCAGGCTGCCGCCACAAGGTACGCGATCTGAATCCCCGAGGGGGCCCACACCGTGAGGGTTTCTGTGAGTTGGGTCATGGCCTAGGACTCCTTTTTCTTAAACATTTGCAACATCCGATCGGTGACCAGGAAGCCGCCCACCACATTAACCATGGCACAGGCGATCGCCACGACCCCAAGCACCGTAGAAAGGGTCGTGCCCGTTTCCCCACCCGCTACCAACACCGCACCAATGACACAAATACCCGAGATCGCATTGGAGCCAGACATTAGGGGGGTGTGCAGGGTAGGAGGGATCTTATTGATAATTTCAAAGCCAGTAAACGAAGCAAGGGTGAAAATCAAAATGGCTGTAATCAGCGATTCGGTCATGGAACTATTCTCCAGAAAATAACGCAGATCCTACAGATGGATGGGCAAACGCATTAAACATTGGTTAACTGGGCAACAAGATCCCGCACCCGTTGGTTGCGAATCTCGCCGCCATGGGTCAGGCAGCACTGATCGAAAATATCGTCACCAAAATCGAGGACGACTTCGGATTTTGGAATCAACAACTTGATCAGATTCAGCAGATTCTTGGCATAGCTCTGGGAGGCATGAACCGCCACGGTGGACGGCAGATTGAGGGGGCCCATAATCAGCACGCCATGGAGGCGTACATCCTTACCCGCTTCCGAGCCCTCGCAGTTGCCACCTTGCTCGCTGGCCAAGTCCACAACCACCGACCCGGGACGCATCTGGGACACCATTGCCTCTGTCACCAGCACCGGGGCCTTCCGTCCGGGAACTTGGGCGGTGGTGATCACAACATCGGCCGCGGCAATGTGCTGGGTCAAAATAGCCCGGGCATGCTCCTTGGCCGCCTCAGAGATTTCCTTGGCATAGCCCCCTACTGCCGTGGTTTCCTCATTGAGGGTGACGTCAATAAAATGGGCGCCCAAACTTTGCACTTCTTCTCGCACCGCCGGACGGATGTCATAGGCCTCAACCGTGGCACCTAGGCGACGGGCCGTGGCGATCGCTTGAAGTCCGGCCACCCCAGCCCCCAGCACGACCACCTTAGCCGGACGAATGGTGCCTGCCGCTGTGGTGAGCATCGGAACGTATTTAGGCAAGGCGGCGGCCGCCAGCAACACGGCCTTGTATCCGGCGATCGAAGCTTGGGAAGAGAGGGCATCCATGCTCTGGGCACGACTGGTGCGGGGTACTAGTTCTACTGCCAAAGCCGTCACCCCACGCTCGGCTAACTGCTGGATGCAACGGGGATCGCCAAGGGGATTGAGGAACCCAACCACAATTTGACCCGGGCGCAGGTGGGACAGGTCGGCCGAGGCGATCCCCTGCACCGTAGCAATCAGGTCTACCTCTTGGAACAGGGACTGGCGGCTAGGGGCGATCACCGCACCGACAGCGGTATAGTCTTCGTCATTGTGGAAGGCATGGACACCAGCTTGGGATTCGACAATCACCTCTATCCCTTTGCCAATGAGCGTTTTAACAACCTCTGGAATCAGCGCTACGCGGTACTCATTTAATCCTTCCTCTCTAATTACACCGATTCTCATGAGTTCTCCTTCCTAATTAATATGGATGAATTCCGGTAAATTCTTTGGCACCCGATGTCAGGATAGGTCTGCGCGCCACAAATTTGATTAATCCTAAAGTCGTTTCCCAGGAAAGAAAGAGATTCTTCATTTTGTTATTAGAAGTGTTTTGTTTTTTGGTAGCCTTATTGAGGAAACGATGACACAAACGAATGGGTATAGAATTCAATCCCTTCGAGGTCACAAGCAGGTTCTATCCCTGGAAATTGCCGCATTTGCCGGCTTATCTTCCGGTTTGAGACCTGCGGTCTGTTCACTCATAAATTGAGTCATGGGCTTTGGTATCCGATTTAACGGTTCAAGGGTTTTGGGCATTTTGAGTTGGTTCCATGACTGTTCCATGACTGATTGATGGGAGGCTTAATCGAATAGTGATTAGGCCAAACTCTCCATTGGGATCAGCCTAAGTCAGGGGGAACCAGAAATTTCAAGATAGGCGTTCATCAGCATAGGAGTGCCCTCAAATGTTGGATTTTCTGCAAGTCAGCAAACAAATGGATGGCATTGCCGATCAGTTGCATCGGGAGTCCCGGGATCGCTCACGCAAGTTAGAGCTAGCCGCAACCCTCTTTGAACGGGCGATCGCCCAGCAGGACGACCTCCAGCAGCGCTACGTCCAATGGGGGCACCGATTTCCCTTTGCCTGCGCTACCCCTAGCGACCGACTTTCGGAACAGAAGACCCTCACCCCAGTTACCGATCCCCACTGGATTTTGAGCACCGATGGCTCCCAGATCGCCCCCAGTCACCACGAGATTGCCTACTGCTACCTAATCAATGTTGGGCGAGTCTCCATTCACTATGGAACGCATCGCTACCCGCTCCTCGACAGCCAACCCCGAATCTACTACCAGCCTGAGGATCTCTATGCAGCTCGATCCTGGGGGATCGCTCTCGAGGAGTGGCTTTCCCATCAGCGCACCCTTGCCGAGGCGATCGCCCTTGCCGACTTGGCCGCTGAACAGGAACCTGGGGCGACCCCGGAAATGCCCCGTTTAGCCCTGTGTGACGGCTCTTTGATCCATTGGCAGCTAGCCGATTTACCCCAGGCGGCCCGCACCCACCTTCTGACCCCAATGTTAGATGCCTGGGAGCGGTTACGATCCCGGGGAATCCCCCTCGTCGGCTACATTAGCGCTCCACGGGCCGGGGAGAGTCTCAACTTTTTGCGGCTACTGCAGTGCCCCCATCCCGAACCAGATTGCAAGCAGTTCTGTGCCCATGAAACCAGTGAGACCGCACCCTGCCATGGCCTGTTTGCCCTGCGCGATGCTTCCTTTTGGCAGCAGCGTCTGCCACTTTATGGGGTCAGCCCCCTCTGGCGAAGTCATGCTGCGATTTTGTCGGAATATGGCGACCATCGCATTTACTTTTGCTACGTCCATGGTGGCAGCGAACTAGTGCGCCTCGAGATGCCAGAGTGGGTGGCTGGCGATCCCCAAATGTATCTGGGGGCCTTGAACCTAGTGATCACCCAAATTCTGAAGGGGCAGGGCTATCCCGTAGCCCTAGCCGAAGCCCATAACCGAGCCGTCGTGACCAAGGGCGATCGCCAGCGCTTTTTCGCCCTCCTAGAGCAACATTTAATCCGGGCAGGCATCAGCCATGTCGCCCCATCAGCTAAGGAATCTCGCAAGCGGCGCAGTCTAGCCTGAAAGTGAAAATCTCCTTAAGGAAACTTCTTTGGGGCGATCGCGGGGCTAGGCTAAAACCGAGATTGAGGGTTAGGGATGGCGGTACTTGATTCTGTTGCAAGGACGACATCGCGATAGATTGATGGGATGGAATACTCGAATTACTTTCCTTAACTTCTTTTTCCAGGGAGTTTCCCACAGAGGTTTCCAGTTTGTAATTTTTGCTCCCATTTCCGAGTTGGGAATTGCATTAAACCCTATTCCTTAACACTGCTGAGACCTCACTCACTCCAGTTAATAGTATTTCGAGGTTTATTCTATGCTCACCTCTGCTGAATCTGTTACCGATCAAAGCCAAGCCCTCACTGCGGAAGAACTACGCCTGATGGATGCCTACTGGCGGGCAGCCAACTATCTCTCCGTGGGACAAATCTATCTTTTTGATAATCCCCTGTTGAAAGAACCCCTCACCCTCGGTCATATTAAGCCCCGTCTCCTTGGCCACTGGGGCACTACGCCGGGACTGAACTTCATCTATGTCCACCTCAACCGGGTAATCAACCAGCACGATCTCAATGTGATTTACATCACGGGGCCAGGGCATGGGGGCCCGGGTTTGGTAGCCAATACCTACATGGAAGGCACCTACACCGAGTTCTACCCCAACATTACCCAAGATGCGGAGGGGATGAAAAAACTCTTCAAGCAGTTCTCCTTCCCGGGCGGCATTCCGAGTCATGTGGCCCCTGAAACTCCTGGCTCCATCCATGAGGGAGGGGAACTAGGCTATGCCCTCGTGCATGCCTACGGTGCCGTGTTTGACAATCCCGACCTGATCGCCGCCTGTGTGGTGGGTGATGGCGAAGCCGAAACCGGTCCCCTAGCCACTAGTTGGCATTCTAATAAGTTTATTAACCCAGCACGGGATGGCATTGTGCTGCCAATTTTGCACCTCAATGGCTATAAAATCGCCAATCCCACGGTGCTGGCACGACTTAGCCATAGCGAGCTAGATAATCTGTTTAGGGGCTATGGCTACAAGCCGTATTTTGTGGAGGGTTCCGATCCGGAGCTTATGCACCGTGCCATGGCAGCGACCATGGATGTCGTGATTGCCGAAATTCGCCAAATTCAGTCCCAAGCCAAGGCGGAGGGCTTTGTCGGTCGTCCCCAATACCCCATGATCATCCTTCGATCACCCAAGGGTTGGACAGGGCCGAAGGAGGTTGATGGCAAGAAGACGGAAGATTACTGGCGCTCACACCAGGTTCCTTTCTCAGAAATGGCAGGTAAACCTCACCACGTCGAATTGCTGGAATCGTGGATGAAGAGCTATCGCCCCGAAGAACTCTTTGACGAAACCGGCAAACTTTTGCCCGAACTGGCTGCCCTTGCTCCGACTGGCGATCGGCGGATGGGAGCCAACCCCCATGCCAATGGTGGGATCCTGCTTCGGGATCTGCGGATGCCGGAGTTTCGCGATTATGCCGTTTCCGTTCCCCGTCCCGGTCAGGCGATCGCCGAAGCCACCAAGGTCATGGGGATTTTTCTGCGGGATGTGATGAAACTTAACCTCCAAAGTCGCAATTTCCGGGTCTTTGGCCCTGACGAAACCGCATCCAATCGTCTTAGCGCCCTCTTTGAAGTTACTGATCGCACTTGGGCCGCAGAAATCCTTCCTGAAGACGATCACATCAACACCGATGGGAGGGTGATGGAAATCCTCAGTGAACACATGTGTCAAGGCTGGCTTGAGGGCTATCTCCTCACCGGTCGCCATGGGCTTTTCTCCTGTTACGAGGCTTTCATCCACATCATCGACTCGATGTTTAATCAGCACGCTAAGTGGCTAAAAACCACTCGGCACATTTCTTGGCGGCGACCAATCGCCTCCCTGAACTACCTGCTGACCTCCCATGTTTGGCGGCAGGATCACAATGGCTTCTCCCATCAAGACCCAGGCTTTATTGACCATGTGGTGAACAAAAAATCCGGGATCATCCGCGTCTACTTGCCACCGGATGCCAATACCCTGCTTTCCGTCACCGACCACTGTCTGCGCAGCAAGCATTATGTCAATGTGATTGTGGCGGGCAAGCAACCATCACTGCAATTCCTAGACATGGATGCTGCTGTTAAGCACTGCACCTTGGGTATCGGCATCTGGGACTGGGCTAGCAATGATGAAGGTTATGAACCCGATGTGGTCATGGCCTGCTCTGGGGATGTTCCTACTCTCGAAGCCCTAGCTGCCACTGACATTCTGCGGCAAAATTTCCCTGACCTCAAAATTCGCTTTATCAATGTGGTGGATCTCATGACCCTGCAGCCTGAGTCGGAGCACCCCCACGGACTCAGCGATCGCGACTTTGACTCCCTGTTTACCATCAACAAGCCAGTTATCTTTGCCTACCATGGCTACCCTTGGTTGATCCATCGCCTCACCTATCGACGCACCAACCACAGCAACCTCCATGTGCGGGGCTACAAAGAAGAGGGCACCACTACCACCCCCTTTGATATGGTTGTTCTCAATGACCTTGATCGGTTCCACCTTGCCATGGATGCGATCGACCGAGTGCCTAAGCTGCAAGCGGTTGGCGTTCATGTTAAGCAGCGGCTCCGTAACAAGTTGATCGAGCACAAACATTACATCGCCGAGCATGGTGATGATATGCCCGAAATTCGCGAATGGAAGTGGACTTATTAGCCCCTTCCCCGACGAATACCTCCGATTTTTCTCATTCATCCACCGAGGAACCTATGACCAGTACCGCCCCCATGCAGCCTGTAATCCAGATTGAAGATGACCGTACAGGTAACAGTGTGGAGACATTGACGCGCGCCTTCCAAGACAATTTGCTCTACATTCAGGGCAAATATAAGGCGATCGCCACCCCCAATGACTTCTACATGGCTTTGGCCTATACCATGCGTGATCGACTGCTGCATCGCTGGCTCAAAACCCTAGAAACCTACGAAGCTAAGAACGTCAAAGCCGTTTATTATCTCTCCGCTGAGTTTCTCATGGGGCGGCACCTAGGCAATGCCCTGATCAACCTCGAACTCTACGATAATGTCCGACAGGCCGTACAAGATAACGGCCTTAACCTAGACGAAATTCTAGAGACTGAGCCCGATCCTGGTCTTGGCAATGGCGGTCTGGGTCGCCTGGCCGCCTGCTTCCTCGATTCCCTCGCCACCCTTGAGCTTCCTGCCATGGGTTATGGCATTCGCTATGAGTTCGGCATTTTCAACCAAGCTATTCAAAATGGCTGGCAGGTAGAAATTCCTGACAAGTGGCTGAAGGGTGGCAACCCTTGGGAAGTGCCCCGCTACGACGAAGTCGTGGAAGTTAAGTTTGGTGGACACACCGAGATTTACCACGACGACAAAGGGCGAACCCATACCCGCTGGATCCCCAGCCAGACCGTGGTTGGAACGCCCTTCGACACCCCCGTTCCCGGCTACGACACCAACACGGTCAACACCCTTCGCCTCTGGAAAGCCGAAGCTGGCGAAGACTTCAACTTCCAAGCCTTCAACTCCGGCGACTACGATGGAGCCGTCTCTAGCAAGATGCGGTCTGAGACCATCTCCAAAGTCCTATACCCCAATGACAATACACCCCAAGGACGGCAACTCCGCCTTGAGCAGCAGTTCTTCTTTGTGTCCTGCTCCCTCCAAGACATCATCCGTCGCCATTTGGCACGGGGTAATAGTCTCGAAAACCTATGCGAGAAGGCCGCTGTCCAACTGAACGATACCCACCCCGCCATCAGCATTGCCGAGCTGATGCGCCTTCTCGTTGATGAGCACGGGATGTTTTGGGATACGGCATGGCGAGTTACCCAGCGGGTTTTCGCCTACACCAACCACACCCTCATGCCCGAAGCCCTTGAGCGCTGGGCTGTGAGCCTATTTGCCAGTCTGCTGCCGCGCCATTTGGAAATCATCTATGAAATCAACCATCGCTTCCTGAGTGATGTGATGACTTGGTACCCCGAAGACGCGCCCCTACTCGCTCGCATCTCATTAATTGAAGAAGGAGGGGAAAAGAAAGTTCGCATGGCCCATCTCGCTACGGTTGGTAGCCATGCGATTAACGGTGTGGCGGCTCTGCACACTGAGCTGCTCAAAAGTGATGTGCTTAGAGATTTCTACCAACTCTTCCCAGAGAAATTTCTCAACATGACAAATGGGGTGACACCGCGCCGCTGGGTCTTGCTCAGCAACCCCGGACTCTCGTCCCTGATTAGTAATTGCATTGGGGAGCGGGTATGGCTCAAGGACATGACCAAATTGCATGGATTGGAGCAATATGTTGATGACTCTGCCTTTAGAGAACAATGGTGGCAGATCAAACGGGCTAACAAGGCGCGTCTGGCCCAGTACATTGAAAAGAACTATTGCCTCGACATTAACGTTGACTCGATGTTTGATATTCAAGTCAAGCGCCTCCATGAATACAAGCGCCAACTCCTTGCCGTGCTGCACGTCATCACCCTGTACCAGCGATTAAAGAACGATTCCAGTTTGGACGTGTCTCCCCGCACTTTTATTTTTGGTGGTAAGGCGGCTCCAGGCTATTTCATGGCTAAGTTGATTATTAAGTTAATCAATGCCGTGGCCAATGTGGTCAACCGCGACCCAGACTTGCGTGGTCGTTTACGCATGGTGTTCCTGGCCAACTTCAGTGCTTCCCAGGGGCAACTGATTTACCCTGCCGCTGACCTGTCGGAACAGATTTCTACGGCTGGCAAGGAAGCGTCTGGCACCGGCAACATGAAATTTGCTATGAATGGGGCCCTCACGATCGGTACCCTTGACGGAGCGAATATTGAGATTCGTGAAGAGGTTGGTGCGGAGAACTTCTTCCTGTTTGGTTTAACTGCCCAGGAAGTTACCCAGAAGAAAGCCGAGGGGTATAACCCGATGAGCATTTACCAAGAGAATGAGGAACTGCGCCATGTGATCGACCGCATTGCCATGGGCTATTTTTCGCCCGGTGAACCCGATCTGTTTAAGCCCTTGGTTGACTCCCTTCTGTATCGCGACGAGTATATGCTGTTCGCCGACTATCAAGCCTACATTGATTGCCAGGAGCAAGCTGGATTGGCCTATGCTGATCGCGATCGCTGGGTGCGTATGTCCATTCTCAATGTGGCACGGATGGGGAAATTCTCCTCCGATCGCACGATCGCTGAGTATGCGGCCAAGATCTGGGATGTGACGCCTGTGACCGTGGGCTAGGAGTTAGGTTCATTGCCCAAGAGACGGGCAGCAAAAAACAACAACAGGATCGCTAGATGGCGACCCTGTTTATTGCTTTGCTAGCCCGAAAAGGGCAAATAACTTGCGCCCTGCTAAAATTTGATCCCGACAAGCTACTAGTGTAGCTAACTCTAGTATTTATTCGGATTTCCCTAGTAACGTTCAAGTATAAAAATGCTGGCTAAGAATTCAAATACTGCGGACTGACAAAAGCCGTTAGTGCTGAGTTTAAGGTTATCTGCCGCCACTCAATTCAGCCGTTTGCCGCAAGTCCTTGGTGGGTAGAGCTCTCTGAGCTTGACTTTCAATAGTCAAAATCAAGCCGTTACGATGCTGTCAATGCACATGCTCGATGCCGCCAACAAAGGGATCAATTTTGTTTCAAGGTTAGGACAAGAAGACTTTTGACCAGCTACCTGAGGGGGAAAAAGTGCCCCACCGGGCCGCGCCCGCGCCCAATCGCCAGGGAATGGCGCAGTGCCTCCGTGACATAGGCTTTGCCGTGGACAACGGCATCCCAGAGGGTGCTGCCCTTAGCCAAGTTGGCTGTAATGACGGCAGACAGCGTGCATCCCGTTCCGTGGGTGTGGGGGGTGGTGATGTAGGCGGTCTCAAGAACTTCTAGGCGATCGCCATCGAAGAGAACATCAATGCCCCCATAGGGAGCAGGCATGGCTCCACCCTTGACCAAGACACTGCCACATCCTTGGGCGTGAATGGCGACGGCAGCCTGCTTCATGTCGTCGAGGTTATCGATTGTTCGTTGGGCTAAAATCTGCGCCTCATAACGGTTGGGTGTCAGGAGAGTCGCAAGGGGGAGGAGGCGATGTTGCATTTGGGCGATCGCCCCGTCATCAATTAGCTTTGCTCCCGTGCGGGAGACCATCACGGGATCGACAACAAGGGGCTGAAGACCAAAGGACACCAGCTTTTTCGCCACTAGGCTAATAATCTCACCATTGAGCAGCATGCCGGTCTTCACCGCTCCTACCGCCAAATCCGTAACCACTGCTTCCAACTGGGCGGTGATCGCCTCTAGGGGCAGGGCATCCACCCGGGTTACACCACAGGTATTCTGGGCCGTGACACAGGTCAGCACACTGGCTCCATGGATCCGTTGGAAGGCAAAGGTCTTGAGGTCGGCTTGGATGCCAGCACCACCGCTACTATCGGAGCCAGCTATGGTCAGGGCGATCGCCGTCATAGCAGCGCGTTGACCCGTGCCACAATCTGAGCGGCCGTGATGCCATTCAATTCTAGTAACTGCTGAGCTGAGGCAGTCGTTTCGCCCCGCTTCCAGGAAACCACATCCCTGGGGAGGCGGCTGCGCAGAATGATTGGCTCGAGCATCGCCGCGGCCCCACCCGTGATCCCCACCAAAACGTCGCCGCCAAACAGGTGCTCAAAAGCATCTTGCTCTAAAAAAGCACCATCCGGCTCAGAGCAGGACGACCAAGCCACATCACTGGGACGGTAGAGGCGCCGGGGATTGACCACCGAGATCACCCGGGATCCGATGCCCGCAGCCGCCAATTGTTCCGCCGCTTCCAGCACAGGTTGCAGCACCAAATCCCCCACTACGGGTAAGACCACGGTTTTACTCCCAGGATATTCCTTGAGGGCGATCGCTCCTTGGGCCAGGGCCCGTTGGGTTTGGGCTAAGGTCGTGCGAATTGGCAGGGGCGTTTTGCTAGCGATAATCACAACGCCCTTGTTGCGCGTCGTCAGCGCCCATTCGTAGCACCCCTGAATGCTATTGGCATCAATGGGAAACAGGACAAAGACATTGCCATTGCGCTGCAGGGCCGCAAGATAGGATTCAATTTCTGGGCGTTGGTGGGTCCAGCCATTTCGCCCTTGCTCTAGTGCTCCCGCCGTAAATAAACAGATCGTCGAAGGTGTGGGTCGGCGCAATTCCGCCATAGCTTGGGTCACCGTCTGCCAGATCGGCAAACCATTGATGGCAAAGGACTCATAGGAACACCAAAGACTACGGCTGCCCATCAGCGCCAAACCCACCGCCAAGCCAGCACAGGCATCCTCACTGAGGGGTTCATAAACCTGTCCCGTGGGACCTTGATGATATAGATCGTCGTAGGTTGGGTGGATAATTTTCAGGGCTTGGTTGATATTGGCGATCCCCGAAGCCTCGTTGCCATCGGCATTGGTAACCACAAAACGGCGATCGCGCTCTCCCACCACTGCCACCAGCCGCCCCATGGCCGTTGTCGCCACCTGCTTTTCCCCCACAGGAAATTCTGCTAAGGGTAAGCTACCCAAATCCACTAGGGGCAGCACCGATTCTGTCACCGCCACTGCCGCTGCTGGCCCCCCAGCCGCCAATGCCAAATTGTACCGCACCGTTTGCCAAGCATCGGGATGGAGCGCCCGGGTCTGCAACGCCTGAACGATCTCAGGATTATCGAGGGTGTGGTGCCCATAGAGGTTGTGGGATTTTGCGCCTCGGGCATGGACTCCTGCACCCTTCAATTGCTTCAGGATCAAAACCGTACGCCTGCCCCCCAGAGCGGCTCGCGCCGCCTGATCGGCCGCCACCAGCACCGCTTCTGTAAATGCCAGCCGCTGGGGCCATGAAAACTGTGTGCTATCTACATAGTCCCCCGCCTGTCCCCCATCATCAAACTCCTTGGCATCTACCAGCACCACTTCCTCAAAACCATTGCCCCGCCAGTAGGTCACCATTTCTTGATTGGATTTGGTAGAAACCATGCTGTGGTGCTCTTGGCTAAAGCCATTCCAAATTAAAACGGGCAGAAAGTTGGTCACTTCTGGGTAGGCTGTCAAGAAATGCTGCATAGAACTCATGGGGTAGGGTTCCCCCATACCACCGTCACCCAGGGTGAAGGGGAACAACTGCTGCCGATGAAGCAGCGCCGCCGCCATGGCAAAATGCTGTCCCTGCCCCAAGGGGCCGGCCGGAGCCAAGATCCCGGGAATGTAGCCCGACAGGTGCCCCAACAGTCCATGGAGTTCTCGAAAGCGATCGCGCAGATTCTGCACCGTCATGATCCCCATTGTTTCTAGGGAACGATCCAGAAACATGGCGCTATAGAACCCCGGCGCGTGGTGCCCCACCTCAGTGGGAATATTCTTGTACCCCAGCATCAGCAACGCCCCATAGGCCTCCACACTGCTGGCAAAACCACCGGGATGCCCCGAAGCCTTACTGGCTGTGATCTGCAACGTCAAATAACGCAGGGCGTCAGCAACCAGCAGAGTTTGCAATACCGCCGCCGGATCGCGGGGATTAGTCACGGCAGAATGGGCCGCAGTGAGCACAGGAGATCGCCCATGAACCTCAAAACCTTCACACAACTCACCAAAGTACTGAATCCCCTCACAAAATGCCGGAATTGCTGTCGTCATACGCTATGCCAGATACTGATTGCTTCCAACATACCAAAGAACGCGATCCCCAGCCCAAGCACTCAGATTCAAGGCAGCCTAGACGCCGCTTAGGACCCTTTGATCACCCCGCTAAACAACAAAAAAAGATTCCTGCTCTTGGGTTGCCTGCCAGCTTCGGGCATCGTGGTAAAGGTCTTCCAAATTAATCTGCTGCAGCGCCTGGGTCAGTGTCATCTCTAGGCGTTGCCACAGGGCCGCCGTAACCCGGTCACCCGACTGCTCCCAAGAGGGCAGAGGCTGGGTTAGGGTCGAAGTCGATTCCCCCAGGGCCGTAAGGATGTCATGGATGGAAATAGCCCGGGGCGATCGCCCCAATCGATAGCCGCCGCCAGCACCGCGCACCGATGACACCAAATGGGCTCGCCGCAGATCAATCAATATTTTTTCTAGATAGGGGGCTGGAATGGACTGGCGCTGGCGATCGCCCGCACGGACACGGGCTGAATTGTTCCCCAAATGGCTAAATCCAGCAGGGCCTTGATGCCATAGTGCCCTCGCCGTGTCAACTTCACCGCTGCCTAGGACTCCACCCCAACGGGCATGGGACAGGAGACATTGGTTCCACCAAGACCGCAGTAGCCATTGGGATTTTTGGCCAAATACTGCTGGTGGTAGGCCTCAGCGAAGTAGAACGTCGGTGCCGGAGTGATTTCGGTCGTGGTCTTGCCATAGCCTGCCGCCGTCAATGCCGCCTGATACTGCTCTTGGGACTTCACTGCTAATTGATACTGAGCCTCCGAAAAGGTGTAAATTCCCGAGCGGTACTGGGTGCCCACATCATTGCCTTGGCGCATCCCCTGGGTAGGGTTATGACTCTCCCAAAAAACCTGCAACAGCTCACCGTAGGTAATTTTTTGGGGATCGAAAACCACCAACACCACCTCGTTGTGCCCAGTCATTCCCGAGCACACCTCCTCGTAGGTCGGGTTGGGGGTATACCCCGCTGCATAGCCCACCGCTGTGATGTAAATTCGCTCCGTCTGCCAAAATTTTCGCTCTGCCCCCCAAAAACACCCCATACCAAACAGGGCCTGCTCAGCCCCCTCGGGAAATGGAGGATGGAGGGAATTGCCATTGACAAAGTGTGTTTTTGCCGTCGGAATCGCCACCGCACGGCCAGGCAATGCTTCCTGAGGTTGGGGCATTGCCGATTTCTTGCCAAATCCTGCCAGTCCAAAAATTCCCATCGCTGCCCCTCCAATGACTTATCTAGTGAACCTATTCTAGGTCACCGGTCTGCTCAAACCGGTCAAAGGCATGGACAATTCGTTGCACCAGGGGATGGCGCACCACATCCTCCGCCGTGAACTGGGTAAAACTAATCCCCTCAATGCCCTGCAGCAGCTTCTGGGCCATCACCAACCCTGAGGCTTGGGATCGGGGCAGATCAATCTGGGTGACATCCCCGGTGACTACCATGCGCGAGCGAAACCCCAATCGAGTCAACACCATTTTCATCTGGGCGACGGTGGTGTTCTGGGCCTCATCGACAATGATAAAAGCGTTGTTGAGGGTGCGTCCACGCATATAGGCCAAGGGCGCGATCTCTATGACCCCACGCTCGATCATCTGGGGAATTTTTTCCGCTGCGATCACATCATAAAGGGCGTCGTAGAGCGGTCGCAAATAGGGGTCAATCTTTTGCTGCAGGTCTCCTGGCAAAAAACCCAGCTTTTCCCCCGCTTCCACCGCCGGACGGGTGAGCACGATTCGCTCGCATTGGTGTTCTTGTAGGGCCCGCACCGCCGCGATCGCCGCCAAATAAGTTTTTCCTGTTCCCGCCGGCCCAATGCCAAACACCAAGGGGCATTCCTCCATACTTTTAACGTAGCGCTGTTGCTTGAGGGTGCGGGGTTGAATTGGCACGCCCGTGCGCGTCCGACTGATGGGGGTGCGATCGCGCCAATCCTGCTCTTGGGTAGAATTCCGCAATTGCCACGCCTGCTGAATATCAACCGCCGCAATGGTCTGGGACTCGATCCACAGGGGTTTGAGCAGATCAATCAGTTCTAGGCAAGAGGTAATATCCTGGGGTGAGCCGATCACGTGCAATTCCTGTCCCCGCAGCACCAACTGGGTTCCTGTTGATCGGCTGATGAGTTTCAGATTGGCTTCCTGTGTTCCCGCCAAAACCATCGCTGCACTGGGACTAGGCAGAGCAAAGATACGGGTTTCTGGCATAGGGGAGGCACACCTCGAACTGTGGCGTGATCCTAGCACCGAAGCGATCCTTTCCGACGCTGTTGCTCACGCTCGATCGCCTCAAACAACCGCTGGAAGTTGCCGTCCCCAAACCCTTGGGCCTGACGTTGACGCTGGATGATCTCCAAAAAAAAGGTCGGTTTCCCAAACAACGGCTGGGTAAAAATTTGCAGCAGTGCCGCCCGCTCCGGTTGCTTCTCCACCAAAATCGGCGGCTCGGTGGCCAAAAAAGCCACCCCCCGATCGCCAAGGGCAGCCACAGTGCCGTAAATGTCTTCGGTTCGGAGAGCTAAATGCTGTACCCCTGGCCCGCCGTAGTGATCTAAAAATTCCTGCACCTGCGATTGCCCTGAGGAAGGCTCATTAATCGGCACCTGAATCCCCCGGGCCCGATCATGCAGCACCACACTGCGTAATCCTGAGTGCTCGGTGCGAATATCAAACTGCTGCCCCAAACCTAAACCCAGATACTCCTGATACCAACGGGCGATCACCTCCAGTTGTCCCGCTGGCACATTCAAGACCACATGATCAATGACGGTAAACAATTCCCCAGGCACGGGCAAAGGGTCTTGGTTCTCCACGAATTCCCAGTGCAATCCGCAGGGATCAACCAACGGTGCCCCCGCTCCCATCAAGCCCAGTCCCCGCACCCCGGGCGATCGCCCATCCACCGACAGGTGCACCTCAATCCCGCCGTGGCGCAAAACTTCGCGCCCATTGACGATGCCCAGGAACTGAAAGCCCAAAGCTTCTGACCACCAGCGCCGCCACAACCTACAATCCGGGACGCCGAAATGCACTGAGACAATTCCTATGCCCATGGGTTCTCCTACCCTAGTTTCACACTAACACAAACCCCCCTTGCTCCTGTTAGGGTTCCGTGATATTTTCGTTTCATAATAAAAAATTGTAGTTTTTGCTACAGAATAAAATTTAATAATATATTCACTTTTTGGCTTTATTTTTGTCTTTTAACGCTCCAGATCCTTAATGATCATAAAAAATGATCTACAGAAAACAAGAAAACAAATCGATCTTTTCAAAGCCGTTCTTAAACTCATTCCTTTGGAAAAAACCATGGTCTCCCTTCCTCTCACTTGCCCGCTAACTGCCTACACCCATCCCAAATGCCCCCTAGGCTCCCGGCAATTGGGTCCAGCGCTAAGTACGCTTCGCACTCTACGTCAAGAGGCTGCTGCCGTCACCGATCCTAACTTTGATTCCCCCGATGGTCGTTGGCGCGATCGCATGATGCCAAAATCCTTTGCCCGTGTTACTGCCTAAAGCTTTAATTTTGTGCCCACTGGCCATGCTCCAAGCTGTGTCCCCCTGCAAAATCGGGTGTGCCGAGAACGGATGTCGCCAGTGTGGTAGCGTAATTGAGCAAAATTGAACCACCGATAAAGCCCTATGCGACTCTCCCAAATGTTGTGGGTAACGCTGCGAGAAGATCCCGCCGAAGCTGAGTTGATCAGCCACAAATTATTGGTACGGGCAGGGTTGATCCGGCGGATTGCGGCGGGCGTTTATGTTTACCTGCCGTTGATGTGGCGGGTGCTACAAAAAATTTCCCAGATTGTACGCGAAGAACTGAATTGCTCTGGGGCAGAGGAGTGCCTCCTGACCCAACTGCAGCCAGCGGAACTATGGCAGGAATCGGGTCGCTGGGACACCTACACCAAGGCCGAGGGGATCATGTTTGCCCTAACTGATCGTATGGAACGCCCCATGGGACTCGGCCCCACCCACGAGGAAGTGATTACGGCGATCGCCCGGGAGATGATTCGCTCCTATCGACAGCTACCGCTGCACCTCTATCAAATTCAAACCAAGTTTCGCGACGAGATCCGCCCTCGATTTGGCCTCATGCGGGGTCGGGAATTCATTATGAAGGATGGGTACTCATTCCACGTTGATGGCGAGAGCCTGAAGCAGACCTATGGGGTGATGGATCGCACCTACCGGCGGATTTTTCAGCGCTGTGGCGTCGAGTTTTGCGCCGTCGAGGCGGATTCTGGGGCGATCGGCGGTTCCGGTTCCCAGGAGTTTATGGTGCTGGCGGCGGCGGGAGAAGATGAGGTGTTGTTTACGGGCGACGGACGCTATGCCGCCAACGTGGAAAAGGCCGTTTCCATGCCCCCGGAAGCGGTGCCCTCCCGATTTGCCTCTGCCGAAAAGCTATCTACGCCCAACACCGAAACCATCGACAAAACCTGCGCGGTGCTGCATATTTCGCCAACCCAAGACGTGAAACAGGTGCTCTACGAGGCCTATGGTGATGGGGGGCTTTTGATTTTGGTTCTGGTCAGTATCCGTGCCGATCAGTCTGTCAATGAGGTGAAATTACTCAATGAGTTGCAACGTCACAGCGATTCTTTTGGCTGTAAATCCATTCTCCGCCTGAACGTGGCCGATGCAGCGGGAAATTGGGCAGCCCAGCCCCTCCCGGTGGGATATATCGCCCCCGATCTGCCCGACACCTATCTCAAAGCATCTGCGAATATTTATCCCCATTTCTTTCGGCTGGGCGATCGCACGATCACAGACCTGAAAAATTTCGTCACCGGCACCAATGAGCCGGAAACCAACTGGGTGGGGGTCAACTGGGGCGTAGACTTCCAATTACCAGAACATATTGCCGATCTGCGGGTAGCCCAAGCGGGCGATCGCGCCATCCATGATCCCAGCCAAGTTTTGGCCTCCGCCCGTGGCATTGAGGTGGGGCACATCTTTCAACTGGGCACCAAGTACTCCCAAGCTATGAATGCTACGTTTACCAATGAAAAGGGCGAAGAACTGCCCTTGGTCATGGGGTGCTATGGGCTCGGCGTATCCCGACTTGCCCAAGCCGCCGTTGAACAATCCCACGATCAGGATGGCATAATCTGGCATCCGGCGATCGCCCCCTACACCGTCATAATCATTATTCCCAATGTCACTGACAGCCGCCAAACTGAAACAGCGACGCAGATTTATCATCAGATGCAACACAGCGGCATTGATGTGCTTTTGGATGATCGGGATGAACGCACCGGCGTTAAGTTTAAGGATGCCGACTTAGTGGGCATTCCCTATCGCGTTGTGACTGGGCGCAGCATCGGCGAAGGCACCGTAGAAGTGGTCGAGCGGGCTACCAAACAGGCCACCATGGTTCCCATCACTGAAGTTGTCACCTATCTGAAGGGTTTGCTTGATCGCCGACTTGCCCGCCCTTGATATTCCGGCATGGAGGGTATACAGCTGTAAATAACTTGGTTAGGACGGGGTGCAGGGGTTTCTTTCGATGTCCGGACCTACCCGAATATATAGTCAATTTAATTAAGATAGTCACAATTATAGTTGTTTTGAGTACTATTACTCCCCTCGCCCTTTATGGGAGAGGGGCTGGGGGTGAGGGCGAGATTGTCTCAAATAAATCTGAAATTGCTATAGCTATACATAATCACCATATTTTTGGTGACCGCGGAATCACCCTTGTTTTGAGGGGAAGCGATCGCCAAATTTGGAAATGGCTAACAGCGTTGGTGCTGCTTACCCAATGCCAAGGCGGCGAATCATCCACTTCCACTGGTAGTTAAAGTTCAGTTCATGGATGATGACGTAGGAGCACGGGATCACAAATAGGGTTAGCAGCGTTGCTAAGGAGAGTCCCGAAAACACCACCACGCCCAAGGGCTGCAGGAATTCCCCCCCCTCCCCCAGTCCCAGCGCTAGGGGGAATGTTCCCAGCACAGTGGTCACTGTGGTCATGAAAATGGGGCGTAACCGCTGGGGTGCGGCCTTTAGCATGGCTTGGAGCCGAGAACATCGCTCGCGTGCCAGGATTTCATTGGCCAGCTCCACCAGAATAATGGCGTTATTGACCACAATCCCCACCAGCAGCACCGCACCGATCACCACGATTGCACTGAGGGCAGTCCCCGTCACCGCTAGACCGGCAATTCCCCCCGCTAGGGCCAGGGGCACCGTAATCATGATGACCAAGGGATCCAAAAGGGAGTTGTACTGCACCGCCATGACCACAAACACGAGGAACGATGCCAACAGCCCTAGGGTCACAAACGACCGCTGTAATTGCTCATTGGCGATTTTGCCAGAGCTGGGTAGCACCGTCACACCTTCCGGTAAATTCACGGAGGCGATCGCCGCTTCCACCTGTTCGAGGGCCGAGCCGAGGTTGGCTCCCCGTTCTAGGTTACCCAGCAGCAAAGCCACTTGACGCTGATTAATGCGCTGAATTTCACCCGGTGCCCGACCGGAGCGAATCTGGGCCACATCCCCTAGACGAATGGGTTGGTTCCCCTGGGTAAACACAGGTAATTGGTTGAGTTGTGAGGGTTGGCGAATATCCTCAGATGCGACCCGCACTCGAATGTCAATCAGGCGATCGCCCCGTTGGAGCCGGGTGGGCACCGTGCCCGTAATGGCAGTTTCTACCACCTGTCCCACATTCTGGGCTGACAGTCCGAGGCGTTGGAGCCGCTCCCAGTTGGGCTGGATTTGCACCTCCGGCTGGCGAGCATCGGTATCGGGACGAAAGTTAGCCCCCGTCACCTGCTGCTCTAGGGCCGCCAGAACCTGGCTGGAAGCCTGGGATAGAACCTCAGGGTCACGCCCTTCTAAGATCACATCAATATCTGTGCGGGGCACCGGTGAATTATTCACAATAATACCGCGCACTTGGGAGGGATTAACCCGCACCCGTACCCCCGCTAAATTAAGGGCGGACACTTCCCGGTTCACCCGTTGCACAAACTCCCGCAGAGTATCAGTGCTTTTGAGAATCACAGTACTCGAACTGCGTAGGGGATTGGCATTGGTGAAGTTGCCAAACAGCGAACCGCCCACTGTCGTAAACACAAACTGTGATTCCGGCTGGGCTTGGAGAATCTCATCGACACGCTGGGTGATGGACTGATTTCGGGCCAGGGTCGTACCGACAGGAAATTGGAGGTTCACATTCACATCCCCCGTTCGCACCTGGGGCACGATCTCCCGGGGAATGCTTTGCACCATGGCAAGAGCGCCACCGCCGAGGATAAGAAAGACCGCTAACAAAACCAGCCATCGATAGGTAAGCACTCGGGACAAAAATGCCCCATAGCGCCCAGTCAGCCCCACAAAACGATTGTCAAATTCCCGGAAAATCCACCAGCGATCAATCCCACTGGATATGGGTAGGGCCAAAAGCCGGGAGGATAGCATCGGCACTACGGTTACCGCCACCATTAGCGATGCTCCGACCGCGAAGCTAATCGTCAGAATCAGTTCATTAAACAACAGCGAGAGAAACCCGCCGACCAGCAAAAACGGCAGCACTGCCACCAAATTGGTTGAGGTCGAAGCTACCAGTGCCGATTCCAATTCTTGTCCACTGGCAATCGAGCGCTCAATCACTTCCTCTGGCAACAGATGGCGATCGCGCCCCAGTCCGACGGCAATGTTTTCCAGCATCACAATGGAGTTATCAACCACGATCCCCACACCGAGGGCCAAACCACCCAAGCTAAACAAGTTCAGGGAAAACCCAAATATTCCCATCATGATCACGGCGACTAAGCTCGAAAGCGGAATCGATAGCGCAATGATCAACGTTTGGCGGATGGATCCGAGGGAAAATAACACCGCTACACCGGCTAGCACCGTTCCCAACAGACCTGAAGAAACTACATTGTTAATGGAGCTTCGGATCAGACGGGATTCATCCAGGGTGGCGGTCAGCACCGTACCCTCGGGAAACAGACCGCGATCGCGCAGTTCTTCGATTTTGGCCTTAACCGCATCAATCACAGCAATGGTGTTGCTTTCCGGTTGCTTGGCCACGCTTACCCGCACCGCTGGGGTACCGTTGAGGGTGGCAAAGACCCGTTGCTCGGCCGTGCCGTCCTTGATGGTGGCCAGATCCCGGAGATAGACAGGCTGGCGATCGCCCGTAAGCATGATCAAACCCTCCAACTCTGCTGCCGACTGAAACCGCCCCGTCACCCGCGTCAGGGGTTCAATGCTCCCCCCTCGCAGCCGTCCACCCGAGGTGTCTTGGTTGCGTTCATTCAAAGCCGTCAACACCGATTGAATGCTAAGTCCCGTAGTTTGCAGCCGCTCTAGGCGCAAATCCACCTGAACCTCCTCCGACACGCCGCCCGAGATATCCACCGCCGAAACGCCCGGCACCAGGGTTAATTCACGGGCCAACTCATCGGTACCAAATAGCTGCAGTTCTGCTAAGGAAAGGCTGGGAGAAGTTAGGGCCAGTTCGTAGATTGGCAGTTGGGACGGATCAAACTTAAAAATGCGTACGTTTTCCACGTTGTCTGGCAGACGGCCCTGACCACGGTTATAGATCGCCACCGTGTCATTGAGGGCCTGATCGACATCGCTCCCGGCATTAAAAAATAAATCTACCCGCACCCGCCCTTCACTAGTCCGGGAAAAGATCTGATTTACCCCTTCTACACTAGCCAAGGTTTCTTCGAGGGGGCGTGTTACTTCAGTCACCGAAATTTCGGGAGAAGCACCGGGAATCTCCAACTGCACCGCCACCCGGGGATAGGAAATAGATGGCAGCAAATCCACGCTGAGTCGCGAAGCGGTAAAGACACCCACGGCCATAATGGCGATCATCAGCATCAGTGTGCCAATGTGCCGCCGAATCGAAAGGGTACTGAGGGACATAATTTATTGCTCCGAAACCATGCTGGGACGAATTGGACTGCCATTTTCTAGGGGGCCACCACTGCGGGCTACCACGCGATCGCCCGGTTTCAATCCTGAGCGCACTTCCACAAAACCATCGGATTCATTACCCAAGGTCACCTCCCGGCGGGTCGCCAGTGTGCCCTCCACCACAAAAATTTGCCCCTTGCGTTCTCCCCCCTCCATGTTTTGCCCCTGCTGGCGGCGATTAGGGGTTCGCTGACTGGCAGATGGGGCGACACTGGGATTCCCGGAACGCTCCTTGGCTGTAGCCGCAGCTTCCGATCCCTGTCTCCGCCGCCGCCTTCCCCCAACCTCAAGGGCACTGACAGGAATGGCAATCCGGGGAGCTTGGGCCAATTGGAACTGGACCCGGGCAAATTTGCCGCTACCGATCTTGCCCACGGGGTTGGGCAGGGTCACTTCCACAGGAATGAGGCGCGATACCGGATCGGCTGCCGCCGAAATCCGCTGAATCCTGCCCCTAAAGGTTTCTCCGGGAAAGGCGTCCAGGGTAATGCCTACTGGCTGATTTACCCGCAAGGTTCCAATCTCCAATTCCGAAACCGGCACTACCACCTTGACCGCCGAAAAATCCCCCAGTTTCAAAACTTCATTACCAGCAAACAGGGTACTGCCCGGGTCACTCGTCTTACTCAAAACGATGCCATCACCGGGTGCCGTGAGCTGGGTAAAGGAAAGCCGCTCCTGTTCCTGAATCAGCAAAGCGTCCTGGGCATTTACCCGCTGGCGGGCGGCGGCGATCGCCTGTTCTTGGGAGCGCATCTGTTGCTCGATTGCTCGTACGGCTTGGGCCGCTGCTTGGGCGTCGGTGCGGGCCAGTTCAGCGGCCCGCTGGGTTCCGGCTCCTTCTTGGGCTAGGCGAGTCAGACGATTGGCATCCAGTTGGGACTGCCGCAGGCGCACCCGGGACTGCTCCATCTGGGCCCGCAAATTCTCGACGGTGGCACGGGTTTGATCGACCTCAGCCTCCCTGGCCGCCACCTGGGCTTGGGCTTCCAGCACCGTGGCCCGAATCAGTCCATCATCTAGCTCGCCGAGCACCTGACCGGCCCGGACGCGATCACCCACATCGACATTCAAGCTCAATAATCGTCCTTCAGCCCGCGATCGCACCGCAAATTCTCGAATTGGCGCCGTTGTGCCGGTATAGGTGGTAGCCACACCTAGGTTTTTGGGGCGAGCCGTCACCACATCGACGGGAATGGCGGCGGGGCTTTGAGACTCAGGGCGGGGCGATTGGGCCGGGGAACTGCCACATCCGACATTGGCCAGTGCCAACAGTGCAAGGAGCGGAAGGGAACGCTTAATCATGGGTACTGCTGGAATGACTTAACAAAAAATTAACACTTTTGCGCTGAATCTGGCATAAAACGCAAAAGTTAGGACTAAAAATTGCCCGTAACGGTTCAGGAGCCTGTCAGAGAACTCTAGTCAGTCCCCATGCCGCCAAATCTGCAAACAACCGCGATCGCCATCAAGCATGGCCGGACTGGCAAGGGCCAGGGGTGGATTGTCCTCCCCATGACCAAACGCGAGATCGCACACTACAGGAATGCCCAGATCCCCGAGGCGATCACCCCACAGGGACAGCCATCGGGAGGGTGACGCCCGCTCCTCCGATACCCCACTAAACTGTCCAAGGGCTACCCCCGCTACCCGATGGAGTAGTCCGCTCAGCCGCCAGTGGGTCAGCATCCGATCCACCCGGTAGGGCTCTTCCCCCACATCCTCAAGGGCCAAAATCCAAGGACTCTCTGCCGGTATTGGCATCAAATCCGTACCAATCAGGTGGGTTGCCACACAGAGATTTCCCGGCAGTAGCCGCCCCCGCCCTACCCCCCCGGCGATCGCCCGTCCCGTCAGCGTCAGCGAATCCATGGTTCCCATTAACCAGGCAAATAACGGCGCGGCGGTTGCCGCTGTCAGCGTTGTCAGCACGGGCCCATGAATGCCCCCC
>JAAUUH010000020.1 GCA_012031145.1 Oscillatoriales cyanobacterium SM2_2_1 | reverse complement strand
CCCGGCAATTTCTGGATAGGTCCACGTATGGTTGGCCAGCCCCCGGGCCACCCCGCCCCGGCAATCCGCCCCAGGGTTGTTCTCATCGTAGAACTCTAGGGGTAGGTTCAAAATTTTGCGATCGCCCGTTGGGTTTGATCTCGTCGCGATCGTAGCGCCACATCCCAGTGGAACCAATCTCCAATCCATGGCTGAGCCGGAGCCCGCAGCACCCCAAAAACAAACATTACCCCCATTAATACTGCCAACTGAAATTCCCGGGTGATGCCTTGCCCCGTGACCTCGGACAAAAACACCATCATCCCCTGCCAAATCCGATCCATGGGCTGCCCCGACAGCACATTTAAGATCTGTCCAATGGCATAGGGTGCGACCAATTCCAGCACTTCGAAGAGGCTAGATCCAGCAATACTGAGCACGGATGTGACGTAATAGCGGCGGTAGTACCGTAAAACATCGCGGAACGAAGCCATGACACCCCCAAGATGGTAAATTTGGCTACTTTAATCTTAGCTTTAGATTTTTGCGGAATTGCTCCCCCTTTTCGGAGTTCTCCTCCTAGGGCTCAGCCCTAAAACGGAGTAATCGTCCCTGAGGGGCATCTGTGAGGACATACAAAAAGCGATCGGGGCCAAATCGCACATCCCGTACTCGTTCACCAATGGGAATGCGCCGCCGCAGGGTCACGCCTCCCCCGGCATCCACGGCAAACTGGTGGATCTCCCGACTGATCAGACCCCCTGCCCAAACCTGCCCCCGTCCTACCGCCAAACCCGAAGGCGCAAAGGTTTCTGTCCAGACATACTTGGGGTCAACCATCCCTGGCCGGGAGCGATCGGGGGAAATTTCTGGGCCAAAATATTCTCGGCTATTAGTAACCAGAGGCCAGCCATAGTTTTGTCCCGCCCGGAGCAAATTTAACTCATCCCCACCCCGCGCCCCGTGCTCACTGGCCCACACTTGCCCTGTATCCGCATCAACAGCTAAGCCCTGAATGTTTCGATGTCCTAGGGTCCATAGTGTCGGATCCGCATCCCGCTGTTTTTCGAGGGGATTATTCTGGGGCACAGTGCCATCATCGCGAATGCGCGCCACCTTTCCCAGCCGGCTGAGACGATTTTGGGCTTGGAGGCGAATCAACTGGCCATTAAGGGAGACCGGCGGGTTGCCGCCATCGCCGATCGCCACCAGCAACGTGCCATCGGGCAGCCATGCCAACCGCGCTCCAAAGTGTTGGGTATCGCCCTTATCCTGGGTGACTTCAAAAATTACACGCCCATTCCGCAACCGCATCCCATCTAACTCAGCCCGCATCACCCGCGTCCGATTCCCCTGGCGGGTGCCATGGGCATAGGTGAGATAAACCCAACGATTTTGGGCAAACCGGGGATGCACCACCACATCCAATAATCCCCCCTGACCCGCCGCCAGTACCGGCGGCACACCAGCGATCGCCCTAGGATCCAACGTTCCATTACGCACCAGACGCAACCGCCCTGGCCGTTCGGTAATCAGCATACTGCCATCGGGAAGCCATGCCATGCCCCAGGGATGCTCTAGCCCGGTAACTAAGGTTTGCAGGGAACTGTCCTTTGTCTTTGTTGTTTCTGTAACTGCAGATGCCGACGGCTCTGCCACTACCTCGGGGTTCCCCGGCTCCTGACTGAGGGATTCTGTGCTGCAGGCAGACATGAGCACTGCTCCGAGCACTGCCAGAAAGCCTCCACAATAGACTTTGGAGTAATTTAGGAAGGAGTAAAGCACGGGTCGACTTACAAAACGACTAACTCAATTCTATTCGACAGCAAATTTCAGGACAAAGTTCAGTTGCTCAAATTCCAGGACGCATCGTCAGTTCAAGCTAAAAACCCTACGGAATAAGCGGTATCACATCCGTCAAATCTTGCATTCTGGAAGCCGAAACCCTGACCATGAAGGCATCTGACCGCTTAATGATGATAGCTCCGGGCAGCGAAATAGGGAATCGAAGTCTCGAATTGCCGAGCTAAGCCCAGCCAAATTCTTTGCCACGACAAAGACAAAAATTAATTAAAGAATTAATTTAATGCGGAACCCGGGACTTGAACCCGGAAGCCTTGCGGCACATGTACCTGAAACATGCGCGTCTGCCAATTCCGCCAGTTCCGCATAAACTCAGCGAATAACAATCTTTCCTTAAAAGGACGAAATCGTCAATCATTAACAATGGCTAAGTTCACATTCTGCTAAGTGCCAAGCAGTGGCATACTGTACTTCAGGTTTGAAAGTACATATCTCCATGAGGATACCGTCCAATGACACTGCGTCTCGGTGATACCGTTCCCGACTTCCAGCAAGATTCCAGTGCTGGGTTAATTTCGCTTTATGAGTGGGCAGGTACAAGCTGGGTGGTGTTGTTTTCCCACCCTGCCGACTACACCCCCGTCTGCACCACAGAGTTGGGAGAAGTGGCTCGGCTGAAATCTGAGTTTGAGCAGCGGAATGCCAAGGTGATTGCCCTTAGTGTAGACAGCGCCGAATCCCACACTGGCTGGATCCAAGACATCAATGAAACCCAAAAGACGACGGTTAATTACCCGATTTTGGCCGATGGCGATCGCAAGGTTTCCGAACTCTACGGCATGATTCACCCCAACTCCTCCACAGGGAATACCCTAACGGTGCGATCAGTATTCATTATTGATCCCAACAAAAAACTGCGGTTGACCCTCACCTATCCCGCTAGCACGGGGCGAAACTTTGATGAGTTGCTGCGGGTGCTGGACTCGCTCCAACTCACCGATAACTTCAGCGTGGCGACGCCCGCCAATTGGCAAGATGGGGGTGATTGCGTGGTGGTGCCTTCAATTTCTACGGAAGATGCTAAGCAGCGCTTTCCTAAGGGAGTAACGGAGGTTAAGCCCTATTTGCGGATGACTCCCCAACCTAATAAATAAGTAGGTCAGTTTATTACCCCTTGGACTTGAATCTCTTGCCCCCTCCCTGATGAGGGGGTATTTTGTGCTGTATGGCCGTAAATAACTTGGTTAGGACGGGGTGCAACCCTGGCTGGGGGCGCAGCCCTCAACTCCCCTTTTCTCTCGATGTCCGAAACTACCCGAATATAGCTATAGCTTAGTTCTTAAGACAGTCCACTGATATGGAGAAAAGTAGCCGTAGCCCACGGTCTGCTCCAGTGTGATCGGGGGTTTGCCCGCAGAGCCAGCCCCCTCTAGTTTGGATAGCCTGACTGATACCTGACAGAGCAAGATAGCGTGAAAGAACTTTTAGAAACACGGCTCACCGCTAGGGCGATCGCGACGCCAATAAATCACATCCTCCTAGGGCGAGCGGGCAAAAACACGCGATATGAAGATATGACCGGCGCGGAACCTATTCCATCCTCACCCTAAATTCCTGTTCCAGCGGAGCATGGCGCGATCCTCTAGGCTATGAATTCCGACACAGCAGACCCGTTAAAAAAATGGCAGCAGTTCCTACCGCGCTAGGGAGTCCGTCTTGATATGATGGGCGGAATTTTGTGGGAATCGACATTTATGGCAGAAACGCGCCTTCGCGCCGATGGAAGAATGGCTGATCAGTTGCGGCCGGTGCGTTTGGTCAAAGAATTTATGCCCCACCCCCTTGGCTCAGTGCTGATTGGCTTTGGCGCTACCCAGGTGCTGTGCACCGTCGCAGTGGAGCTGGGCATCCCCAAGTGGCAGCAGCCCAACCGTGGCTGGTTGACGGCCGAATATCGTCTTTTGCCCGCGGCCACCCAACCTCGCCAATCCCTAAGACCATCGGGACGCAGTGAGGAAATTCAACGGCTAATAGGTCGCAGTCTGAGGGCATCGGTAGATCTGGAAAAAATGCCCGGCATCACTTTGGTCGTTGATGTAGATGTCTTGCAGGCCGATGGTGGCACTCGCACGGCCGGAATTACCGGGGGCTACGGGGCTCTGGTTTTGGCCGTTCAGCGGCTGCTGTCCACTGGGGTGCTGACGGTCTCTCCCCTCCAACGGGCGATCGCTGCGGTGTCCGTGGGTTTGGTCGATGGCGAACCCATCCTAGACCTAAACTATCTGGAGGACGTGGCTGCCAGTGTTGACCTCAATGTCGTGATGGACCAACAGTTGAATTTGGTGGAACTGCAGGGCACCGCCGAGGCGGAACCCTTTAGCCGCTCCCAACTCAACCGCATGTTAGACCTAGCTGAAAAGGGAATCTCCGAGCTATTCACCCATCAGCCATCGCCGTAAGGTGCTGCAGTTTTTCCCATAGGTCGATCGCTGCTCCCGATGTCCACAGATCCTCCGCCCGTTGAATCCCCGCCGCCACATCGGTGCACAAGCCGCCAAGCCAAAGGTAACACCCCACATTCCAGAGGATCGTGCGCCGAAATTCTAGGTTGTGGCGATACAAATCGGGTAAATCCGCTACTGGGGCGATCGCCACCTCTGGGCCCTGAAACCCATAGTCTTTGGCCGCTAGGGTCAGCCGTTCATGGGACTGGGGCGCACCTCGCAGCACCACCACCGGCCGGTGACAGGGCAAGTCAACACTCCCCTCCAAACCCTTGACCATCACAAACGCCTCCACTTGGCGCAGCACTAGGGCTTCCCGAATCAGTGCCTCCGTCGGCGGATGCACGAACCCTGCCACTACCGACTGTGCCCCCCCGTAGGGAGACGCCATCAGCTCCAAGGTTGCCAGGGGCGGACGCTTGCCTAGTTGTTCCCGATAGGGGATCAGAGTGGTCATCAACGGGGCGTGGGTAGGGGCGTACCAAAACCCCACACCCGTCATCTCTAGAACTTCCCGTAGGCGATCGCCTACCAACCTGGGCCAATGAATACCCATGGCCCGCCATACCGCTACTAAGGGCACCCCCAGTTTAGGGGGCATCACATCCCCGCCATGGAGCAGCACTCGCTGGCCTGCGGCTGCCAGGAGAAGCGCTACCATGGGCGTCACCGTCGCCGTCCGCGATCGCCCGTCGTAGGGAGACCCCATCACCATCATTCGCTCTGCCGAAGCCAGGGGAGCGATCCCCGTGATCAGCCCATCCCAGGCATCCAACATCCCTGCTAATTCCTCTGGAGTCGGGCGCTTCATCCGGTGGGCAATAAGAAACGCGCCGATTTGGGCTGGCGTTGCTTCCCCCCGCACCATCATCTCTAGGGCGATCGCCGCTTCCCCACGGGTGAGATCCTTACTCGATTGGGGCCCACCGCCAATTTTTTCAGCAATTCCCGAAACCGCTCACTCATGTCAAAACCACTACACTGTTCCCATTCTGGCAAATGTGCAGAACTATTAAGAACTAACAAAAAAAGCTTCTCCCGCCCTTACAATACGTCACAATCACAATGAAAGTTTATTGCCACCCTTGTCCCCTATTGATTTCCACGGACTTTTCCTATGAGTAAGGTTTATGAATGGTTCAATGAGCGCCTCGAAGTCGATGCGCTGATTGAAGACGTTACTAGCAAATATGTACCCCCCCACGTCAATATCTTCTACTGTCTTGGTGGCATTACCCTGACCTGCTTTTTGATTCAGTTTGCCACGGGCTTTGCCATGACCTTCTATTACAAGCCTACGGTCGCTGAAGCCTTTGACTCTGTGCGATACATCATGACCGACGTCAATTTCGGTTGGCTGATTCGCTCTGTCCACCGCTGGTCTGCCAGCATGATGGTTTTGATGATGATTCTCCATGTGTTCCGAGTCTATCTCACTGGTGGTTTTAAGAAACCCCGGGAACTCACTTGGGTCACGGGCGTGGTATTGGCCGTGATTACTGTATCCTTTGGTGTCACAGGCTACTCTCTGCCCTGGGATCAGGTGGGCTATTGGGCAGTCAAAATTGTATCGGGGGTTCCCGAAGCCATTCCCGTGGTTGGTAGTGCGATCGTCGAACTACTGCGCGGTGGTGAAAGTGTTGGCCAATCCACTCTCACGCGATTCTATAGTTTGCATACCTTTGTGTTGCCATGGCTGATAGCTGTTTTCATGTTGATGCACTTCCTCATGATTCGTAAACAAGGCATTTCCGGCCCACTGTAGAATTACTTCACTGTCAATAATTTCAAAGCATTCACAGGACTCGAACCCATGTCTAAAGTTCAAAAACTGCCCAACCTTAACGATCCTGCCCTCCGCGCCAAACTGGAAAAGGGCATGGGGCACAATTACTACGGTGAGCCAGCTTGGCCCAACGATCTGCTTTACATCTTTCCTGTATGCATCATGGCGACGATCGCCCTATGTGTTGGCCTCGCCGTCCTTGATCCGACATTGATTGGTGAGCCCGCCAATCCCTTTGCCACGCCCCTAGAAATCTTACCCGAGTGGTTCCTATACCCCGTGTTCCAAATTCTACGTGTGGTTCCTAACAAGCTTTTGGGAATTGTGCTGATGGCAGCAGTACCCCTAGGGTTGACCTTGATTCCCTTTATCGAGAACGTGAATAAGTTTCAAAATCCATTCCGTCGCCCTGTGGCTATGGTAATTTTTATGTTTGGTACGTTTTTTACGATTTATCTGGGCATTGGCGCCACGCTGCCCATCGACAAATCCTTGACCCTAGGTTTGTTTTAGAGCCTTAGCTTGGAGCCGATCTGTTTAGCCTGGAGCTAGGCTCCTTCTAGCTTGGAGCTAATTTATAGATCTTAAAGCTGGTTTATAGATCTTAATCATGAATTTGGCATTTGTGATCGCTCCACGCATCTCCAGACATTAACAAACATTTGGAATCCCAATTCCAGATGTTTTTTTATGGCCTTTTAATTATGAATTAAAACACCCTTTAATTCCGCCTGCTAACTATGCCAAATGGGCATGGCCGGGAATCTCAGCCAAATATTGTAATCTTGTCGGACCGTTGGAACTGTAGGGTATTCTGAAAGCAACGAACTCCCCCAAGGAGCATCACCACCGTGACCGACCTTAGCCGTGCTACCCTGACCCGCGCCAATCTCTTGGGCACCAAACTGCAAGGAGCCGACCTTAGGCGGGTGAATTTGGCAGAAGCCAGTTTATCTGGAACGGATCTCACAGGGGCTAACCTCTCCGGCGCTTTTCTTAATGGCGCTGACCTCAATCGCGCCACCCTAGCACAATCAAACCTCAATGAAGCCAACCTGTCGGCTGCGTTTTTGTGCCGGGCTGATTTGCAACAGGCCCAACTGGAAGAAGCCTGCTTGGCTGGGGCTAACCTCAATGAAGCAATTTTGAATGGAGCACGGCTATATCGAGCTGACTTTAGCCTGGCCAGCTTTACGGCAGCGAGCTTGAGCGGGGCAAACCTTTGCGAAAGCCGTGGTTTGGGAGCATTTTTTGTCGAGGCGATTTTGGTTGGAGCCGATCTCAGCCGGGCCGATTGGTCGGGAGCGATGCTCACCAAAGCCAACCTCAGCGGGGCGATCGCCCATGAAGCCATTCTCACCCGTGCCGACCTCAGTGAATGCATGTTGTCCGGTGCAGAACTTCACCATGCCATTCTGACCGATGCCATTCTCAACGAGAGCAACCTCAATGCTGCCGACCTCATGGGAGCCGATCTCACTGGCTGTAGCCTCAGTCGCGCCAATCTGGGCTGGGCTAACTTGATCGGGGCCAACCTCACCCAAGCCAATCTCTCTGGTTCCGACTTGACTGCCACCAACTTTAACGATGGCAACCTCACAGATGCTGATCTCAGTTGGACGAACCTAACGGGAGCTTTTCTGACCCACGCCAATTTGCGCAGTGTGAACTTTAATGGCGCCAATCTCACCAATGTTAACCTCAGTGGTGCCGACCTGCGGGGTGCCAACTTGCGCGGTGCCAGCCTCAGTAGTGCCGACCTGCGGGGTGCCGACCTGCGCGATGCGCTACTGATGCGCGCCAATCTGCACAATGCCAACCTTAGCGATGCTAATTTGACCGGTGCCAATTTGGACGAAGCGATTCTTAACGGGGCCAACCTCAACCGGGCCAATCTAAATCGGGCCAACCTCAGCCATGCATGCCTTACGGGTGCTGACCTTAAGGGTGCATTTTTACTGTGGACGAACCTTCGGGGAGCATTTTTGCTATGGACAAACTTAGATGGGGCGAATTTGACTGGCGCAATTATGCCCACCGATCGCACCTCTGCCTAACTTGAGAATTGCTATGAATGCTGGGGAATTAATTACTAAATATAAACAGGGATTTCGGGATTTTAGTACCGCCGATCTCAGTCGGGAAAACTTCGGTGGGGCTAGCCTGAGTGAAATTATCCTTTTGCAGGCCTGCTTGGTGGAAGTCAACTTTTCCGGCGCTAACCTTAACGAGGCTAACCTTACCCGGGCTGACCTGACCGCCGCCAACTTTTTCCGGGCCAATCTCAGTCAGGTGCTCCTAGTCGCCGCTAACCTTCAGGGGGCCACCATGGTCAAAGCCGATCTTCAGGGTGCAAAAATGGGGCAGGCTAACCTGCGGGAGACGGACTTGACTGGGGCTAACCTCAACAGTGCGGATTTGAACGGAGCCGACCTCAGTGGGGCTAATCTCAGCGGTACTTTTTTGCTCGATGCCAACCTGGAAGGCGCTAATCTGACGGAAGCCTTCCTTAAGGGAGCAAACCTGGATGGGGCACGGCTCCAAGGGGCCTGCCTACGGGGCGCTAATCTAGAGGGAGCCAGCTTTAGTGATGCCAAACTCAACCATGGGGATTTGACTGAGGCCGATGCTAAAAATGCCAATTTTTACGGAGCCAACCTTACCGAAGCCCTGCTGATCCGGGTGGAGTTGGCGGGGGCCAACCTCAGCCATGCCATTTTGAGCCATGCCAATTTGCAGGATGCCGATCTCAACGGGGCCTTTTTAACCGAGGCGATTTTGGGGCAAGCGATGCTCGATGGAGCCAACTTGACTAAGACTAATTTTTATAAAGCTAGCCTGAATGGGGCCAATTTGTTGCGGGCCAACCTCAGCGGTGCTAACCTCAACGGCACTGATCTGACAGAAGCGTCCCTCTATGCCGTAGAATCGGCTTCGGACTAGTAGCGCATCAGCATGACAAGCCTCAAATATAAGCGGGTTCTACTGAAACTAAGTGGGGAAGCGCTGATGGGTGATCGCACCTATGGCATTGACACCCAAGTGGTACATGACATTGCCCAACAGATTGCGGCTGTTGTGCAGGCAGGAGTGGAAGTGGCAATTGTTGTAGGCGGCGGCAACATTTTTCGTGGGGTGAATGCAGCAGCCCAGGGGATGGATCGGGCCACAGCCGACTATATTGGCATGATTGCTACGGTCATGAATGCCCTCACCTTGCAAGATGCCCTAGAGCGCTTACCCCAGCCGGTACCAACACGAGTGTTGACGGCGATCGCCATGCAAGAGGTCGCTGAACCCTACATTCGGCGGCGGGCCATTCGCCACCTAGAGAACAAACGGGTCGTGATCTTTGGTGCCGGTTCGGGCAATCCCTTTTTTACCACCGACACCACGGCGGCACTGCGTGGTGCGGAGATCAACGCCGAAATTATTTTTAAGGCCACTCGGGTGGATGGCATTTATGATAGTGACCCCAAGCGTAATCCCGATGCCCGCAAGTTTCAGACCCTTACCTACGACCATGCCCTCAGCAAAGACCTCAAGGTGATGGATGCAACGGCCTTTGCCCTATGCAAGGAAAACGACCTGCCGATCATTGTGTTTGATCTGGGTGTGGACGGCAATATTCAGCGGGCGGTTATGGGAGAATCTATTGGCACCTATGTCGGAGGAAGTTGTAATGTCGATTGATGTTGAGGCGCGGATGCAAAAGGCGATCGAGTCCACCCAAAGTAATTTCAATACGGTGCGAACCGGTCGGGCCAATGCGGCGTTGCTAGATCGCATCACGCTGGAATATTACGGCACCCCAACGCCTCTCAAGTCCCTGGCGAATGTCTCAACCCCCGACTCTTCCACCCTGCTGATCCAGCCCTTTGACCGCTCGGTAATGTCCAGTATTGAGCGTGCCATTTCAGAATCGGATATTGGTCTGACCCCCAACAACGATGGCAGTTCTATTCGTCTTAATATCCCTGCATTGACTGCCGAACGGCGGAAAGAACTGGTCAAAACCGTCGCCAAACTGGCTGAGGAAGGTAAGGTATCGATTCGCAATATTCGCCGTGATGCCATCGATGCCATCCGTAAGCAGGAAAAAGCCAAGGAACTCTCGGAAGATGAAGCCAAGAAGCAGCAAGAATTGGTGGAAAAACTCACTGAGAAATACATCAAAAAGCTGGATCAAGTAACCGCCGACAAAGAAAAAGAACTCTCCACCCTCTAAACCCCATGGCACCGCGCAAATCTGCTTCTGGCTCTGTGACTCCTGAGCCGAATTCTAATATCAATCCAGAAAAGAAAAAAGCTCTTGAGGCGATCTTGCAAAAGATCGAAAAGGAGCACGGCAAGGGTTCGATTATGCGGCTCGGAGATGCCACCAGCATGAAGGTGGAAACCGTACCCAGTGGAGCGCTCACCCTAGATTTGGCCCTAGGCGGCGGGTTGCCCCGGGGGCGGGTGATTGAGGTGTTTGGCCCTGAGAGTTCGGGGAAGACCACGTTGGTGCTCCATGCGATCGCCGAGGTGCAGAAGCGGGGTGGCATTGCGGCTTTTGTCGATGCTGAGCACGCCCTAGACCCCACCTATGCCGCGCGTTTGGGGGTAGATATTGACAACCTATTGGTGTCGCAGCCCGATACGGGGGAAATGGCCCTGGAAATTGTGGATAACTTAGTGCGTTCCATGGCCGTGGACATTGTGGCCGTGGACTCGGTGGCAGCTCTCGTGCCCCGGGCGGAGATTGAGGGCGAGATGGGGGACTCCCACGTGGGGTTGCAGGCACGGCTGATGAGCCAAGCACTACGGAAGATTACTGCCAATGTGGGGCGCTCTAATTGCATTGTGATCTTCCTAAACCAGTTGCGGCAAAAAATTGGTATCTCCTACGGCAATCCCGAAACCACCACGGGGGGAACGGCGCTGAAGTTCTATTGCTCAGTGCGCCTAGACATTCGCCGGATTCAAACCCTCAAGAAGGGTACCGAAGAGTATGGCATCCGTGCCAAGGTGAAGGTGGTGAAAAACAAGGTGGCCCCGCCCTTTCGGATTGCTGAGTTTGACATTATTTTTGGCAAGGGGATTTCTACCATCGGCTGTATGCTCGATTTGGCCGAAGAGATGACCATCCTGGTGCGCCGTGGTGCTTGGTATAGCTACAAGGGGGAGAACGTAGCCCAAGGTCGGGATAACACGATCAAATATCTGGAGGACAATCCAGCGATCGCCCAGGAGGTGGAGCAACAAGTGCGGGATAAGTTGAAGGAAGGTGTAGCCGTCTCGGCTACGGTGCCAGCCCCCCTAGATGACGGGGATTATGATCCAGAGCAAGAACTAGAGCCAGTGGAGTAGGGCTGATTGCATGAACATTTGGGTTTTGTTGCTCCATCCTCGCAGCGATCAAGAAGGCATTTACACGCTTCAGGTGCAAGGGGAGAACATGGTTGTAGCTTTTGAAGATCAAGATGATGCCATTCGCTGCGCCGATTACTTGGCGGCCCAGGATTTTTCGGCGTTAGAGCCGGAGCGATCGCCCAAGGTGAGGTGGAGGAGTTTTGTGAAACCGCAGGCTACAGGCTCATGGTGGTGCCGACAGGGGAGCTATTTATGCCCCCGGAGCAAAATCTAGAGCGCACCGATTATGAACTGCAACAGGATACGGCTCCAGACGAAGAGCCTACGGGAGAGCAGTTTCTGATCGAGCAAATGCGCCGTCG
Organism: Oscillatoriales cyanobacterium SM2_2_1; assembly: GCA_012031145.1. GTDB lineage: Bacteria > Cyanobacteriota > Cyanobacteriia > Pseudanabaenales > Pseudanabaenaceae > UBA999. The sequence goes on along the minus strand of JAAUUH010000020.1, from coordinate 24,557 downwards.
ATTAGAAAATTTGTTTTAGATATAGCTATATTCGGGTAGGTTCGGACATCGAAGGAAAAGGGGTTTGGGGGCTGCGCCCCCAGCCAGGGATTTCACCCCAGCCCCTCGCCCTTTATGGGAGAGGGGAGTAATAGTACTCAAAACAACTATAATTGTGTCGCTCTTAATTAAGTTGACTATAACTCTTAGATCTTGGCTGGATTGGGCACCGTGCGAAAGGTGAGGGCATCGGTGAGGGGATCATAGAGGGCATAGGTGCTACCGCTGCCCACGCCAATGATGGCCCGTTCAGAAGGGGAATCGCCTTGGGTTTCTTGGGTGTCGTTGAGGGTGATGGTTCTGGAAGTGACGGTACCGGCAGTGATGTCATAGCGAAAGGCTTGCCCCGATCGCCCGCAAAAGAGCCGGTTTGCCCCCGCCCGTGTGATTCGGTCTAGCAAAAAAAAAGGATCGGCCTTGGGATCGAGGCGTTCGCCCACTGCCACCGTACTGCCATGGAGTAGGAGACAATCGTATTCGTTAAAAGCAAGGGGCAATTGATAGATCCAGGCGATCGTCTCGCGGGTGATTTCGTCCCACAGGAGTTTGGCCGTGCCTACACCATAGTGCTCAATTAGGTCGTGGGGTTCGGTTTCCTGGCTCAGTCCATGGAGAATTAAACATTGCTGCTCCCACCAGCCGAGGCAGACCTGGGGTTGCGGCCCGGGGGCATGGGGGGCTTGAAGCCGCTGCACCAAGTCGTTACTGCGGGCGTTAGGGCCAATCACATTCCCCAAAATATAGAGAGCCCGTATCGCTGGCTGTCGATGAACATCTGCCAAAATCGCTTCATAGAGTGCCCCATCTCCGCCCAGGCCACAAAGCAACGCCCACATCTAACCCACACCCCGGCTGCATAAATGGCTAGCATCCTCCGCCCTCTCGGCAAACTCCAGCCCCTGGGCCAAACGCCAGGCAAAAATGGTCGGCAACCCCTGCTCTATGATGGCGGCACAGGTGCGCCGATAGTCGTAGGGAACCTCGCGCAGGGTAGCTACACCAGAATCGGTATCGTAGATTACATAGGTGGCGTGGGGGCGACCATGGCGCGGCTCCCCCACAGAACCAACGTTAATGATGCGCTTCGCAGGGGCAGGGATCGTTTGGGGGACACCATTGACCCGCACCGTTAGAGTGCCGCCGGAAAGGGTGCGATCGTAGGGGACGTGGGTGTGACCGCAAAACAGCACTTCTACATCGGCGGCGATCGCCCGCTCTAGAGCCAGTAGCCCATCTAGATCTGGCAGTAAGTATTCATGCTGGCTGTAGGGACTACCGTGGACAAAACCCAGATTTTTTTGACGATATATTTTAGGCAGTCCTGCCAAATAGTCTAAGGATTCAGGATGTAGCTGCTGCACGGTCCATTCATGGGCCAACCGTCCGCGCCGCTCTGCCAGCAAGGAGGGATAGCTACACTCGCAGGCATTCAGCCCATGGGTGACGTCTTCATCCCAGCAGCCCTGCACCACGGGTATCTCCAGCGATTGGATCAACTCCACCACCCCATGGGGGTAGGGGCCGTAGCCCACCAAATCGCCGAGGCAGACGATTTGGTCTACTTGGTGGGCGTCAATGTCCTGCAACACTGTGATCAGCGCCTCATAGTTGCCGTGAATACAAGAAATAACTGCAATGTTCATAGGGATCCTGGGAAACTAGGGATTGGGCACAGGGAACCTCTGTTGATGGTAGGCCAACTGCTCATCGGTCAGACAGCAGTCCGTGATCGCCTGAATCAGCTCTGGCCGCTGGAGATCGGTACCCACCAACTCAATACCGCTAAAACGCTGGGGGCGACCATGGTGCCAACGCCCTTGCCGGACGGGCAGATACAGGCTAGGGGGCGAGCTGGCACAGAAATCCAGATAAAAGCAGTGGCCGTCGGGCAACTCAAACAATCCTTTGCCGCGAATCACTGAGCCGTAGGCCCCAAGGGTTAATTCCTGCCAAAAGGTTTCCAAACTGCGTGGTTCAAACACCTGACCTGAAAGGGGCGATCGCCATAGCCGCAGTCCCTCCCATTGGGTTACCGCCGTCGGCAGCCATACCACTTCATCGGCCCACAAATGCCACGGTGTAGATAAGTTGCCCAGGGACTCTGGCAGCAGCGCCACATGACGACAGTCGGCACATTCTCGCAGGGCCGTCAGTAGAAAAGCTCCGGAGTCCAAATCCATGTGCACCCCCAACTCGATCCAGCCCCAAAAGGGGCCGCGCTGGGCATCCACCCAGCGAATCAAATCTGCTTCCTGGTCGGGGGTAAAACCCGCCAAGTCGGAAAACTCTAGCTGCAATAGGGTGCGATCTAGGGGCAGTTGTCCCTCTCCCGGCGCGAAATAAAACATCGGATCACCCTGCCCTTGATGCTGCTGGATCTGTTGCCGAACCCAATGGGTCTTGCCCACCCCGGACAGCCCGCCTACCACCGTCACCGTCATAACATCCAGACCCACACAGAAAAAAATGAGAATGATTATCAAATTGCCACATCCCCCTCTCCCTGTCAATAGGCTGCGGGCGGGGGGAACCATCCTTTTTATTGGGTTACTGGCATTGACCAGAAATTTATACTCGCATCCAATGGCGGAAGTTCTTGAATTCTCCTAGTTTCAGTTAGGTGCATGGCTAATGGATTTCCTAGAATAGAGCTGTTCTTTGCCACTTCCCTATGACCCGCGATCTGCGCTCCTACCTGAATTTGTTGGAAAGCCGTCAGCAACTGCGTCGGATTACGGCTCCGGTAAACCCCGACCTGGAAATTGCCGAAATTTGTAATCGGATGCTGCGGGCGGGCGGACCGGCGCTGTTATTTGAGAATGTGGTCGGTCACACCGTGCCCATTGCCATCAACACCATGGGCACAGCGGAGCGGGTCTGCTGGGCTATGGGTATGGAAACCCCCAAACAGTTGGAAACCCTTGGCGAAAAGCTGGGCAAGCTGCAAAGCCCTAAACCACCCAAGAAACTCTCCCAGGCCATTGAATTTGGCAAAATTTTACTAGATGTCGTCAAGTCCCGGCCCCTACCCCATTTATTGGGCACGGCTCCTTGCCAAGAGGTGGTGCTCCAGGGTGATCAGGTGGATTTAAACCTCATTCCTATGATTCGTCCCTACCCCAAGGATGCAGGACGGGTGATTACCCTAGGGTTGGTGATTACTAAGGATCCAGAAAACGGTATTCCCAATGTCAGTGTCTACCGGCTGCAACAGCAATCGAAAAATACGATGACTGTGCACTGGCTATCGGTGCGGGGTGGGGCGCGACACCTGCGCAAGGCCACAGAGATGGGTAAAAAGTTGGAAATCGCGATCGCCATTGGCGTCGATCCGGTGCTGATCATGGCAGCGGCAACGCCGATTCCGGTAGATCTGTCAGAGTGGATTTTTGCCGGACTCTATGGCGGCACTGGTGTGCAGTTAGTGAAGTGCAAAACCTTGGATTTAGAAGTGCCTGCCTTAGCAGAATTTGTCCTAGAAGGCACGATTGCCCCCCATGAGGCGCTACCCGATGGCCCCTTTGGTGACCACATGGGCTACTACGGTGGTGTGGAGGATTCCCCCCTAATCCGGTTCCATTGCCTCACCCATCGCCGCAATCCTATCTATCTGACCACTTTTTCTGGGCGTCCCCCTAAGGAGGAAGCCATGATCGCGATCGCCCTTAACCGTATCTATACCCCGATTTTGCGACAGCAGGTGCCAGAAATTACTGACTTTTTCCTGCCAATGGAAGCCCTTTCCTACAAGGCGGCCATTCTGGCGGTAAAAAAATCCTATCCCGGTCAGGCGCGGCGGGCAGCGTTGGCGTTCTGGAGCGCTCTGCCCCAGTTTACTTACACCAAGTTTGTGATTGTGGTCGATCACACCCTCAACATCCGCGACCCGCGCCAAGTGGTTTGGGCGATTAGTTCGAAAGTTGATCCGGTGCGCGATGTGTTTATTCTGCCGGAAACACCCTTTGACTCCCTCGACTTTGCCAGTGAAAAAATTGGTCTCGGTGGCCGCATGGGGATCGATGCCACCACCAAAATTCCTCCCGAAACCGATCATGAGTGGGGGGAAGCCCTAGAAAGCGATCCGGATGTGGCGGTGCTGTGCGATCGCCGGTGGGCCGACTACGGCCTAGCGGATGTGGTGCTAACAGAAGTCAATCCCAACCTTTTCGGTTATGATGTTGGGCCATGACTACCTCCTGGCAAGAGCTTGAAACCCAACTCCAAGAAGTGCTGGAGCAGGCGCGATCGCTCCAAGAACGGCTGCATCAAATCAGGGAAGCCGAGCGGGAACAGGCGGAGTTGCAGCGTCGCATCACCGACCTAGAGACCCAAAAGGTGCCCAAAGAAGAGTTAGATCACCTACGTGATCGCCTCGACTTGCTCGAGGTAGACCTTGAAAGTCGCTTACTAACTTGGGACAGTTTCAAGGAGCCCTTCTGGCAAGTAGTTCGCTTTGGTGGAATGGGGATCCTGGTTGGTGCAGCCCTGAGAAGTTGCATGTAAATAGATTCATTAAGCTCTCAATTTAAGCTTTTCAAGTGTGGGCGATCACCAATAACCTCTCGGAACTCATCAACGAAGTAATTCATTTTTGAGCGCCTAACCTTGGCTGAAAACAAATGACTTCGTCGAGCTCTTCGGTTTCGGTATAACGGTTGAACTCACCCGCCGTCATTAATTTTGGATGATGAGAGTAATTTAACATACGGTTGGGTGCAGTGATTGGTTATGTGCTCTTCTTCAAGATTTTTTCGTATTCCTCATGTGCTCCTATCCAAAACCAGACTATCCCATCTATTTCCTGAAATCTCAGTGCTCTAAAGTCTTTTCCAACTCTAGCTGATCAAAATTCTCCAACTTTCCTAAAGTGCAATAATGGGTGTCTAGGATTGAATTTCAAGAGTTCATAGTTTTTATCTGCTAAATTCTGGATATTTCCAGGTAGCTGATCATAAAACATCCGAAACCTAGGAGTAGTAAAGTGATTTACATTTGTCGACACTTTCCTTCTCTAAATTCTTTCTTTGCCACTGAAATCAGGTGATCTAGCCTTCCTAGTTTCATGTCCTCTTCGATTTGTCGATTCCGAATAGCGTCCCGATCATCATCTAACCGGTCAAGAAAGTCTCTCAATTCATTTCTTGAAAGGCTCTGTATTGCCTCTTTAATATCTAGGCTACTCATCTGTAAGGCGACTAAGTTTCAAAACATTTAAACTACTTTAGCTCATTTTGCACATAACATATGCTTCAACGACGAAATGACGGATAAACGCTTGTACATGGGCTTATTTGTCACTCTGCTAGAAAATTTCCCGAAGATCATGTAATGTCAAAATTCTGCAAGATAATTATCTGTAAAGATTTTTATCCGCCTAAATGGGCATTAGTACTTCTACCCCTAGACCCAAAAAGTTCCTAGGGCAGGTTTGTGCTATCCTGCGGGTCAAACATTACATCTGCCAAATCAAGAAGTCTTCTCTTCTCTGGATTCGTCGCTTTATCCGGTTTCACCATAAGCGGCACCCCAAGGAGATGGGTGGGGAAGTGATTAATGCTTTTTTGACTCACCTAGCAATGGATGAAAAAAGGTGGCGGTGTTAATGCCAATATTCAGCAGCGGCTATGAACTTTTGAATCCCAGGCAGCATCTTGATTTCGCTACTGACCAAGATTAGTTATAGTCATTTAACTTGAATTAGATAAAGCTTTTTCCAACCTCAAACCCCACTCAATCTGAACTCGAAAGTCAATGCTGACCTTTTAAAGTCTCAATCTTAATTAAAATGACTATATATCACTGTGCTTAAAAAATTCGCGTCAACACTGCGCCACTGGTGGGTATTTTTGGGAGAAAACGTTGCCGGGAAAACCACCATCCTTCAGGCGATCGCCTCGGCACTCTATGGCAATCAAGGGGGTGTCATTTGGGGAACACCGGAATCTCTAATTTGGCGGCGGGCTGCGGGGCGATCGCAGTCGGTGGAATTTTCAACTGCTCCGTCTAAATTAGCGTTCGTCCATGATCAGAGCAATTGACATGTGAGCAGAGTGAGCATCTTCGGTGGCCGTACAGTTCATAAAGGACTTATTTTGCTCATAACCAAGACCTCGAGCCGAAATCGGAGTGCTCTGCAAGAAAAAACTAGCTCGCTGATTGGCAGAGTTGTCGACTGCCATCGATTATGGCCGCCCTCTGCCATGGGTGGGATGTACAATGGGCTAAATTATTGGCAACTGAGATATGAAACGCGCTCTATTATTTGGCTACCTGGCCCTTGGATGTGCTGTTTTTTTACCTGTTTCGGTTCAAGGGCAGGGAGTATCGATTCAGCGGGTTTCTACCCGTCGCGAGGTTGGGCTAGCCCAGCATCTACGCCGGATTGGGGCGAAGATGTACAGTGCCTACTGGTGCCCCTTCTGTCAGCGGCAGAAGGAACTCTTTGGGCGCGAAGCTTTTTCCCAGATTGACCATGTGGAATGCGACCCTAAGGGTGAAAATGCCCGCCCCCAACTCTGTCAAGCTGCGGGGGTACGCGGTTATCCAACCTGGGAGATTAATGGTCGCACCTATCCGGGGCTGCGGACTCTAGAGCAGCTGGCGGAGATTTCTGGCTATAAGTAAACCCTAGACCGGCAAAAATTTGTCATGATCACGATTCTGGTCGTAGAAGACATGGATACCCTACGTGAGGAAATCGTGGAGACGTTGTCCTTTGAGGGCTTCAACGCCATTGGGGCTGAGAATGGTGTGGTCGGGGTGCAAATGGCCCACACCTTCCAACCCCAATTAATCGTCTGTGATGTGGCAATGCCGGAGTTAGATGGCTACGGGGTACTGTCTAGTCTGCGGCAAGATCATCGGACAGCGGCGATTCCCTTTGTGTTTCTTACGGCCAAAACCGAAAAGGCGGATCAGCGCCGGGCCATGCAGTTGGGGGCGGATGATTATCTGACCAAACCCTTTACGATTCAGGAGTTATTGGAGGCGATCGCAGCGCGGCTGCAAAAAGTGGAGTCTGAGCGGAACTACTACCAACGCATTCTCCAGGAGGATCGGGACTGGATTGCCTTTCAGGCACACCATGACCCTTTAACCCAATTGCCGAATCATTTGCTGTTCTATGATTCATTGAGCAGCTATATCCTCCATGCGGAACAGAACCGCAGACAGTTTGCCCTCTTGCTGGTGGATGTGGATAACTTTAATGTCGTCAATAACACCCTGGGTAGCCGGTTGGGCGATGAATTACTGAAGGCTATCTCAGCGCGATTGCGGTTATTTTTCCCTCCCTGCGACCTAGTGGCACGACTGCGCGGGGATGAGTTTGCGGTATTGGTCATGGATATTGTTGAGCTGGAGGCTCTGCGGGAGACGGTGCAGCAACTCCTGGAAAACCTGAGCCAATCCTATAGCTTTTATGGGCATGATATTTTCATCACCAGCACGGTGGGGGCGATTACCTATCCGACGGATCAACCGGATGCCGATGGGTTGATTAAGGGAGCAGAACTGGCGCTCTATGCGGCTAAGCGACTGGGACGGAATGCCTTTCGCATCTACAGTCCTGACATGAAGACCTTTTCGACGGAGGCGATGGCCCTGGCCAACCGGTTGCATCAGGCAGTGCGACGAGACGAATTTCGAGTACACTATCAACCCCAGGTGGATCTGAAAACCGGTCAGATTGTAGCGGCGGAAGCTTTAGTGCGCTGGTTCCATCCTGAGTTAGGGATTATTTCGCCGGCCAAGTTTATCCCCATTGCCGAAGAGATGGGATTGATGCAGCGGCTGAGCGTGCTGATTTTGCGGCGGGTATGTCTTCAAGTGCGCCACTGGCGAGAGTTGGGGCTCAACTTTGGGCGCATTGCGGTGAATATTTCGGGGCAACACTTTGCCCGCCAAGAGGATCTGGTGATGGCGATCCGGGAGGTACTGGAGGATACCCAGGTGGCAGCGACGGATCTGGAGTTGGAATTGACCGAGAGCATGATTATGAAAAATTCTGATTCCACGGTATATGCCCTTACTAGTTTGCGGCGGATGGGGTTCCAGATTGCGATCGATGATTTTGGTACGGGGTATTCTTCGCTGGCCTACCTAAAGCACTTTCCGGTAGATGTGATTAAGATTGATCGTTGTTTTGTGACTGATTCACCCCATAATCCCCACGATGCAGCCATTACGACAGCGATTATTGAGTTGGCCCATAGCTTGGCGTTGATGGTGGTGGCAGAGGGAGTAGAAACACCGGAGCAGCAGGATTTTTTGCGGCACCATGGGTGCGATCGCTTCCAGGGATATTTGTTTAGCCCGCCCCTAGAGCCGGATGCCTTTGTGGCGTTGTTGCATGGAACCGCCATTGCTTCCGATCCGTAAACTGCCATGATTCGTCTGTTACACCTTTCGGATATTCACCTCGGCAGCACAACCCATGGGGTGATGGATGTTCAGACGGGTTTGAATTCGCGGATTTTAGATTTTGAGCGATCGCTGTCTTTGTGTTTGGATCGGGCGATCGCCGAACCGGCCGACCTGGTGCTTTTTGGCGGTGATGCCTTTCCCGATGCCACGCCACCGCCAATTGTGCAGCAGATTTTTGCGCGACAGTTTCGCCGCTTGGCCGATGCCGGTATTCCCACGGTGTTGCTAGTAGGAAACCACGATCAGCATTCCCAGGGACAGGGAGGCGCTAGCCTCGCTATCTATCGTAGTTTAGGCGTGCCGGGGTTTGTGGTGGGCGATCGCCTAGAAACCCACCGTCTGACTACCCGTGGCGGGGAGGTGCAGGTGATTACCATTCCGTGGCTGACGCGGTCGGCCTTACTTACCCGTCAAGATGCCGAGGGGTTGTCCATGGTCGATGTATCCCTTCTGCTTCAGCAACGCTTGGGTTTAGCCCTAGAAGGAGAAATTCGCACCCTTGATCCGGCGGTGCCCGCAGTGGTTCTAGCCCACCTTATGGTAGAGCAGGCCACCTATGGCGCGGAGCGATTTCTGTCGGCCGGTCGCGGGTTTACGGTGCCTTTGGCGCTCCTATCCCGACCCGAATTTGCCTATGTAGCCCTAGGACATGTGCATCGTCATCAAATTTTGTGTGCTGAACCGCCAGTTGTTTACGCTGGCAGCATTGAACGGGTGGACTTTGGTGAAGAAACCGAAGAGAAGGGCTACTGCTGGGTGGAAATTGCTGGGGGTAAAACCAAACTTACTTTTTGTCCTATCCCCGCCCGCCAGTTTTGTACTGTGGCGATGGATCTGACCAACTCAGCAATCCCCAAGCCGACCTCCTTAGGGCGATCGCCCAAAAAATATCCAGGCGGCCATCACCCGAGTGCAATACCGTCTTCGCCCAGAGCAGCTAGCTTTGATCGATGATCGCGTCCTATATCAGGCCCTAGGAGAAGCCCACTCCTACAGCATCTTGCCGGAGGTGGTGCCAGTGGATGGGCGATCGCGCCTTAGCCACGATGATACCCAATCCGCCCTCGATCCCCTCACCGCCCTTACTTCCTACCTCGCAGTCCGTCCCGACCTCCAAGGCCTGCGGGAGGACCTTCTTGCCGCTGCCGCTGAACTTATGCAAAGCATCACATCCAGCTAATGCTGATACTAGGGAACCCAGGCTATTTCACTCCCTGTGCTTGTGGTGTTTTGGTTGGACTGCGATAGTAATCAATATTTGAAATACTTGACATACCCTGGCAAAGCTAATCATGCAATTAGCTTTAAATTTGTTAAGTGACATGGGTTCGTCTGATAGGTGGTTGTGTACTTTGTTAACGAAATCAACTGTCTCGTAAAGGGTAATATTGGGATAATATTAAAATACTGAAAAAGAACGTGAGCTTCTTGCTGAACTGCTAAAGGTCATGAATGTTAACCTTCTTGAGCAATGCCCTGAGTTTCCTGAATTCAGGAAGCTGAACAGAACAGGGGCAGGAAATGGTGAAGAAATTACTGAAATCAAATCAATACCCGATATCTCCGCTATTATTCCATCTGAAAACTTATAAACTGCCTACGAAAATCTTGCGAATGAATTAGTGGATTAACTCCTTGTCAAACTCAAGGACGTTTTACCCGTTTCTTGGAGCACGTTGTCGTTGGAATTCTAGTCAAAATAGGGTGACATGGCTTGCAATTTATAAACGCCAGAAGTGGGATCGACAAAAGTTGAAATGGTGGTACCGATGGACTCATCCAAAAAGACACACTTGGTCTTAATGTTGTTTGCCTTTAGGTAAGGCAGGATCGGATAATATGCCTGCATACAACCCTGACGTAAGTTAATTGACTGGGGCATCATAAGCACAGAAAGCGAGTAAGGAGAGCTTCATTACACCATCGCAGTTCACCGAAGAAACGATAATTCATGGGCACCTCGATTAATGACCTCATTGCGAATATTGTGAATCTATAAGGCTTATCCTAGGGTACTCGTTCTCGATAAGATCTTGATTTTTCGAGAAGCCCTCATGCATGTCAGATTGGCAGCAAGATCGTCTGGATTGGTGGTAGACAGTCAACCAGCCTTATGATAGTAATGATAGGCTTTTTTCAACGGTGACTCTATATTTTTCAACGATGACTCTATATCTAGTTATTATCTAGCTGAAAAAATAGATTGTGGTTACTTTGATGAGGGTGCCTAACAAGCCCTACTCACCAGAATTTTAGGATATGATGCTCACTAGTTTGATTTATCTGAGTCCGGTGATAGCAAACCTTAAATTGTCAGCGCAAATCGTAATTCTACCTTGGAGCAGAGTAATGGGTATCTGGAAATGGTTAGGCGTTGGCATGTTGACCGTCGTTACCCTGTGGGACGGCTCGGGACGAACCTTAGCCCAAATGCCCAGTTGTCCGCGGGCAGAGGAAGTAGATTCTTTTCAGACCCAAAACTTTCGAGTTTTTATCTGCAAAGGACAGGATAACCGTCTGTTTTATCGGGGAGTCGATAAGCAAACCCGGGCATCCATTAATCTGCCCGTTCAGATTGGCGACACGGCCTATGTCGCCACCAATGGTAATGTCGTCTATCGGGTGAATAATCGAGTCTTGGAAGTCTATGATGGACGACGTTTGCTCCTGCGGGAAGCCGTGATTGGCCGATAGACCAATCTCTGTCACTTGGGGAATGTATCCCCAAAATTGGGTGTGCCATTATAGGTGCGCCCCATAAGTTGCTGTTCCATGAAGCGCGATCGCCTGCTCGTCATTGATGATGTTCCTGACAACCTCTGGTTGCTTCGAACACTCCTTGAGGACGAGGGGTATGAGGTGATGACCGCTTCCTCCGCCCACCAGGCTCTTGATTCGTTAAAGTCAGGGCTGCCGGATCTGATTTTGCTGGATGTGATGATGCCAGAGATGGACGGCTATGAGCTAACCCAGCACATCAGGGCAATGAGACATCTGCCGTTTATTCCCATCCTTCTAATTACGGCCTATGATCGCGCCAGTGTCGCCAAGGGGCTGGATTTAGGGGCCGATGACTTCATCCATAAGCCCGTTGAGGTGGAAGATCTTTATGCGCGGGTGCGATCGCTTCTGCGCCTCAAGCACAGCATTGAAGAGCGAGATCATATCGCCCGGCAACGGCAAGATTTTGTATCACGCCTCACCCACGACCTCCGTACTCCCCTCGTATCAGCAGATCGGATGCTGGGATTATTGCAAGATGGGGCCCTTGGCGAATTGCCGTCGGCGGTGCAGGAGGTGCTCACCGTTATGGCGCGCAGCAATCGCAATCTCTTGGAAATGGTGAATAAACTGTTAGATGTCTATCGCTACGAAGCAGGCAGTAAGTCCCTGTCCCTGTCATCCCTTGATTTGGCCACCTTGGTGCAGGAAATTGTGGCAGAGTTATTGCCGATCGCCCAAGACAAACGCCTTGATTTGTTAGTGGAACCCTTTCCCCGGGGGATGGTTGTGACAGGCGATCGCCTGGAGTTGCGCCGCGTCTTTCAAAATCTGATTGGCAATGCCCTCAAATTCACGGAGATCGGTAAGGTGGTTGTGCGCGGCACGGTTAACGAGCATGTAATCTCGGTCACCATTCAAGACACAGGTGTTGGTATTGCTGCGGCTGCCCAGACTCGGCTGTTCCAGCGTTTTCAACAGGGGGACTCCCAAAAACAAGGCAGTGGACTGGGGCTGTATCTCTCCCATTACATCATTGCGGCCCACGGCGGTAAAATTGTGGTGCACTCGGTTCCGGATCAGGGTTCCCAATTTACGGTCATACTGCCTCATCCGACCTCGGCAGATGCCGCTATGATCAGTGCAACCCAACTTTTATAGGGTATCCGTTCCTGCGGGTGCCATTTCCCAGAGCCATGATTACCCATCAGCATCAGTACGACACCCTTCTTTGCCACTACAGCAACCCCAGCGAGGCGACACTTCTGCTGCGTCAGTATCGTCCCTACTTCGAACTCATCCCCAGCCTGCGCCGCCCCAGTGAAAGCCTGATCAGTGTGCCGATGCCCGTTATTAAGCTAGCCAGCTCCCGCGATCATCAAAACCATATTCAGCTTTCCTGTGATCTGGCGGTGTTGATGTGTGACCCCGACTGGAAGGTGAAGACCGGACGGGAAATCTTTTTGTTTATCCATCGCCCCGGCGAAGATTTTTCGACCATGCTCCAGCGGTGGCGGCAAGTGGAAATGGTCCTCGGGGATGAATATTATTGGCTGCTCCCGTGGCGATACCGCGATCTCCTAGGCGATAAGGGAGAGTTCCACTATCCGCTGTTTGTCACCCTAGATTACACGCCGGAACGCATCAAGCGCGGTTTGGATGGAGCTTCCCTGCCCTTTGTAGAAGCGGAAGTTCCCGATTTGGATACCCCTGCTAGTCTCCCTGTGTCGGAAAGCTCTGTCCCCGAGTCATGATTCCGTGGGCAGAAATAGGCACGGCGATCGCCCAAACTACCAAGCTCTCCTTTGTGCTTCGGGATGTGCGCTCCCAGGGAGGGGGCTGCATCAATGATACCTATCGCATCACCGATGGCAACCGCACCTTCTTCGTTAAGCTCAATCAGCCATCGAAGCTGGCAATGTTTGAAGCCGAGGCCCAATCCCTTGAAGCATTGGGACACACCCAGGTTTGCCGTGCCCCGCGCCCGATTACGTGGGGTGTAACCGAGACCCATAGTTTTTTGGTGCTGGAATGGCTCAACCTGACCCGCAGTGGTGATTGGGCCCACTTTGGGCAAGTCCTAGCCGCCCTTCACCGAGTCACAGGTGAGCGATTTGGCTGGCATCGGGATAATACAATTGGTGCCACGCCCCAAATAAATACTTGGTGCGATCGCTGGAGTTTTTTTTGGCAGGAAAATCGCCTCGGTTATCAGTTGCGGTTATCCCAACGGCGTGGCTTCCGCTGTCGGGTGCCCGAATCGGAGGTATTGGCAGCAGTTCCCCGCTATTTTGCCACGGGCGACCCGCAACCTTCCCTAGTCCATGGGGATCTCTGGAGCGGTAATGTTGGTTTTTATTTGGGTGCGCCCGTGGTATTCGACCCAGCGCTCTACTATGGCGATCGCGAAGTGGATATAGCTATGAGCGAACTCTTTGGTGGCTTTCCGACAGAATTTTACCGGGCTTACCAGTCCGCTTACCCCCTCAGTCCGGGCTATCAGCAGCGGAAGGTTCTATATAATGCCTATCACATCCTCAATCACTTCAATCTATTTGGCGGGAGTTATGCCGAACAAGCTCAAGAGATGTTACAAAAAATTGCGATCGGGCCCTAAAATTACGTGTCGCGTCAATTGGAATTGATAGGCATCATGGCAAAGGTAGCCAGAGCATTTAGTGTTGTGTATGGGGTCAATAGTTCCTATCAATAGATCGTATCAATTAGGGCCGAAAGATCTTGATGTTATTCTGACAGCAAATAGGATTTGGTCGTGTGTGGTGAATTGTTGTCACTTCATAGTCACAACTCTTGAGAACCGAAATATAGCTATATTCGGGTAGGTTCGGACATCGAAGGAAAAGGGGGTTTGAGGGCTGCGCCCCCAGCCAGGGGTTTCACCCCTGCACCCCATCCTAACCCAGTTATTTACAGCTATAACAGAAACCTCGAGTTAGCCGCAAGCAATGCGGATACAGTTTAATTCAAACATAATCCTTCGAGTCGAAAAATTATGTCAAGGGAAGTTGAAATCGTTTTAGCTGATTTAACATTGGCAGCCCATAGAGACGCTTTGATTCAGTTAATGCAACTTTATACCCGCGATCCGATGGGCGGTGGGCAGGAATTATCGGACTATGCCAGAGTAAACCTCCCCCATGAACTGGCTAAGCGATCATCCGCCCACGTCATAATTGCCTTATTTGATGGGGAACCCGTGGGTCTTGCTATTTGTTTTGATGGATTTTCTACATTTGCTTGCAAACCCCTATTGAACATTCATGACCTTGTGGTCGATCCTATTCATCGAGGTCAGGGAATCTCGAAAAAACTCCTCGAGAAAGCCGAGCAAATTGCCATTGAGTTAGGATGTTGCAAGCTCACGCTGGAGGTGCTAGAGGGAAACAACACGGCAATGGCTGCCTATAGATCCTTCGGATTCAAATCCTATGAGCTAGACCCCAAAATGGGTAGAGCTTTGTTTCTAGAAAAGAAGTTGGGAGGCGTTGATTGAACAGGAGGGGCGACAATCATGCCTGCATTGGTCTGCAAAATGCATATACTTACCTTTAAAGATCTAGGGAGCTGCATGGGGATGAAGTGTTGGGAAGCAGTCGGATGGATTAACTCAAAAAGAAAAGAGAGAAACGATCATCTTATGGATATTCACTCTTTGACTTGATGCATTTGGGGGCATGACTCACTTGGGGTAAGTAGCTGCTTTACAATATTGTCTGTGTCCTAGGTACCCATTGTAATCCCAGCGGTTATGTCGAGGCGAATTGCAGCAGTTATAGGAACGCCGTTGATCCCTTAAACCCATGTTAAATCTATGCGAAATAAAATTATAGCCGGTCTATTAGCCCTGTTTTTTGGTAGTTTTGGCATCCACAAGTTTTATGTGGGCGAAGGGGGTTGGGGCATCTTTTACCTTCTCTTTTTTTGGACGTTAATTCCTGGCATGGTGGCTTTTTTTGAGGCAATTGGTTTATTTCTGATGTCGGAGGACGACTTCAACCTTAGGTATAACCGAAGCCTGAGTCCATCCCTCCAAACCATGCCCCAAACGGTGAAGGAGCGGCTGGATGTGGCGATTTTACGGATTTGCCGAGAGAAAAACGGGGCAACCCTATCGGATTGCGTTATTGAAACAGGTGAAGCGCCGGATCATGTGGAAAGGACTTTGCAGCAGTTGTATCAGCGGGGGTTTCTCACGGTGGGGAATCGTTCGCACGATGGGGCTGTGATTTACACCCCGTGCTAGGGACTGCGAACATACTTTCACGGCGGGAGGTTTAGACCCTAACCCGTTAAGTTTGAAGGGTGCAATAAGGCTTAGTCTGCCAGGCTTTTAGCTTGAGCTGGTGACGCGCCCTAGTTATAGCTATAGTAATTTCAAATAAAAACGAGACAACCCAACCTGCTTCAGGTGATATTTCCAAGGATTCAAACTGTCTCATAGCTATTTAGAATGACTATATTTCAGATTTATTGGAGACAATCTCGCCCTCACCCCCAGCCCCTCTCCTATAAAGGGCGAGGGGGGTAATTGTACTCAAAACAACTATAATTGTGTCGCTCTTAATTAAATTGACTATAAGATGATGACTCCTAGGGTAGACATATCAACCGGTCAATTCACTGGATTGATTATGGGAGATGAGTTGCCGACGGATCAGAGCAGTGAAGAGTCCATCAGGGATTAATTTACGGAGCCATAGCAGGCTGCGGGCGAGGGGGTCAGCGGGATAGCGTAGCTGCCAAGAGCGATCAGTGCTGGCGCGATAGATGGTTTGGGCGACCAATTCGGGAGGTGCACCGTTTTGACTTGTGCGCTCTATGTTTAGCAAAATGCGATTCTCGAATCTTGTGTAGTCGGGCGATCGCTGGACATCGGCAGAGCGCTGGTAAAAGTCGGTTTTAATCGGGCCCGGTTCGATGATTTTGACGCGAATATTCCAGGGTTGCAGCTCATATTGGAGGGACTCGGAGAACCCTTCCACTGCCCATTTGGTGGCGTGATAAAGGCTGTAAAGGGGAAACGTCATCTGTCCGCCAACGGAGGATATATTGACCACAACCCCCTGCCGCCGTTGTCGGAAGTGGGGCAGTAGGGCGCGGGTGACGGTCATCAGCCCAAAAACGTTGGTGTCAAATTGGCGTTGGATCTGCTCCGGGGTGACCGCCTCGAAAGCACCCACCAATCCGTAACCGGCATTATTGACCAAAACATCGATTGGTTCCCCAGTATCTAGGGCCGTGGTGATCGCCCGTTGCACAGAATCCAGGTTAGTGACATCCAGTGCCAGAAGCTGGCAGTGGGGTAATTGGGCCAGGTCAGGGCATTTTTCTGGCGATCGCATCGTGGCGATCACACGCCAGCCCCGCTGCTGGAAATAAAGGGCGGTAGCCTTGCCAATGCCGGAGGAGGCTCCAGTAATCAAAACTGTATTCACAGGGATGACTCCTTGACTTTTGATAGGGTGAGAACGGGCAAGTAATCGAGGGCGCGAGCGACTATGGGACAGTCGCATTCGAGTGCCAATCGTCCCATCACAGAATTGGCAGCGGGATGCTCGGTCATAATTTGGATTTCGGGTTCGCGGTCATCTGGAACATCGGGGCGCATGGCGAGGGCCAGGATTACTTCGCTGAGTAGGGTATCGGCGAGGGGCACCTGGGATGGACGGGCATAGACCGCTAGGGGACGCAGGGGCTGCTGGATCAAGAGAACAAGAATCACCTCTGCCAGTTGCTCGCAGAGGCTCTCGGGAAAGGATTCCCAATCTGGTGCGACCAGGAGGGGAAGGAGGTGGGTTTTGACACACCAAATAGCGGACTCATCGATGGTGTGGTGGGGGAGGGTAAGTGATCGCGCTTGCCAGAATTCATCGACGGCTTTTTGACAGCCTTCCCAGTAGTGGTAGTCATCAAATTGAATCACGCCGTCGGGTACGACCTGATCAAAAAGATGCTCTAAAATCTCGCGGGTGGATTGGTACCAGTCACCATCGGCGTGGAGGAGGGCGATCGCCCCGATTTCATGCCGCCACTGGGGTAGGGTTTGGGCAAAAAGACCTTCCACCGGCACGATTAAGTCCGCCACGCCAAGCTGCTGGGCGATGAGGTTAAGGTAGTCGAGGCCAGCGTTGAGCGTCCCTTCGCCTACGCCCACTTCGGTGGCCGGTTTTCCTTCTAAGCGATCAACGTCTTCTGGGGCGGGAATGCCCGCAAAGGTATCGCAGGCAAACAGTCGTCGTGGCCGTTGGCTATATTTTTTCACGACCGCAGCCATCAGGGCGATCGCGCCGCCAGCACAGGTGCCGCACTCCACGATGGTACCTGGCAAGTCGGCCTCGCAAAGGGTGCGGGTCAGGGCATAGAGGGCATAGAGCCGCGAGATTCCTAGCATTGTAAAGGGGCGCACCACGGTCAGAAGTTCCAGAAATTCCGTCAATTCAGGACGCTCGACTCCCATGACATCGTAGGAGCCCAGATGGAGCGGCAGGTGATGGGCAGGGGACAGGGCGGTGCGGTACTCCGGAAGCGGTATGATCCCGCGCCAAGCGATGCCCAGATAGTTTGGGGTAGGGTAGATTAGCGTCTGCCAGCCCCGGTTGCGTAGTTGATCTAGCCCCACCGTGCGTTGGGGGGCGATCGCCCCGGTAAAGATCACCAGCACTGGCTCCGAGAGCGGCTGCATCAAGCCCAGAATCTCAGCCTTGGACAACAAAACCCCATCGCCCACCACCACAAGCCGCCACGGTTGCGGCTCAGGACTGGTGTTGTGAACCGTCAGGCGATCGCCGATTCCCATCCTGTCAAAGGGAGCGCGAGCATCATGATCGACCACATTATCGACCACCCAGTGCACCCGCATTCCCCCGAGGGCGGCATGAATGGCCATTTCGCCGGTGGGATCCCCTAGCACTAGGGCAGACTCTCCTAGCCATGGCAGACAGAGTTGGTAAATGATTTGGAGTTCGCTCTGGTCGGGTTGCCCGGGCCCTTGCGGCATCGCACCATTGGGCAAAATCACCCTGGGAGACTCGGGCATTGGATCATAGGAAAGCAGCACACTGGGCCCCACGGGGCGGCGACGCTCCATGTCTTCCTGAATCCTGTCCCAGATTTTGTCGGTTATCACCTCCCAGTGATGCTCCCGCTGCACGAACTCGTAGAGGCGCTCGCTACGATGCCGTAGTTCTTCCTCCGAAGCTTCTAGGATGCGGGCAATTATCTGCCGGTTGTCATTGGGATTGTGGGTTAAATACACCGCGTCGGGGGCTTCAAAACCGCTTTCCGGCGTCACCAATGGGATCAAACCCCGGGCAATATTCTCTAAGATGGCGGTTGCTTGGGCATCCATGGTGCCGGTGTGCAGATAAAAATCACAGGTGTCAAGCACCCACTGGTTAAACTGGCGATCGCCATTATCTATGGCCCCCAAAAAGTTAAAACTATAGGTCTTTCCACCGATAGTAGCGTTCACCCAGCCCACATCCGCCTGCAACGATTTGCTCGCCACATGCAGCACCGTTGGCAACCCCTCTACACTGGCACAGGTGTTGTCAAACCCCTTATAGGAACCGAGGGTACTAATGTGTAATAACTGGCGATCGCCAACCGGTCGGTAAGTAAATTTACGGGGCAGGTTTTGCATGGCTACCCCCATATTGCTGCGAATTAATTTATGGCGGACGCGGCTTTGGATCGAATCATCGGTGAGGGCCAGGGTTCGGTCAAACCACAGTTGGCTACAAATGGTAAAAATCTTTGGCACTGCAAGCAACTGGGATTCCAAGTGCACTAAACTAGGTCGCCATTCCACTGGGAATTCTGGTACCCAAGCCATAAAAATATAGGAATTGGGGTGGCAGGGCGCATCCGGGGTGAGGGCATTGTTTTTCACCCAGTCTCGCAGGAGCGAACCTAAGCCATCCTGTCTTAATTCTGGGGGATGGTCATAGGTGGGATGCCCCAGCAAAATATCATCGGGATGGACGGTCACCCGCCCGGAGCACCAGTTTGCTTGGTGGAAGGGCACCCGCTGGGAAAAATAATATTCAATCCACTTGGCGATTTCCCTATTGGAAAATTCGTAGTGGTGGTAACTATGCTCCCGCAGGAAATAATCGGTATGAAAAAAATGCAGCATGTTGACTCAAATTAGGGTGAACTCTAGGGAGTAGGCGCAGGTTTGCAGAGCGTCGTAGGCATAGTCGCTAAAGCCCAAAAGATCCATCATGCAGGCCAGCTTCAGAACCTGATGTTCGTGGGTTTGCATGTCGCTGAAATCGCCATTCGTGTCCCATAAATCACGGCAGAATAGGGCATCCCCCCATAGAATTTGCTCCTTGCTTACCCTGTTGCTCGGGGATACATCTGCCGTAAATCGCCGCCTTGGGCGTCCAAAGGCTGTCAAGCTGTGGAAGTTAAATCGACGCGATCGCAGCCACTGTTCGGTGTCACTAAAGTAGGCTTGCCCGATGTAAAGGGGGGCGAATAAAACCTCCGACTGCACCAACAAAGCCTGGTCTAAAATTTTTTCAGCACCCTGGAGTATTTCGAGATCGGCACCCTGCACATCAGTGATCAAAAAATCAAGGGTCGGCAGTTTTTCATGGAGCCAAACTTGGTCGAGGGTAGCGGTTTGAACCGGAATCTCAAAGTCGAGGGCCATGGCGTCATGGAGTTGCTCAAACCGTTGTAAATAGCCTTCGTTGGGGGGGAGTAGGGAGGTGCAGGCGAGTTCCTTGGCCACATAGAGCGTTCGCTCTTCCTGGGATGCTCCAAGCACATAGGGTAAGTGTTGTTCATGCCAGGGTTCCTGCCGTTGGGACATTTCGCGATTGGCGGCATCACAGGCATCGGGGTCGGCATCAAAGCCGATAATGGTCAGGCGATCGCCCAACAAACGCCAGCCATCGTCCAGTTCTTCATAATTCAGCAACTTCCGTGAGCCGACAATGCCAACCGTAAAATTCAGATTCTCTAAAAGACCCTGTTCAAGCAGTTGAGAAACGAAAAGCGACATTTTCGTATTGTGCGGTATGGATGGCGACCACGTTGAGTATACCTGTTGGGGGAGTCGTGGCGATCGCCTCCAGGGATCGGCGGTGGCGGTTGTAGGCATATAGCCCGTACCCTAGTTCTTGCAGTAGGGCTCCAGCACTATCGTTTTGCCCGTGTTTCCCCGATTGATATTCGTAAACAATCAGGGGTTGGCACCGCTCAAGGAGTTGCCGAGCGCCGACCAGCACCGCCAATTCCTGCCCCTCCGCGTCAATTTTGAGCGCCGACACCTCCTCGATCCCCATTGTGGCAATGATCTGATCGAGGGGCAAACAGGAAACTTCCTCGTAGGCTTGGTCTCCCACCTCGGCGAGAATGGCATTGGTCTCACTGGCGGTAAACAGTCCGAGTTTGACTTGATCGGGGCGATCGCCCGCGGCCGCCCGATAAACCGTGACCCAATCTAGTCCATGGCGAGCACAGGTGGCTATCAGTAGGGCCGCGCTATGGGAGAACGGCTCAATGGCCAGGACCCGTCCCCTACTCCCTACCCGCTGCGCCGCACTGATGGTATAGATCCCCACATTTGCGCCCACATCAATGGCTGTCATGCCCGGTTGCAAGAACCACCGCCACAGATCCAACTCTGCCTCAAACCAATCCCCCTCCGCGAGCAACACACTAGTGACCACACTGGCATAGTCGGGCTCCACGGCCAGGGGTAAGTCAAAGGGCACATAGTAGGGGGCAGGATTGGGTTCCCGCAAGCCTAGGGTGACATAGCCAAATTCTAGGGCCAGTTCGTGGCGGGGACAGGGGGCGATCGCCTGGGCCCGTTTCAAATAAAACAAGCCCTCCGGCTCCCGATTGTGCAAACTATATATTCCCAGCCGACGATAGTAGGGAGCAGCCCATCTTGCCACCTGGGACTCCAACCGCAATACCCGCAACCCATCAGGTAGGTGGGGAAACATCAGTGAGCGTCGCCACACTTCTAACCACAGCAACGCCACTTGGTTCTGCGCCGAATCCTCTGCCAACAGCGCTACTGTTAACTCTGGGTCAGGCAGATCTAGGATGGCACCGGCCTGCTCCCTGGGTGGATGGGGCATCTCTAGAAACTCTAGAAAGGACTCCTGGGCCCGCCGATCGCCATCCCACACCCCTAACAAAGCAGCATAGGCCTGCTGCAACGTCATTGGCATTTCCGGGGCGATCGCCCTAGGCCAACCTGTGGGATGCGCCAACCCTTCGGATGCCAGATAGGATTCTAACCTTGGTAAGATATGGTTCAGCATCATGGAGTTCGTCATGTCCCTATCAATGTACCAAGCTGCTGTACCGCCCTTGGTTTGCACCCTGGAAAATTTAGCCCATATTCTGAGCAAGGGTTCTGCCCACGCCACTGAGCAAAAAATCGACCCCGCTGTGCTGTTGCAAAGCCGCCTCTACCCCGACATGTTTTCCCTGACCCGCCAGGTACAGATCGCCTGTGATATTGCCCGCCGCGGTGTTGCCCGTCTTGCTGATACGGAAGCGCCTGCCGTTGAAGACCATGAAACCACCTTTGAGGAACTGGTCACGCGGGTGCACACTACTGTGAGCTACATTAAGGAATTTACCCCGGCGCAAATTGATGGCAGCGAAGAGAAGGTAATCCAACTGCCAATGCGCCAACAAACCCTCACCTTTACTGGTCAGCCCTTCCTCCTGATGTTTGTTTTGCCCAATGCCTATTTCCATGTCACCACTGCCTATGGCATCCTGCGGCACAATGGCGTCCCCCTAGGTAAGTTGGATTTCCTGGGACAGCCCCAATGACCCCTCCGCCCCAACTGAAGCGTCAACTAGGACTGGTAGGGGCCACTACCACCGGACTCGGGTCAATCATTGGCACAGGTGTATTTGTCAGTATTGGTACTGCGACGGAAACCGCTGGCTCTTGGGTGTTGGTGGCGATCGCCCTTGCGGCCTTTGTGGCAATTTGTAATGGCTTGAATGCCGCCCAACTGGCCGCCAACCACAGCGTTAGTGGTGGAGCCTACGAATATGGCTACCGGTGGCTCAATCCACAATGGGGATTTGTTGCCGGCTGGACGTTTCTGCTGGCAAAGTCGGCCTCGGCTGCCACTGCGGCCCTAGGGTTTGCGGGCTACTTGCTTAAGGCCCTTGGGATCGGTTCGCAGCTGGAAGCGTTGCTGCTGTTACCCCTTGCTGCTGGAGCAGTGGTGCTTTTGACCCTAGTGGTGCTCCTGGGGGTGCAGCGCTCCCAATGGGTAAATCTGGTGATCTTGACTGTAACGCTGGCAGCGCTGGGCTTTTTTGTGGTGCAGGGGCTTCCCTTGGCGATCGCCCAGGGTCGATTACGCCTAGATCCAGCAACCCTTGACCTACCGAGTACCCTCCGCGCTAGTGCCCTCATGTTCGTGGCCTACGCTGGCTACGCCCGGATTGCAGTTTTAGGGGAAGAGGTGATCGCCCCCCGGCGCACGATTCCCCAGGCCATGGCCCTGACCCTCCTGGGCTCCATGGTGCTCTATGGTGCGGTGGGCATTGTCGGTGTCGGTTTGGGGATCACCACTGGCCCTGCGCCCCTAGAAACCGCTGCCCAGCAGTTCCCCATTCCCTTTAGCCCCCAAGTGCTGGCCGTTGGCGCGATCGCGGCTATGTTGGGCGTGTTGCTCAACCTGATTTTGGGACTCTCCCGCATGGTTTTGGCCCTAGCCCGTCGGCGGGATTTCCCCGGCTTTTTAGCCCAGCTCAATGCTAAAGGCACTACACCCGTCGCCGCGATTCTGACTGTGGGTCTGGCGATCGCCCTGATTACCCTGACCGGTAATGTCAAATCCACGTGGTCTTTTAGTGCCTTCAGTGTTCTGATCTATTACGCTGTCACCAATCTAGCTGCCCTCCAGCTGACTAAGGAGCAACTCCTCTTTCCCCGTTGGCTGGCGATCGCCGGATTGGGAGCCTGTCTGTTTTTAGCCTTTTGGGTGGAATGGCAAATCTGGCTGCTGGGGCTGGGTTTAATCGGTTTAGGGTTGATCTGGCAGTTTTTTAGTCAGCGCCGCTCCTCCAGTTCCTAAGGAATTTCCGTTCGCTTGCCATGACTCCTGGCATCCGTTGGGACGCTGAATCTGTCATTCCAGAAGTGGGGCAGCCCGATGCTGTTGCTTTCTACAGATTTTGACCACTAGCTCGTCCTTCCGTAGCTTGCTGAAGCCAAAGATGCCTAGGGCTTTAGCTTGCTCCTTAAGCTGCGCGAGGGTCATTTGCTCTAGGGGCTGCCCTTGGTTGGAAGGGTCATCCTGGGAGGCGCTCTCCACCGGAAGTGGCGTGCCCACGGGCGAGAGATAGAAAACCGTTTTCAGAACGTCCAGCTTTTCGCCCTTGGTAATGCCACATCTCAGACTAGTAATCGGGGTAAACGTTGTCCATGACTGGCGGGGCGCGTCATGGATGCGATTAATGGCACTGGTCGTATTGAGCATCTTGAGCGGGCTATGGGGCAGAGCCTTCAGATACTTTAGGGCTGCTGAAAGTTCCTCCCGCGTCGCCGTTGCCAGATTGATCCTGGGAACATCTTCCCGAGCTAGGGCCCGCGCCAACGGCACGGCTCCCTCCGATGTGTCGGCAATCACACACCACACCCGTTCTAATTTTGCTTCTTTAGCAACAGCATACACAAACGTATTACCAATGACTTGATAGCGATCGCGATCAATGGGTTGGACCACTACTGGCAACCAGTTTCTGCCCCCAGATTGCCGCAAAAGTTGGGCAGTGGCCCGGATGACAAAATCTGGTGCGTCGGTACCTTCTGAAGCTATCAATTCATCCAAATAAAGATATTTAAGGCTGCCAATCGTGCTAGGGTCTAACATCATAAACTGTCCTGAATAAAATACTCCTTAGCTAAACTAACTTTTTAGCTAAACTGGCTTTTTAGCTAAAGCCTTGTAGTAATCATGGTCATAGCGATCACGATAAACCGCCGGAACCCGAGCAAAGGAAGCACTGGCAATATTAACGTAATTTGGCAGGTGGCACACCTCTTGATCTTTTTTGGCATAGTTTTAGCATTGATATATTTTAGGAAAAAATAGGGCGTCAGATCAAACTGAGCTTTTTTTCTGGCAGTTTGAAGATGTCATGAATTGCATTTTGGGTCGCTGCTCGATGTGGCTCGTTAGTATTTTCGTCATTAAAGAAAAGAGGGAGAGCAATAGAGGTGTTATCGCCCTTGATAGCTTGGATCTCAGGAAAAATTTTTAACCACCATTGTCATATGTTCTAGGGAAAATAAGTTATTGTGCTCCGTGGAATTTCCTTCCCAGCAGTTGACCCCAAAGTTGGCA
>JAAUUH010000105.1 GCA_012031145.1 Oscillatoriales cyanobacterium SM2_2_1 | reverse complement strand
AACAGGAAGAGATTATCGCCCTCCTCGTCGATGCGGCCCGCCAATACCGCTGCATCGTACGCTCAAGGGCGGCGATCCCTTTATTTTGGGCGCGGTGGCGAAGAAGTAGCAGCCCTCAGTAAAGCCGGTATCCCCGTTGAAGTGATCCCCGGAGTCACCGCTGGCTGCGCGGCCCCCGCAATCGTTGGCATTCCCCTAACCCACCGCGACTTTGCCTCCTCCGTTACCTTTGTCACCGGACACGAAGCCATGGGAACTTATACCCCAAAGGTTAATTGGCGGGCGATCGCCACGGCCACTGACACCCTGGTGGTCTACATGGGGCTACATCAATTGCCCCATATCATTGCCGAGCTTAAAGCTGGTGGACTCCCTGGCAGTACTCCCATTGCCCTGATCCAGCAGGGCAGCCTCCCGACCCAATCCCTCGGCATCGCTACCCTGGATACCCTTCCCGACCTCGGTGATTGGCAATCCCCCACCCTGATCGTGATCGGAGAGGTCATTCGCGCTCGGCAGCCCCAGTATCTAGGGGGCGAATCACCCTGATTCCGATCGCCTGGGGCACCGTCCGCACATAGGCTGCCATATCCGCTGCCACCCGCACCGTTCCGGATGGTGAAGCATGGATCAACTGGGCCACGGTTCCTCGGCGCGACAGAATAAGCCCTGTGTGGGTGACATCCAAATTGGGAACAGCCGTGGCGATCGCCACCACATCGCCCGGTTGCAACAGCGGCACCACCCGCCCAATCTCCGCCGTGGGGATGTAGGTCATGGGCACAGATGCCAAGGTGCGTTCCCGTTTTTGGATACACAAAAAAAGATCCTGCCGCATCATCGGGCGGTAGGCTTGGCGCTGGCGCGTCATAAAATTCAACGTTTTACGGATTGTCTTGCCCCCCCACTGGGAGGTCAGTTCCATCACCATTCCCCGGCGCTGATTATCCCGCACCCAGTCGCTAAAGTAGTGCAGCCGACTGCAATAGCCATCCAAGACCCCATTGATATAGCGCAGAGACTGCACGTGCATGGCTAGGGAAACCTGGGGCTGCTGCACGTGACGGGCTAGAGCCAGCATCATTTCCACAAACAGCATGCAGTCAAAAGCATCTAGCCGCACTACCAACTCCTCGGCGGGGGATTGGTCGAGCAACCCCGACTGGTAGGGTGTGCCCACATACTGCTGGGCAATGATTGGCAGCAATTGATATAGAGGTGGCATCACACGCTTTGCTCCTAGACGAATCAGCGCAATCGTACTAGAATCTCCGTGTAAAATTGCTTATCAAATAGCATAAGAGGCAATTGTGGGACTTTTCCGCCATTTCGCGAAGGACATTGGTATCGATCTTGGCACTGCCAACACCCTGATCTATGTTTCTGGAGAAGGCATTGTCCTCCAAGAGCCCTCCGTCGTTGCCATTGACCAGCGTGACCGCACTGCCTATGCTGTGGGCGATGAAGCCAATAAAATGATCGGACGGACTCCCGGCGACATCGTGGCCGTTCGCCCCCTCAAGGATGGGGTCATTGCTGATTTTGAATCTGCGGAAATGATGCTGCGGGCCTTCATCCAGCGAGTGCGCCATGGAATTTTCAACCCCCGCATTGCCATTGGCATTCCCAGCGGCGTGACGGGTGTAGAATGGCGGGCCGTCATGGACGCCGCCCGGCGAGCTGGAGCCAGCGAAGTTTACCCCATTGATGAACCCGTCGCGGCGGCCATTGGTGCGGGACTTCCGGTTACCGAAGCTACTGGTAATATGATCATTGACATTGGCGGCGGCACCACCGAAGTGGCGGTCATGAGTTTGCAGGGTATCGTGCTTAGTGAATCTGTTCGGGTGGCTGGAGATGAACTGAGCGAAGCGATCATGAAATATATGAAGACGGTGCACAATCTAGTGGTGGGAGAGCGCACTTCCGAAGAAATCAAAATTCAGATTGGTTCGGCCTACCCCACTGGTGAAGAAGTGACCATGGAGGTGCGGGGACTGCATCTGCTTTCTGGGTTACCCCGTACGGTCACGGTCAAGTCCTCAGAAATTCGTGAGAGCATGGCCGAGCCCCTTTCTGTGATTATAGAAGCCGTGAAGCGCACCTTGGAGCGCACCCCCCCTGAGCTGGCCGCCGATATTATTGATCGAGGAATCATGCTGGCTGGCGGTGGGGCGCTACTGAATGGCATCGATACCCTCATTAGCCATGAAACGGGCATTGTTACCCACATTGCTCCTGCACCCCTAAACTGCGTGGTAATTGGGGCCGGTCGCGTGCTAGAAGACTATAAGAATCTTGGTCGAGTACTGACCAGCCGGCTACGAAATCTCTAGGGCGAAGAGTCATGATCGATACGCTACGACGATGGTGGGGAAGATATTCCATCCATTTTCTATCGGCCCTAGTTGGTTTGGCGATCGCCCTCGGCTTGCGGATCACTCAAGGCATGCCGTTGCTGGAAGCCTACCAATTTTTTACCCAGCCGTGGCAGTGGGTCTCCCGTAATCCGGAGCCTTTGATTGAGTCCCGAACTGTCGAATTAAATGCCCGTATGGCTGAGTTGGAATCCCAAAATGAGCAGCTTAAACAACTGCTCAACCTTGAGGTGACTAAGCGAAATCAGGGAACTTGGGCCATGGTGATCGGCCGAAGTGGTGAGGCTTGGTGGAGCCAGATGGTGCTGAGCAAAGGCAGTCAAGATGGGGTTCTACCCGGGGCGATCGCCCTTGGTTCAGGTGGGCTAGTAGGTCGGGTGACTGCAGCTTCTCCCCATAGCAGCCGATTGTTGCTGGTCAGTGATCCTAGTAGTGTGGTGGGTGTTTCCCTCGCACGGAGCCGCTTCATGGGAATTTTGCGGGGGCAAAACCAGCGGAATGGGGTGCTGGAGTTTTTTGAGCGGGATCCCGATGTGCGGGTGGGAGACGTGGTGCTAACTTCTCCTTACACGACACGATTTCCGCCCGGTATTGTCGTTGGTCAAGTGGTCTCCATCAACCTAGACAAGCAGCCCGCTCCGGAAGCGGTGGTGGCCTTTTCTGCTCCCCTGGGACTGCTAGAGTATGTTAATGTTCAGCCATTTACCGCTAAATCCGATGCCCTCCTACTTTCCCCCTAAACGGGACTATCCTTGGTGGCACAACTATGTTTTGGCAGCGGCGAGTGTGTTTCTCTGCGCCTGTGCCACCTATGTCCAGTTGCCGGGAATGAATCTCATGGGGGTAACGCCTAATTGGATGTTGATTTGGCTGGTGACTTGGAGTCGGCGCTATCCAGTGTTAGTTGCGGTGGTTACCGGAGTTTCCTTAGGATTGGTGCAGGATGCTCTGGTGGGCGGAGACTGGGTGCCTACCCATGCCCTAGGACTAGCGATCGCCGGAGGGGTAACAGCCTGGTCGCAGCGGCAAAATTTTATGCGTGAGGATCTAATTTCCATAGCGCTGCTGGTTTTTGTGGGAGCGGTGGGGATAGAAACTCTTCTGGGGATTCAATTTTGGGTTCTCGGGCAAGATTTCGGCGACCTGTGGCCAAAGCAGCAGCGACTTGCCCTCACCTCGGCGGTGCTGAGTAGTTTATGGATGCCACTGCTCTATGTGCCGTTGAATGCTTGGTGGCGATCGCCCGATTGCGAACCGGAGTCCTGAGCGATCACCATCTTGGGACTGAGCTGTAGAGACTGAACTAAGGAACTGAGCTTGGGCGGGACTACAGTAGCCCAGCCTGACCCATGCCCAAAATCATTCCCGCGCCAAGTACATGGCCAAAGCTGGCAGTTGCCAATAACTCGGGCAGTCCAAATCCGGCGAACAGTCCGGGAAGCGCTACGGGAAAGCTAGGGCCAACGCCTTTAACTTGAATGGCGTAGCGGCCAATAACGAGGGCAAATAAATTGCAGGCAATCATGACGATCGCCACATTGGGCGACCAAGTGGGGGTAGCGGGCACAAGGGTGATAAAAAATAGGGGCATAAATTAATCCTTCTGTTCTGAAACTGTTTTGAAATCAGCTAAAGATATCAATAGTAACTGCGTAAAAATACTCTGTTATGGCCCATATCTTAGACGGGCGATGGACAAAACGTAAGACGCGGTAAACACTCGTAAAATTAGTTTAAAAAAGTCAATACACTCCATGGATCAGACTCAGGTGCCCCTGCTGGCGATCGCCCGGCACTACCTTACCTATGACCACGCTGCTTTTTACATGCCCGGACACAAGGGCGGTCAGGGGATTGCACCGGAACTGAGGGAGGTTCTTGGAGTGCGACCGTTTCAATTGGATTTACCGGAGTTGCCCGACATTGCCCTGGCCATTGCTGAGGCAGAGGCCTTGGCAGCGTCAGCCTATGGGGCAGAGCGGACATGGTTCTTGGTCAATGGTTCCACCGTTGGGATTCAGGCGTTGGTGATGGCCACCGTTGGGGCGGGTGAGCGGATCTTAGTCGGGCGCAACTGCCATCGAGCTACCATCAGTGCGTTGGTTCTATCGGGGGCAATCCCTACCTATTTGCCAACGGATTATGATTGGGCGCGGGATTTAGACTTGGGGGTGGCACCCCATACCTTGGCTGCCGCCCTAGAACAATATCCGGATGCCAAGGCAGTCCTCTTGGTCAGTCCTAACTACTTTGGGGTGTGTGGCGATTTGCCGGCCCTAGGGGCGATCGCCCACCGAAGCAACATTCCCCTTCTCGTTGATGGAGCCCATGGGGCCCATTTAGGATTCCATCCCCAACTGCCTATTTCAGCCCTGCGGGCCGGGGCCGATGCAGTCGTCCATTCTACCCACAAGGTGGGAACTGCTTGCACCCAAGCTTCTATGGTGCACTGCCAAGGCCCTCGCCTGGATCCCCACCGTTTGCAACAGGCAGTGAGCCTGCTCCAAACCACCAGTCCCAACTTTTTGCTGTTACTCTCCCTCGATGTTTCCCGATGGCAACTGCACCAACAGGGGGAATTTTTGCTGTCCCAGACCCTTGAATTAGCGGCGATCGCCCGTTCTAAACTGGCCGTGGTGCCCCATCTGGAGGTGATTATGCCCCAGGAACTACCCACCCTCGACCCCACTAGGTTGACGGTGTTGCTCCACCGCCTGGGGCGCAACGGTTTTGAGGTCGATCAAGACCTCTTTACCCACCATCGGGTGATGCCCGAAATGCCCACCCTCACCCAGTTGGTGTTTATTTTAAGTATTGGCACCACTGCCCCAGATATTCAGCGCTTGGTGGCGGGGTTGTCCCAACTGGTTCCCCAGCCGGAACCTTTGCCCCACATCCGTCCGTGCCCTATTCCCCCCCAGGGGTGTAGCCCCCGGGAAGCCTTCATGGATGCCCAGGAGGGGGTGCCCGTGGCGCAGGCCATTGGGCGTATCAGTGCGGAACTACTCTGCCCCTACCCGCCCGGCATTCCCGTGATTTGCCCCGGCGAACGGGTGACCGCCGAGGTTATAGCCACCCTCCAGCAAATCCACCGCGCTGGCGGCATCATCCATGGCTGCAGTGACCCTGGCTTGACAACGCTCCGGGTTCTGCGAACGGCCGTATGATGGGCATGACCGTTCACAGAGCAAGAAGCCATGCTGCGCGCAGTTCTTTCTGGATATTACGGCATGGGGAATGGCGGCGATGAAGCGCTCCTAGCAACTTTGTTGCAGATGTTGCCCCCCTCCGTTAAGCCTCTGGTTCTCTCGGCGCGACCGCAGGTGACTGAGCTATTGCACCAGGTGGAGGCTACGGATCGCTATTCGGCCCTTGGCGTTCCTAAGGCGCTGCGTCAGTCCGATTGGTTCATTTGGGGCGGCGGTAGCTTGATGCAGGACGCCACCAGTATTCGTAACCCGCTTTACTACGGGGGGCTGATGGGACTGGCAAAAAACTTCGACCTGCGGACGATCGCCTGGGCCCAGGGAGTTGGGCCCCTGCGTCACCGCTCCAGTCAGTGGATTGCCCGCCAAGCCTTTCACCAGTGCGATCGCATTAGTGTGCGGGATCAAGCCTCTGCTTCCCTGTTGCAAGAATGGCACATTGAGTCCACTTTGGCCCCCGACCCGGTGTGGGCCCTTTCGGCGGAGTCTGTGCCTGAACTGAGCAGCCTGCCTGCTCCCCGGGTGGCCGTAGTGTTGCGGGCCCACCCCCAGCTCAATGAGTCCCGACTTCAGCTTTTGATCAGAGCACTCGATCAGCTGCAACGGGCCACCGCTACCCATCTGCTGGTGATTCCCTTCCAACCGTCCCAGGACCGGGCGATCGCCGAGGCCATTGTGCAGCAGATCCCCCAGCGAAGCCAATTAATTCTAGAAGACAGCCCCCGGCGGCTTAAGGGCCTATTTCGCGGTGTGGAGCTGGTGATCGCCATGCGCCTCCATGCCCTTATTATGGCGGCGGCCGAGGGTGCCCGTTGCTGGGCCCTCAGCTATGACCCTAAGGTGGATGCCCTGATGGCGGAACTACCGCTGCCGGGGTGCAGGCTGTCCGAACTACCCCGAGATGCGGCCCCGCTCTCGCGGGAATGGATGGAATGTTTGGCCAATGGCGAGCCGCTGCTGCCGGAGACCCTCGACTCTTTGGGCGATCGCGCTGCCATTCACCAACAATTGTTTTTACCCGACCCCCCCCAACGTCCCCAAATGGAATCGGGAAAAAATTGCTAAATTCCCGTATTCGCACTACAATTGCGCCGTCAATCAACACGTCAAGCCATCGGCATTTAGGGAGGACTTTGTATGCGTGCTGACCGTCGCACTTGGTATACCGTTGGACTGATTACCAGCGTCGCAGTTCTTCTTGGTGCCTGCGGTGAGGATCCGGGTCAGGATTGCACCTTGGGTGTGGATCGGCGGACAGGCATCCCCACTGTTGTCAAGTTCCCCTCAGGCACGGACTGTAACATCGTACGGGCTGACGTTGAGGCCGGTCGCCCCCTTTCGACGACTCCCTTGAGTGCGGTTCCAGCCAATATCGCGGCCAAGCCTGATCCTAAGCCCGTAGAGCCCCCCAAGTTTGACACCCCCGTTGAGGTGGGCGAGCGGACACCGCTGCAACAACCCCTCGACAAAAAGTCCGAGGTCGAGCGCCTTCGGGGCACCATTTCGGACACCGCCACCAGCCGCCCCGACCCGTTCAAGATTTTTCCCGGCGTTTTCCCCATTCCTAGCCCCACCCCTATCCCCACGCCCGAGGCAGCTCCATCGCCGCCGCCCACAGCCATTGCCCCTAATCCCTCGGATGTGAGCGTGCGTCCCGTTGAGCCGCCCAAGCCCCAAACCCCTGAGGCTAATGCGGTGATGGTCACGGGCATTGCCCAACTTGGCAGTATCACCTTTGCGATTATCATGGCTCCCGGTGAGACGGCTCCCCGCTATGTGCGCTCCGGTGAGGTGATCGCCAACAGTCGGGTAACCGTGCGTCGGATTAATGCCAGCAGCACGCCGCCAACGGTGATTTTGGAGCAGAATGGGGTGGAAGTGGTGAGAACGGTGGGCGCTGAGCCCGTTGCCGCCAATCCCCCTGCGGCCGACGATACGCCCGGAGTCGTTCTACCTCCCCGATAGCCAATCTATTGACTGACGAATGCACACTTGGCTTAAACCTGCCCAACGGTTGGGTAGTCTTCCCCCCTACGTTTTTGCCCGCCTAGACGAACTCAAGCAGCACGCCCGAGATCAGGGTCTAGATCTGATTGATTTGGGGATGGGCAATCCCGACGGCCCAACCCCCCAGCCCGTGGTGGAGCGGGCGGTTCAGGCGGTGCAGGACGTTAAGCATCACGGCTATCCCCCCTTCGAGGGTACGGCTAATTTTCGGCAGGCGATCGCCCAATGGTATTACCGCCGCTATCAGGTGACGATTGATCCCGATGGGGAGGTGCTGCCCCTGATTGGCTCCAAGGAGGGATTAACCCACTTAGCCCTTGCCTATATTGATCCGGGGGATTTAGTGCTGGTGCCGAGTCCCGCCTATCCAGCTCACTTTCGGGGTCCCTTGATTGCGGGAGCGGAGATCTACGAAATGATCCTCCGCCCAGAAAAGAACTGGGTTTTGGATTTGGGTGAACTGCCTGAGGCGGTGGCGGCGCGGGCCAAGGTGTTGTTTTTTAACTATCCGGCTAACCCCACGGGAGCAGTGGCACCCCGTAGCCTGTTTGAGGAGGTGGTGGCATTTGCCCAGCGACACCGGATTTTGGTGGTGCATGACCTGTGCTACGCCGAACTGTCCTTTGATGGCTACCGTCCCACCAGCTTGTTGGAGATTCCCGGCGGCAAGGAAGTCGGTGTGGAGTTCCATACCCTTTCAAAAACCTACAATATGGCGGGCTGGCGGGTGGGGTTTGTGGTCGGCAATCGCCACGTCATTCAAGGACTGCGCACCCTGAAAACCAATTTGGACTATGGCATTTTTGGGGCCGTGCAGGCGGCGGCGGAAACGGCGTTGCAGCTTCCTG
This sequence comes from Oscillatoriales cyanobacterium SM2_2_1, assembly GCA_012031145.1. Classification (GTDB taxonomy): domain Bacteria; phylum Cyanobacteriota; class Cyanobacteriia; order Pseudanabaenales; family Pseudanabaenaceae; genus UBA999. Next base: position 940 of record JAAUUH010000105.1, on the reverse strand, counting down.
ATCTGTACCTAGAGGCGGTGCGGGATCGCTACCGGGAGCGGCGAGATTTAATGATTGCGGGCCTAGCCGAACTGGGGTGGATGATTCCCAAAACCTTCGCCACCATGTACCTGTGGGTGCCTTGCCCGCCGGGAATGAGTTCAACCGACTTTGCCCTTAAGGTTTTGCAGCAAACGGGGGTGGTGTTTACCCCCGGCAGTGCCTTTGGCCGCGGAGGAGAGGGCTACGTCCGCATTAGTTTGATTGGGGATGGCGATCGCCTACGGGAAGCCCTTCATCGCCTTAGGGATGCGGGCATTCGCTACAACTAATTCCTGATTTTATTGCTGAGTACAAGTAAAAAACATACCCCATAGCCACTTCCGAGGGCTGCCCACAGCAGTCCTGCCCATAGCCAGATTAGATGGGACACGCTCCGCAACGGTGCTACGCCGGCCCACACTTGGGCCAGGACGAAGATGGGAACCCCGATAATGACCAACTGGGGGCTCAGAGCACTTTGCAGCGCTTGGGTACGGATCTTCTGGGTTGCCTGCCAAAGTGTTGCTCCTAGGGAAAGATGGGCTTCCAACTCCCCGCGATCGCGCTCAAGCCGATCTGCAAATACCCCAAGGGCGACCACCCCGCTTTGGAGTCCGGCCCCCATCACCATCACGATGACGGGAATAGACGGCGGTGCCTGACCCCACAGCAACATCACCAGCAGAACTGGGCCGCTGCCCAGAAGTACGCCTAGCCCCAGTCGCCAAGGGAATTGAATCGACATCCCTTGGTTTGGCGTCAGCCTTAGAAGTGAGCCCACCCCCAGCGTTGCTAATACCCCAAGGGGCACCCAAGGCTGATCTACGGTTAGGGCTAGCTCCAACATTCCTGCCAACACCACCCACTGCCCCACATTTCCCAGCACGGCCAGGCCATGGCCCGTCCCACCCCAACCGCA
>JAAUUH010000019.1 GCA_012031145.1 Oscillatoriales cyanobacterium SM2_2_1 | reverse complement strand
CCAAAAGGGTGGTGCCGGATCGGGAAGGGGGCGGTGGTGGATCAACTTCAACAGGCGTACCCCCCGCTTGCCCCGCAGTTCCCGTTCGTCGATATAAATTTTTTGCCGAGACGCTAGATATCCCAACAAATGGCGCAAAAAAATTAGTTCTGTTTGCCCCTCAACAAAAATTGCCAGCTTGGGCATCAGGCAGGAATCGCCTCGCCTGGACGGAGGCGGGCCCAGCGCCCTTGGTCTTGGGTGAAGCTATCACAGCCAACGACATCCCATTCCATGAGAATTTCATCGGCAGTGGTGCGGATATTGACGTTAATTTGGGGTGACTGGGCTGTAAAGTCCGGAACTGGGGTGAGGTGGGACTGCTGGTGCTGCGTTTCGACTGCGTGATAGGTCTCACAGCGATCTACGTAGGCGCAATGGATACAGATGCACATGGCTGCACAAAACATCAATAGTTTGATATTAGCAGGGGCGAAAAGAAAAACCGGTACAATGCAAACGTGGCTTTTAGAATTGAGCATGGCACTAAAAAAGGGTACGCGGGTTCAGGTTTCCCGGGAAAACTGATGGAGAGTTCGGCGGTTTTGGCTAACGACCCCCGCTGGTCGCCCTACATTTTTGAGACTTGGGGCGAGGTTGTGGAGTTGCGCGGAGCGGCGGCCCAGGTAATGTTTGGTGCGGTGCCCACACCGCCAATCTGGCTGCCCCTGGAGCTTTTGATTGAACAGGAAGCCTAGGGGTGGCGTCCTGCCCTATAGTGGGAGCAAGTCTTGGCGGTTTTGAGCAATAGGTGGTGAATGGATCATGGCAAGTAGTTTTTCCTTTGATGTGGTCAGCGATTTTGATCGCCAAGAGCTGGTCAATGCCCTAGATCAAGCTCGGCGGGAAGTGATCAGCCGTTTTGACCTCAAAGATACAAAGACAGAGATCCTGCTAGAAGACGAGGCAATTCGGATTAACACCGCTAGCGAATTTACCCTTCAAGCAGTGGTGGATATCCTCCAGTCCAAGGCGATTAAGCGGAACCTTTCGCTCAAGATTTTCGATTATCAAGAGGTGCAGCCCAGTAGTGGCGATCGCGTGGTGCAGGCGATCAACCTCAAAAAAGGAATTGATCAAGAGCAGGCCAAAAAAATTACAAAGTTGATTCGGGATCAGGTTCCCAAGGCCCAAGCTGCGATTCAAGGGGATGCGGTGCGGATTACGTCAAAGTCGAAGGACGAGTTACAGACAGTGATTCAACTGCTGAAGGCCCAGGACTTTCCCCTAGCACTCCAATTTACTAACTATCGCTAGGTTGTTCTTCGGTTTCGGGATGGAGGGCGGTGGCGATCGCCTCGTAGTGATAGTTATCTAGGGAATATTGCAGGGCTGCCACCAAACTCGGATCTTCCAGTTCCCCCAACAGGGTTTCGATCGCAGGGAGGTCAATCAGCCTGAGGGCATTGGTGAAGGCGTCCTTCCATAAACGGGGTCGATCCCTTAGCCCGCTGAGGTCATGGACTGGGTTCATTGCTGGTTGATGGCGGGCGACAAATTCCACTCCCAAGTGGTGCACCAGCATTTGATAAAGGTCTTCCCGAACGTAGGGCTTGAACAGCACATCGTCAAAATGGTCGTAGAGCCGTTGTTTTTCGGTGTCGCTGAGGGCGGTTGAAGTGACAGCAAATACCTTGGGGCGATCGCTCCCGGTAGGTGCCGCAATTGCAGGATGGTTTCCAGTCCATCGAGTTCTGGCATCATCAGATCCAACCAAATGCAATCGGCTTGATGCTTTTGCCAACAGGCGAGGGCCTCTTGCCCGTTGCCCGCTTCATCCATGGGCCAGCCCAGGGGTTGGAGCAGCCGCATCAGGAGGTAGCGCATGATTTCATTGTCATCCACAATCAGCAAGCGATGCTGCTGCTGCCCCGCCACCAACTGCCACGATAGAGCTTCCTCCTGGGAGTCGGCAGGGCGTCCCCCCTGCCGCAGGGGCAACTCGAAGTGAAACACTGAGCCCTGCCCCGGGACGCTATCCACCCTCAGGGCCCCGCCCATTAGTTGCACGAACCGGTAACTCAGGGCCAAGCCTAGCCCCGTGCCTTCCGCCGATTGTAGCCCCGCAGTGGTCTGGACAAACGGTTCAAACAGGACTTGGCGCTCCTCCTCAGCAATACCGTGTCCCGTGTCACTAACTGCAAACTGAATTAGCCCAGTGCCCGTCGGGGAGACCTTTAGGGTTACCGACCCATGGTCTGTAAACTTGATGGCATTGCTGAGGAGGTTCATCAGCACTTGGCGGAGTTTTAATTCATCACCTAGGACATAGGGCAACAATACGTCAAAGGTGCAAATGGCTAGGTCGATCCCCTTCTCCCTAGCCCGGAGTGAGAAGAGCTGTCGCAGGTCGTCAAGGAGGGTGAAAAGATTAAAAGATGTCTCATTGAGCACCATCTTGCCAGCTTCCACTTTAGACAGATCCAGCACTTGGTTGATCAGTTGCAGCAGATGTTTGCCGCTACTTTTAATGATGTTGACTGACTCGCGATCGCCCGGTTGGAGATGAGTGCTATTGAGTAAAAGATCGGTAAACCCCAGTACCGCATTGAGGGGCGTGCGCAGCTCATGGCTCATGTTAGCCAGAAATACGCTCTTAGCTTGGTTAGCGGCTTCAGCGGCTTCCTTGGCCCTTTGGAGCGCCACCTCGGTATGTTTGAGGGAAGAGATATCAATCACCGTTCCCACCAAGCGATAAACCTGCTCGTAGTCATCAAACAGCGGGGTCAGGGTCGTCAGCCAGTTGAACTTCTTGCCACCGCGGTTGGTTGTGCTTTCATAGCTAATCACCTGCCCTTCATCTAACGCTGTTCTGAGGAAGGCGGTCATACATTGGGCTTCGGGCAGAGACAGGACTTCATCGAGGTGCTTGCCCGCCCAATCCTCCGAACTCTCCGTCCCCATCTGTCGTGCGTAGGCCGAATTAACGCCAAAAACATAAAGTCAGGGTCGCTGGTTAGCCCCACATCTACCACAAAAATCCCCAGATCCACTCCTTCATAAATGCTGCGGAGAAATTGCTCCTTCTCCCGCAGGGCTGCCTCGGTGAGCTTCCGATCCGTAACATCAAAGATTGCGCCATACCAAGTCAAGGAAGCATCGGGGAGGGACTCCGGCTGCGCACGGGACTGCATCCAGCGAACACCGCCTCCAGAAACCATGACCCGCCATTCGTGGTTTAACTCCGTCAGGGATAGACGGCTATGGGTTAAGGCTCGATAGAAACTGGGGCGATCGCTCGGGTGCATCTGCTCAAAAAAAGACTCGGGTTTCTGGCGGATCAGGTCGCGCCCCAACCCCAAAACCTGCTCACATTGGCTACTGATAAAATCAATGGCAAAGTCCCCTTGGCTTTGCTCCTTAGCCGTATAAATCACCCCCGGAATACTGGCCGCCAGCTTTTGCAACCGAGATTCACTCATGGCCAACGCCTCCGAGCGAGCCACCACCAAGCGCTCCAGATTTTGCTGATACTCACTCAGCAGTTCCTCAGTTTTCTTTCGCGGGGTGATGTCAAAGATGCAACCATCCCAACAGATCTTTCCCGAAGCCCTGGGAACGGGACGAGCCGTGGCGTAGAGCCACTTGACTTGTCCAGAGGGCGTGCAGATGGCAAATTCTTCTACCCACTGGCTACCGGCGTAGGCTGCGGCTTTCTGGGAATTCCAAATCCGCTCTAGGTCATCGGGCGCGATCATCTCCCAAATCAGGCTTTGCTGGGCCATAATCTGCTCTGCCGACAGTTCAAAAATTTCTTGACAGCGCCAGCTAACATAGGTCAATTGCTGCCTGCCTTCGGGATAGGACAAACACTGATAGGCTATGCCGGGCATATTTTCTGTCAGACTGCGAAATAAAAGCTCACGTTCGCCCAAGTCGGCAATGGTTTCCTGAGTCCGATGGGCCATTTGCCGCAAAGTGACCACCAATAGATTCATCTCCCGCAAATAGGTAGTGGGAAGTGCTAAGTCACCCGCAAACTGCCCTACTGCTACGGTTTGGGCCACTGCCTGCAGTTTATCCATGGGGGCGACTACAAGGCGATACATTAACCCCGCTTGCCCCACGAGGGTGCCCACACCCAGGGCCACCACCCAGGGCCATCCTACTGTCAGCAGTCCACCGGCCGCCAACACCCCAAGTCCAAGGGCGATCGCCAAGAGCATCGGCAGCGTCAGGAGCAACCAGAGAGAATACTGCCGGGGGCGGTAAGAAGACGACATGGCGGTGTAACGGTGTGGCTAAGTATATCGGTGGGGTCGCCTATGGGCAATCAATTGTTAAATTACAGAATCTCCCGATAGTGGGATGGGAATTCGCGAAGCAAAGTAGGCAGTCTCAACAACCCTTACTTCATTCCTCAATATTGCGTACCTCCTCTTAGGACCCATCAGGAAGGAAGGGTGATAGTAAGATCATACAAACTTCCTACTCCCAGCAATGAAGCAACGGTTTCCTTGGCTCGATCCGCTCCTGTGGTTAGGGGGAGCGCTGTGGTTAGCGCCACTCTTGCTTATTGGCATGATTTCCTTTGCTACCTCGGACTATCGCCCCTCAGTACAGCTTTGGCCCACCATGTGGACGGGGGACAATTACCGCCTTGCTTGGCAACAGGGACGCTTCCTCCTCGCCTTTTTTAATTCTGCCCTAGTGGCGATCGCCGTAACTGGCAGTCAACTACTCACGTCCCTGCTGGCTGGATATGCCCTCGCGCGGTTTCCCTTTCGCGGACGATCCCTGGTGAACCTGCTGACCATTGCTTCTTTGATTATTCCCATGCCCCTGTTGGTGGTGCCAATCTTCTTGATCTTGCGATCGCTTCATAGCATCAACACCTATTGGGCCTTAATTTTACCAACTGCTGCCAACGGTTTTGGCATTTTTTTACTGCGCCAATTCATTCGCGGATTGCCCGTCGAGCTAGAGCAAGCTGCCATTCTCGATGGTGCCCGCCGTTGGCAAGTCCTGTGGCATATTGTTCTCCCGCTCTGCCGTCCCGCCCTAATTACCCTAGCCCTATTTACCTTTATTGGTGAATGGAATGATCTATTCAAGCCCCTGATGTTCACCACCCGACCAGAACTAACCACCGTACAGATTACCCTCTCCAGTTTTCAGGAACTTTACACCGCCAACTGGTCGTTGCTGATGGCCGCCGTAGCGATCGCCACCCTGCCCGTTCTAGTGCTGTTTCTCATTGGGCAAAAGAGTCTCCTCAGTGGACTGACTGCAACTGGTCTGAAGGGCTGAGCTATGCTAGTCTAGAAAAGCATTTTTTAGCGAGAACGGAATTATGGTTAAACTGCGACTAAAGCGCTTTGGCAAAATTAGGGAACCCATTTATCGGATTGTAGCGGTGCATTCGACCTCCCGGCGGGACGGACTCCCCCTAGAAGAACTAGGATTCTACAATCCCCGCACAAAGGAAACCAAACTCGAGGTTCCTGCCATTGTCCAGCGACTCAAAACCGGTGCCCAACCCACGAATACAGTGCGTAAGCTTCTCGAAAAAGCCAAAATCTTTGATCTCATCAACGCCCCTACTGCAAGCGCCCCTGCGGAATCCTAGGCATGGCACTTCCCGATCTCGCCCTGTTTTTGCTGCGCCCGCTCATTGAACAGCCCGAGGCGCTTAAGTTTCATTGTGAGCAAAATGCTGCGGGCACACGAATCTGGCTGAGGGTGGCGATCGCCGATGAGGATCGGGGAAGGTTGCTCGGCCGGGGGGGACGGATTGTGCAGTCCATTCGCACCGTTCTCAACCTCGCTGCCCAGCAACAGGATGTTTTGTGCCACCTAGAGATCTACAGTCCTGAGGAGCGCCGGAGATAGTTATGAATGCTGAAGTGATCTGCATCGGTACAGAGCTTCTTCTCGGCGAGATTCTAAATAGCAATGCCCAATACCTAGCCAAGCAACTCGCCAATTTAGGCATCTCCCATTACTACCAAACCGTGGTCGGAGATAATATTGAGCGCATTCACCGCGCCCTCGCCATTGCTGCTGGTCGTGCCCAAATTATCTTGACCACCGGTGGCTTGGGACCGACGCCCGACGACCTAACTACCGAGCGATCGCCACCTTTTTCGACACCCCCCTAGTCGAGCATCCCGCCATCTGGGAACGTATTGTCGCCCTGCACGCCGAGAGCGGACGCACGCCAACCGCCAACAACCGTAAGCAAGCCCTGTTGCCCCAGGGAGCCGAGATCCTCACTAATCCAGTCGGTACTGCTCCGGGGATGATTTGGCAACCCCACCCCCAATTGCTGATCATGACCTTCCCCGGTGTGCCAAGCGAACTCTATCCTATGTGGCAGGAGGTCGCCGCCCCTTGGCTAGGGCAGCAGGGGTACGTTACCCACACCCTCCATTCCCGCGTTCTGCTGTATTGGGGCATTGCCGAGTCTGCCCTTGCCGAGAAGGTGCAATCTTACTTCCAACTCCAAAACCCCACCGTTGCTCCCTATGCCGACTATGGGCAGTGCCGACTCCGAATCACCGCCAAGGCCCCGACCCCCGAAGCCGCCAAAGCCCTGATTGCCCCTGTCGAGGCAGAAATTCGCGCCTTGACAACCCCCCATTGCTACGGAGTCGATCATGACACCCTTCCCGGTGTGGTCGCCACCGCCTTGCGATCGCGCCAGCAAACCCTCGCTATTGCTGAATCCTGTACCGGAGGTTGGCTGGGGCAAATGCTCACCAGCATTCCCGGCAGTTCTCAGTTTTTAATTGGCGGCGTGATTGCCTACAGCAATGGGGTCAAACAAAGCCTATTGGGGGTTTCCGAGTCCACCCTAGCCACCTATGGCGCTGTGAGCGCCGAGACTGCCTGCGAAATGGCCTCCGGGGTTAAGCAGCGCCTAGGAAGCGATTGGGGAATCGCAATTACGGGTATTGCTGGGCCCGATGGTGGCAGCGACGCCAAACCTGTGGGATTGGTCTATGGAGCGATCGCCGACCCTGAGGGAACAACCGTGGCCTATCGGCAATGCTGGAATCCGTCTCGGGGTAGAGATTGGATTCGGCAAGTGAGTAGCTGCTCAGCCCTCGACCATTTACGGCAAAGATTTGTTATATTTAGTGAAACAAAAGCTTAATAAAAGCTTGACTCGGAATCATGTTTAAAGATGCATCCGAAAAATCATTAAGAGTTAGCCATATTTTTTCTGATTTTTTTAAATTTTAAGATCTTTTTGAAAAGGGTAAGGGAGCAACCACGGTGAAAGCATTAAGAAAAGTATTGAGAAGGCTTGGTGACTTTCTTAGCCGGGTGCTGGATGGGCTCATCGGTCAGACCCAGCCACAGCCGGAATTGATTCCCATCCCCGTGCGGAACCGTCGCTAATCTGCCTTGCCCTAGCTATCCCTGCTCTTGCCAGCGTCGATTGGGCATTGATTGGTATAGTCATAGAGCTAGCGTACTGAATTCGATTTATGGCTCGGTACACCCACTGTTTCACAGCTGCCCTTCAACCTGAGCATTTACACCAAACTATTGTTGCTCTGCTTGAGTCCTGCGGCTTGCAGATTACTTACAAGACTGACGACTACGTGATGGCCCAAGAAATCAAAGGGGATACGGCCTTCTCGCGCATGGTGACCGTTGAGATATTGATCCATCAGTCAGAAATAGTAGGAGAACGGGTTAAGCTCACCTGCGTAACCAAAAATGAAGAGCTGCCCCTCAAAAAGAAAAATCACTGTGCCATCGTTGCAGAAAGAGTTCGGGAGACATTTATGGGCAGTGAGCACTGGCAACTTTTGGAAACCACGGTAGAATAATTTGCCCTAGATCAAAGCGACACATCGGCAGCCATGGGTGATTACCAGCGCATTTTTGCGGACAACCGCCAAGCGCGATTTAATTATGAAATTTTGGATACCTACGAGGTGGGGATTGAACTGGTGGGTACGGAAGTGAAGTCCATTCGTGCCGGTCAAGCCAATCTGCGGGATGCCTTCGCAATCATTCGGGATGGGCAAGTTTGGTTGCTGAATCTGTACATTGCGCCCCACCGAACGACAACGGCGTACTTCAATCATGAGCCGACCCGAACCCGACGACTGTTGATGCACCGGCAGCAGATTCGTAAGCTCTTAGGCACAGTCGAACAGAAGGGTCTCACCTTGGTTCCCCTGAAGTTGTATCTTAAGGATGGTTGGATTAAGGTGGATTTGGCGTTGGTGCGCAGCAAAAAACTGCACGACAAGCGGGAAGATATTCGCAAGCGCGAAGACAAGCGCGATATGGAACGGGCTCTGAAGCGAGGATGAAGATGCGGCGGTATTTGGTATTTTTTGTGATCGCGGGGTGGCTATGGTTGTCCCTAGGGGGGGGCGTCCTCGCGGCGCCTCCAGATTCTGCCAGTGATTTGGTTTCGCGCCTAGAACAAATTAAGACCACGATGAAAAAGATGCGTTTTTGCACCAATGAGAGTTGCTTCTATCGGGAACTGCGCAGCCAAATTTTACCGCCAGAGGATCCTGCAGGCCGCTACCGGGCCACCATATCCGCCGCCATTGACCGCCCCTCCGCTAGCCCCGACATGGCTGATTACCATTTCGTCTTTATTGAGGGTTGCTGGCAACTGGTCAGTGGTGAGGAGTATACCGACGTGGCGGACTATGCTTTTGTGGGCGATCGCTATGAAATTTTCAGCGTCCATTCCAGTCGCTCCTTCAAGGGCGTGATTGAAAGCGAAGCTGATGCGGGAAACATCAAGGCTGGTTACATCCCCCTTTACTTTCGGGTATTGGATCACGGCGTTGAAAGGTCGGTTTCCTGAGGTTCGCTGTCTTCTTCTAAGGAAGGAGGTACGAGGGTTATTCCGGCGATCGCATCTTCTTCATCAAGCCTTTGGAGACGAACGCCCTTAGCGGAGCGGGAGAAACAACTGATAGCATCGGTCGATTGGCGCATCACAATGCCTCGCTCCGTAACGATCATCAGCTCATCCCCGGCGTCTACAAGACGGAGGGCGGCAAGCTGGTCGACGTCGGACTTAAACTTGGTCACCCGTACGCCCTTGCCGGCTCGCTTTTGAATGCGAAATTGATTGACAGGAACCCGCTTGCCATAGCCATTTCGGGTGGCGACCAACAGCCAAGGGCCCTGGGACTCGACGCAGGCGGTGTCATCTTCGGGGATTTCGGTGTCGTCTTCATCCCCTTCAATTTCGGCAAGACCCGCAGGCAGAATATCCATACTGATAATTTCGTCATTTTTGTTGAGCTTCATCGCGCGCACCCCCCGGGTATCTCGCCCCATGGGCGCAATTGTTCATCACTGGTGCGAAAGCGGATGCCCATACCCTGGGTGGAACCAATCAGCACAGTGTTGTGCGGCGTGGCGAGGCGCACCCAGCGCAGCTCGTCGTTCTCCTCTAGGGAGATGGCGATCAGACCGTTGGCGCGAATATTGGCGAAGGCAGAGAGTTTGCTTTTCTTGATGTATCCTCCCCGGGTGAGCATAACTAGGGATTCTTCTTCGCTGAATTCCCGAACGGTGAGGACAGAGGTGACCCGCTCGTGGGCCGCTAGTTGTAACAACTGGAGGATGGCAGCGCCCCGGGCGGTTCGGCTAGACTCGACAATTTCGTAGGCACGCAGGCAATAGGCTTTGCCGCGATCGCTAAAAATAGAATGTAGTCATGGCTGTGGCAAGCGAAGACATGGGCAATGGTATCGTCTTCTTTCATGTTGGCTCCGGCTTTGCCCCGGCCGGCGCGGCTTTGGGCCGTAAATGTATCGAGGGGGAGCCGCTTGATGTAGCCCTGGGTAGTCACCAGAATGAGGGTCTCACGATTGGCAATCAGGTCGGCGGTGGCCAAGTCGCCATCACTGGGCAAAATGGTGGTTCGGCGGGCAGTGGCAAATTCGGTTTGGATGGCGCTGAGCTCTTGGCAGGTGATCTCAAGAATGCGATCGCGATTGGCGAGAATATTTTGCAGATCGGCAATCTTGAGGGTCAGTTCCTCGTGTTCGGTGCGAATCTTGTCGGCATCTTGGCTGGTGAGGCGGCGCAGTTGCATCTGCAAAATGCCATCGGCTTGGGGTTCGGAGAGGGCATAGTCTTGGCAGAGCTGAACCTTAGCGGCGGCAGCGTCCTCTGCCTGCCGGATCAGTTGAATAACGGCATCAAGATGGGCGAGGGCCACCAGCAACCCCTGGAGAAGATGGTCTCGCTCTTCTGCTTTGCGAAGTTCATAACGGGTACGGCGGGCAATAACTTCGTAGCGAAAATCTAAAAATTCTTGTAATGCCTGCCGCAGGCTGAGGGTGCGGGGTTCACCGTTAACGAGGGCTAGCATATTGCAGCTAAAGTTACTTTGCAGCGGTGTGGTTTTGTAGAGGTTATTCAGCACCACGCGGGGATAGGCGTCGCGCTTAAGCTCGATCACTAGCCTCATGCCTTCGCGATCGCTCTCGTCACGCACATCGGCGATGCCCTCGAGTTTCTTGTCATTCACCAGTTCGGCAATTTTTTCGATCAGGGCCGCTTTATTTGTCTGATAGGGTAACTCCGTGACGATGATTGCTTCCCGTTCAGCTCGTCCGGGGGCTGAAGTGGTTTCAAAGTTGGCTACCGCCCGCATAGTAATAGAGGCGCGTCCAGACTGATAGGTGTCCCGAATCCCCTCCTGACCCAGAATTAGCGCACCCGTGGGAAAGTCGGGGCCGGGAATGTACTGCATCAGCTCCAGATTGCTCAGATTGGGGTTGGCAATGAGGGCTATCAGCCCATCGCACAGCTCTCCTAGGTTGTGGGGCGGAATGTTGGTTGCCATACCGACGGCGATTCCCGAGGAGCCGTTGAGCAGCAGTTGGGGAATGCGGGCCGGGAGGACCAGGGGTTCCTGTTGGGAGCCATCGTAGTTATCACCAAAGTCTACGGTCTCCGAGCCGATGTCTTGGAGCATACCCTGGGCGGCAATGCGGGTCAGGCGGCACTCGGTGTACCGCATGGCGGCGGGGGGGTCGTCATCAATGGAGCCAAAGTTGCCGTGGCCATCGACAAGGCGTTCGCGCATGGAAAAGTCTTGGGCCATGCGGACAAGGGCTTCATAAACTGCGGAATCGCCGTGGGGGTGGTATTTACCAATTACATCCCCGACTACCCGGGCGCACTTGCGAAAGGGGCGATCGGGGCTGAGTCCCAATTCTTGCATTGCAAAGAGGATCCGGCGATGAACGGGCTTGAGTCCATCGCGCACATCGGGCAGGGCTCGCCCCACAATCACACTCATCGCATATTCCAGATAGGAGCGCGACATTTCACTGCGCAAATCAGTCGGAATTATTCGATCTTCAGAGGCGTGGGTCATGGTGTGGGGTCGGGTATGGGCGGATTTTGACTCCTATCATTATACGACTACGGGATCAGGGCTTAACTGTGGGGGTTTTTCCCGACTTCGGCCCTTGGGCGATCGCGAAATGCGGTAAGGTTATGGTTGACTCTGCTTCGCTCCAACTGTGCCTATGCTACTGACCCATCGTCCCCGTCGCCTGCGCCGCAATGCCGCTATTCGCAATTTGGTGCGGGAAACGACCCTGTCGGTCTACGACTTGATTTATCCAATGTTTGTAATGGAGGGGAACCAAACTCGAGAAGAAATATCTTCGATGCCGGGGGCCTACCGCTTCACCTTGGATCTGTTGCTTGAGGAGGTGCGAGACGTGTTTGCCCTAGGGATCCAGGCGATCGCCCTGTTTCCGGTAATCGACTCGAGCCTAAAAGATGATTTTGGCACGGAGAGCCATAACCCCGATGGTCTGGTGCAGCGAACTGTGCGGGCGATCAAGTCCATGGAACCGGAAGTGATTCTGTTTACGGATGTGGCCCTTGACCCCTATACCACCCATGGTCACGATGGACTGCTCAGTGCAACGGGGGAAATTCTCAATGATGAGACGGTGGAAGTGCTGACTAAGATGGCCCTTTCCCACGCCGCAGCGGGGGCGGATTTTGTGGCTCCGTCGGATATGATGGATGGGCGAATTGGCGAGATCCGTGATCGCCTAGATGAGGAGGGGCACCACCGGGTGGGAATTCTGGCCTACTCTGCCAAATATGCCTCAGCCTACTACGGCCCGTTCCGGGATGCTCTGGGATCAGCTCCGAAGTCAGGGGATAAAAAAACCTACCAGATGGATCCGGCCAATAGCCGGGAAGCGATGAAGGAGGTCTACCTAGATGTGATGGAGGGGGCCGATCTGGTGATGGTGAAGCCGGCCCTGGCCTACTTGGATGTGATTACCAAGGTAAAAGAAGCGACCAATCTGCCCGTGGCTGCCTATAACGTTAGTGGCGAGTACGCCATGATTAAGGCGGGTGACCGCCTCGGCTGGATCGATGGCAAGAAGGTGATGTTGGAAACTTTGCTCAGCATGAAGCGGGCAGGTGCCGATGTGATTCTCACCTACTTTGCAAAGGAAGTAGCGCAGATTTTGGGACAACCTCCCAGTGAGTAGGGGCTAGGCAAAACCCATGGGCAAAACAATGGATGCGGCCACATTGATTGAACTATACCAGTCGGGCGATCGCAACTTCAGCCGCCAAGATCTATCAGGGATCGTCCTGACTGGAGCTACCCTCAGGGGCATTAACTGCACCGAGGGGGATCTGTCGGGGGCGGTGCTGGATTTGGCAAATCTAGAGGAGGCAGAACTTAACCTCGCCAACCTGATGGATGCCACCGTCAGCGGTTCGATTCTCAATTTTGCCAACCTCAATGGCGCAATGCTTCAACGGGCAGCCATGATTGGCGTTACCTGTGAAGATGCCTTTTTAATTGAGGCGGATTTGAGTGAGGCGATTCTGTCGGAGGCAAACTTTAGTCGCTCATTCTTGACGGGAGCCAATTTAACCCGGGCGCGAATGCAGCGATCGCGTTTGTCCCAAGCCTTTTTAACGGGGGCAAGCCTCAATGGTGCCAACCTGAGTGGCGCAGATTTGACGGCGGCGGATCTCAGTCGGGCGAATCTGACGGGGGCGAATTTGACCGGGGCTAATCTCAGCCGGGCAAATTTGGCAGGGGCAAAACTGAACTGGGCTAACCTCACCCATGCCAACCTCACCGACGCGGATTTGACGGGAACCTATCTGGTGACCATGAAGGGAATTTATCTTGGGGCGGTGCCCCTCCCCCCAGAGCCAGTGCTGCCTTCCCTTCAAGAGTTAGAACAGCTTGAGCAACAGATGAACCGACAGCCCAATCAATCCGAGCCACGGCAGCCCGTTGGGCCCGTCGAGCAGGTGCCGGATCCAGCCGAGGACTTAGGCGATCCATGACCCTAACCTTTGGCATTATTGTGTTTCCTGGCTCTAACTGCGATCGCGATGTGGCCTATGTCACTGCTGACCTATTGCAGCAGCCGACGCGCCTAATTTGGCATCAACAAACTACCTTGGACGGGGTGGATGTGGTGATTTTACCGGGGGGCTTCAGCTATGGAGATTACCTGCGCTGTGGCGCGATCGCCCGATTTGCCCCGATTATGCCGGCGATTTTAGAGCATGCGGCCATGGGGAAGTGGGTGCTGGGCATCTGCAACGGCTTCCAGATATTGACGGAACTGAGATTGTTGCCGGGGGCGCTGATTCGCAACCAGCATCTGCATTTTGTTTGCGATCGGGTGCCCATTACGGTGGCACGCCCCGATCTGATTTGGACCCGTCATTACCGCCTCAACCAGGTGCTTACCCTGCCGATCGCCCATGGAGAGGGTTGCTACTATGCCGATGAGGCAACTCTGGCGATTCTAGAGCGCGATCGCCAAGTGGTATGGCGCTATGGTGATTCCAACCCCAATGGCTCTGTGCATGGCATTGCTGGCATCTGTAATCCGGCGGGCAATATTCTGGGCATGATGCCCCATCCAGAGCGGGCAGCCGATCCCCTGTTGGGTAGCACCGATGGACTATCCCTATTTCAAGGATTGCTGTCACCGATGGTGCCAGTCTAGGGTAACGGAAATTCAGAAAAAGAATTGCAAGCTAATGCTCTGGGGAATATGTTGGGGATCAAGGGTGATCCCACGCAAAAATTCCCGCAGATAGCTGCGACGTTCCGGTTCTGATAAATCGTGCCAAAACTGGGGAATGGAGAGGTTTTGGGTGATGGACTCTAAGTTGACCGGTGGCAAAGCTGCCCGCTGAGCCATCAGCACTGATAGTTCCTGTCGCAGCGTCCCTTGCCGTTGGTCGGCGGTTGGCAGATCGAGGATATCTTGGGCTAGAAGTTTGGGGATTTGGAGCAGCACCGACTCCTTTTGGGCAATCGACTGGTCAAGGCGCGATCGCAAGTTGATCAAGGATCCGGGATCAATTCGACTGAAGGACTGGGGCAAGTCAAGGGTGATGCGCTGAATAATAGCGTTGAGGGTTTTGGTGTAGTCTAGGGCGGCACACTTGGGCGATCGGGGGCACTGGTAACAGCG
Source organism: Oscillatoriales cyanobacterium SM2_2_1 (assembly GCA_012031145.1). Classification (GTDB taxonomy): domain Bacteria; phylum Cyanobacteriota; class Cyanobacteriia; order Pseudanabaenales; family Pseudanabaenaceae; genus UBA999. Next base: position 21,927 of record JAAUUH010000019.1, on the reverse strand, counting down.
TAGGTAGAGATATTTGGGAGGAGCACTCGCTACCCGGAGCGTCTGGGTACAGACTCTGCAGCGAACCAATCCGGAGAGGGCACGGGGGGCACTGGCAGCCCGTGGCGCAAACGCCCGATTGCGTCGCAACCAACGGTCCACCTGGGCCGCCTCATCGCCCCGTAACAGTGGTGGCTCGCTGCGCCGGTACCATGGGTGGGTCAGCCACCGCCGCCCCGTGCTAACTGCAAAGGTGCAATGAAATCGGCGGTTAATATGGCGCACCGCACTACCTAGGGAGCCATAGAGCAAAAAATGGTCAAAAAAGGCCCGTACCACCATTGCTGCTTCGGGATAGAGTTGATACCCCCCGTCTCGGTACCGGTAGCCATAGGGGGCCCTACCCGGCATGGGAACCCTGGCGGCGCTGGTATTCGGCTTCCGAAACCCGATCAATAGACCGATCAACCCACAGCACCCCTTGGAGGTGGTCATATTCGTGCTGCACAATCCGGGCCACAAAGTCGGTAAAAGTTTGGGTAGCTAGGGTGCCATCAGCTTGATGGAAGCGCACTGTCACTGTGGGCGATCGCCCCACCCATCCCCGCTGCTGGGGAATCGAGAGACACCCCTCCCACCCCCAGACCACCCCTAGATCCATCTGGACAAGCTCCGGGTTGATCAGCACCAACGGCTCCATCAGGGGCGCATCGGGGTAACGTAGATTGGGACGGGATGCCACCACCATCACCCGCAGCGATCGCCCAATTTGGGGGGCCGCAATGCCTACGCCATGCTCTTGGCTCATGACTGTCAATAGGTTCTGAATCAGGGGCGCTAAATGGGGAATTTCCGCTGGGGGCACCGCCCGTGCCACCTCTCGCAGCACAGGAGCTCCCAGGGTCTTGAGGTCAGGCACTGGCAAGATTAAGGTCATAGGAGATCAAACTGTAAATCGGCAATCCGCTGGCAAATGTGGAGGCACTTTTGGGGCGATCGCACCACCTCCTCCGCCGGAAACACCACCACAACCCATCCCTGGGACAGCCATCGCTCCGTTTCCGGCGGCACCTGATCTAGGGCGATCGCCAAGTGCAAATTAATCTGGGGATCGACATATAACAAATCTGGACATTCCTGGGGGCGCGTCACCGTTCCGGGCAGATGCTCTTGGATCAACGTCATGAGCGATCGCACCTCCGGGGAGACTTCCGCTGATGTCAGCAGGGTTCCCACCGCCGGAAACTCCAACAACCGAGAAATGATTAACGACCGGCGAAAAGTTTTGATCCCCTCCGCTGAGGTCGACTGTTCGTAGTGGCTTTCTTGTTTGGCGTAGGACTCCAGTTGCTGGAAATAGCGATCCATTAGCGCCCGATAATTTCGCCAGCGGGAACGGTAGGTCACCAATTGCAGTTGCACCCGCGCAATCACCACCAGTACTCCCAGAACAATGATCGATGTGCCAAAGACGCGGTTGATCCGGATGGCGATCGCCGCCAGAAATACCATGCCAAACATCTCTAGGAGCGTGCGGGGCACATTAACCAGTCTCGGGAAAGGAACTTTTGGTGGATGGGGAAAGGGCGATCGCCGTTTCGGAATCGGGGGGCGGGCCTCAAGGGCCTGCTGCAAAGGCGATGGAAGTAACAACTGCATCACGACCTCGTATTTTCTGACGCCACCAACATCGAACCTACACCCGCCTCCGTGAAAATTTCCAACAGCAGCGAATGAGGAATGCGACCATCCAAAATGTGGGCTGCCTTAACGCCCTGGGCCAGCGATCGCACACAGCATTGCACCTTGGGGATCATGCCTCCCTTGACAACTCCCTCCTGAATCAGCATCCGCGCTTCCTGGATCGTCAGACTGTGGAGTAAGGAGTCGGGATTTTTGGGGTCTCGCATAATTCCCGCAATATCCGTCAACAAAATCAGCTTTTCCGCCCCAAGGGCCGCCGCCAGTTCCCCGGCAACTGTATCCGCATTGATGTTGTAGGACTGCCCCGTCTCATCGGTTGCCACACTGGAAATCACCGGGATCAACCCCGCATGGAGCAATGTCTCCACCACACGGGTATCAATACTGCTCACCTCACCGACAAAGCCAATCGCCTCATCCTCTAACGGTCGCGCCCTAATTAGGCCGCCATCCTTACCGCATAGCCCAACTGCCGACCCACCCGCCAGATTAATCATCTCCACAATCTGCTTATTTACTCGGCCCACCAAGACCATCTCCACGACATCCATAGTTGCCGCATCCGTCACCCGCAGCCCATTGACAAACTGAGGTTCGATCCCCAGCTTTGCCAGCCACGTATTGATCTCCGGCCCGCCACCATGAACCAGCACCGGACGTAACCCCATAAACGACATTGTGACCACGTCCCGCACCACATCTCGCCGCAGGTGCTCTTCCTTCATGGCAGCCCCACCGTACTTAACCACAATTGTCTTGCCCACAAACTGCTGCATATAGGGCAAGGCTTCGCTCAAAACGGTGACGCGATCACTGTTGGTTATCATGCCAAATCCTCACTAAACAGCCCAATCCTAGCGCAGGTTTCCACCTCAAAAGTCAGGATTTCCCCGTATTTCTAGCGACCAAGAACGCGCTAATTCCCTGGGCGATCGCCGTCGCTGCCACGCTGGTAAATTGGGCTAACTGCTCTCCGGGGATCGCATCGATATAGTAAGAGAAAACTGCTACCCCAGGAACTGCATCCGGGACAAAATGCAAGGAACTTTCCGCTTGCTGGACAATACCCGGGGCAATTAACATTCCCGGTACCGCCGGTTGGGTCAAAGGCGCTAGGGACTCGTCGGGAAACGCCCCATCCAATGCCATGGCGATCGCCCGGGCCAGCTGCAAATCCTCCGGCGTCGCATCCATATCCACCACTACCCCATGACCATTACGACTAAAGTCATAGGAATTAAGCTGCAACGCCACAAAACAATCAACCCCCTCAAACGACGGCGGTAATTGTACAAACACCTCCGCCCCTTTGGCCGTCAAAAGTTCCTGAATGATCCGAATTTGCTGCTGCACCTCCGTAGTCTCACTCGCTCCTCCCAACCCTAATACGCCCAAGGTAGCTGAGGGTCGCTGTCCTAGGGCCACCCGTCGCCCAATTAGGGACACCTGACAAGGTAGGGGCTCAGAAGACTGAAAGTCTATCACCAACCGCTCAGGAACCTGAGACGCCGTAAACCACCCCTCCGGCAATATAACCTGTCCTTCCCGCACCGGCACCTGATCGAGACTACAGACCGCATCTCCCTGCATCAAATAAAGGGCCCGCTGGGAAAGCCTTAGCCATGTCATTGCAGTTTCCCTCACATAGGTAGGAAGTTAGAAATAGTGGGGCAAAAATCTAGATGCTGTCATCAACAAGCTGTCAAATGCTCTTACGGTAAAGAGTTCAGCTCCTAGACCGTAAAATTTGACAGGCGCGGCAACCCTGATTCCCTTAGGCTTCCAGTTTGAATAGATCACGCGCCCTAGGAAAAAAACAAGAAGCCTAGTAGACATCCCGCAGCACCCCTTCTATGCCAACTTCTGGCGGTTGAAATTCCGATGTGACGAGCACATTAGCTTCCTGCCCGCGGTTACTCAGCAGGATTGGTGGCTGATCGTTAAGAATCATTAACGCTTTGCTGCCGTCCGAGGCTCGTATGGTAACTTCGCGCTGAGCGATCCAACGAAGCGTTGTTGCATCCACCTCAGGAGTCAACAGACCTTCGAAGGCGAGTTTGCCATCCACATCCACACTAATCCAAGTGCTGCCATTGGGCATAAGAGAGACGCGCACTGGTGTGCCTACGTCAGTGGGTACTTGTGAAGTTGTCGACGTGGCAGTTATCGACGTGGCAGTTGTCGACGTGATAGTTGAATTTGGCGGAATGAGTCCATTTGTTTCCCATTGATTATTAAGGAGGAGGCTGTCGTTAAGCCAACGAATCAGTCCAATGGTGGCATTAGCTTGATTCCCTTCCGGTGCAGAGGGCTTGACCTCAACAGTCCTAGGCTCAGCAACCTTAGGCCGCTGCTGCAAAGCAACTGGAGTAATGGGGGAGGTGCGCTCTACCGCTGGCGGTGCGGGAACGGGTATGACCTCTAACTTCTTCTCTTGGTTGTTAAACACCAAAGAAAGTGCCGTAATCGATCCCGCGATCACCGCCACGTAAACGGCGTAGAGGTGGTAAGGCCGGAACTCTAGGATGGGGGCGCGGACGGTTCTTTCTTCGGTAAGCGCACTAACGAGGGGAAATTCTTCTGCTATGTCTGCCATGCCCACGGCAGTGCCGTATTTACGGATGAAGCCCCGGATGTAGATCGGCTCGGGTAGGGAAGCAAAATTCCCCTCCTCAATCGCCCTTAGGTGACGTTCGGCAATCAGGGTGCTGGCTGTAATCTGTTGCAAAGCGATGGATTTGGATTCTCGGGTTTGGCGTAGTTTCTCGCCAATCTCCTGAAGTTTTTGCGCTTGCTGGGGGTTTAGGGTTGCGGTAGACATGTTAGCAGATTCTCTACGAAAGTGCTGGGAGTACAAAGAGTGACGATTCACGATGGTTCAGCGGTGGAATAATCCTGATGGTGATTGCTAATTCTGAATTCTCCAAAGCCATCAACAATATTGACGATATGAGACCTCGGATGATTAAGCCAAGGTACCTGCCTGTTGTGATGGTCTGGACGAAAAACTTACCTTAAGTTCTCCCACCAAATCGTTAACCTACTTGCCAAATGTCGTGAATGTTCTCGGTCATTCCTCCCGATGGGGGATCAACTATTACGGTTAAGACTGAGTTCACTATAGCGTATTGTGTTGCTCCGACCTTTGAAGCCACTGAAGTTCTGATTTTTTCAGGTTTCGGTATTGACCAGAGGGTAGGTGGCCCAATTGGAGGGTGCCGATCGCCAAGCGGTGCAAGCTGAGGACTGGGTGGCCAAGGATTTTAGCAACACGGCGAATTTGACGGTTGCGCCCTTCGTGGAGCACAACTTCTAGAAGGGTGCGATCTAGGCGTTGGGATAAAACGGTAACGCTGGCGGGCTGGGTGGGACGACCATCTAAGCAGATGCCCTGTTGCCACTGGTGAAGCGTAGCAATGCTGGGAATGCCGCTGACCCAGACGTGATAGGTTTTGGGGATGTGGTAGCGGGGGTGGGTAAGGGTTTGGGCCAAGATACCATCGTTGGTCAAAATCAGAGCCCCACTGCTCTCATAGTCGAGACGCCCAATGGGATACAGACGGGTATCGACGGCGGAGACGAGTTCTAAAATTGTCCGTCGCCCTTGGGGATCATGGCAGGTGCAAAGATAGCCCCTAGGTTTATGGAGTAGGAGATAGCGGGGTGATGGTGGGCTAGGGAGGAGGGGGCGTCCGTCAACTTGAATGTGATCCTCCGCTGGGTCGGCCCGAGTGCCCAGTTCCCGGACAATTTGACCATTCACCTGCACCCGACCGGAACGGATCAGGGATTCTGCTTGACGGCGGGAGGCAATACCGTGGTGGGCTAGGATCTTTTGCAGACGAAGCGGGACAGGTTCTGCCATGGTGGATGCTCAAAAGAGTTCTAGCGTTTAAGATGACTGATAGGAACGTTTTAGGAGTGGGTGATGGAAATCTGTAGACTGCCAGTACGCCGAGACAACTACATCTTTTTATTGTATGACGCGCAGTCGCGTCGGGCGGCGGTGGTTGATCCCGCCGATGCGCCACCAGTTTTGACCCAACTTTCCCAGTGGCAGGCGGAGTTAACCGATATTCTGATTACTCACCACCACGGTGATCACATTGGGGGCATCAGTGAACTAAAGCACGTTTTTCCCGCCGCTAGGGTCTATGGTGGGGCAGGCGACCGGGGGCGGATTCCCGAGCAGGAAGTGTTCCTTGAAGATGGCGATCGCCTAACGGTTCTTAGGCAGCCTGCGGAGGTTCTGTTTGTGCCCGGGCACACCTCCGCCCACATTGCCTACTGGTTTACAAAAACGGCGGATCTATTTTGTGGTGACACCCTATTTGCGGGGGGCTGCGGACGGCTGTTTGAAGGAACACCAGCCCAGATGCTCCAATCTCTGGATCGCCTACGGAATTTGCCCCCAGAAACGCAGGTCTGGTGCGCCCATGAGTACACCCTCAGTAATTTGACCTTTGCTCTGACTGTTGAACCGACCAATCCCGCCCTACTTGAGCGCTATACCTCAGTGCAGCGGTGTCGCGAACAGGGAATCCCCACCATTCCCACAACAATCGCCCAGGAGTTGGCCACCAATCCCTTCTGCCGCTGGGAACAGCCAAGCCTGCATCAGGCAACGGGTTATGATGAGCCGGTACGGGTGTTTGCCAAGCTCCGGGGCATGAAGGATGTGTTTTAGTCCGTCAACCAGCTTTCTGTGCTCAATCTTTTAATATTCATAGACCCACATCGCCCACCCCTTTTTAATGCGGGTAATTACATGGGGTTCACTGAGCCGGGCCATCAGTTTTTCGACTTCATCCCAATCGGTACAAACCCGAAAAAAACTGTAGGTATGCCCTTGATACTCTAGGGCGGCAACGGGTTTGTCAAGTCCATCCAGCTTAATGTGGCCATAGCGAACTTGGGCGGGAACGACCATGAGGGTGGATGTGGGTTTGTCGCTATTGGGTCGGGCCATGGCGTGAAAAGGTATGTATGTTTTCTGAGTGTAGCGGCTCAAATCAGTGGCGGCAAGTAACCTGAACTAAGACCAATCGATTTCAATCATCCGCTGCTTTTGCACTGCGTAGTGACTAGACTATGGCAAGCAGCTATCAATTTTTATTGGTGTGGGGAATCCTAATCATATTTGGCATTCCATGATCTTGAGAAAGAGAAATCGTTCTGCCTGGAAAGACGGCATCGCCTCAATGAGTCAGCAAAAATGAGGCAGCGAAAAAGTGGGAGGGCGATCGCAACTTTTGCCAACGGGGGGAAGCCTTTTGTGGTCACCAATTATGACCGGTCATGCTAACGGTTAATACCACCCTATCTCCCTATCGAATCGGCTTTTTGTAGGTGATCTTCGGTTTCTGGTCAGCCTAAGTTTCCTCTGGCATGGATTCCTGTTTTTTGAGATGCCAAGGAATAGGAATGTTATTGCCATCGGGTCGCTGAAGCCCTAAATGAATTTAGGAGATTCAAGACTTTTGAGCAAGGGCAATCAAGAATGATCATGGTGATGCTTATTTGTTTAGGGGGACTAGATTTTAATCCGTTCCGTATTCATCTATTGCAGCTTAATCTATTGTGAATTACTAGTCTGTTGCCATAGATGTTTGAAGTATGGAAGTTTTTAATATTTTCAGCGGGTGACTGACGGATCATTGTTAGCTTAAAAACTTGCAATCTTATTTTGAATTTCAAGTTTTGAATTTTAAGTTCTACTGAGTCCTTGCTGCGTCCCTAATATATAACGTTGCAGCTTGGGCGTTCTCGCAACCTGGCCAATTTAACGATATCGGCGGCCTTGCACAATGGATCACAGCTATGGATCGCAGGGTTGAAAAACGCTGTATGGCTATCAAAGTTCTATAAAATAAAGGCGCTGTAGCTATGGCACCCCTATGACCGATTGGCAGTCCCTTGCAACGCCGCTGTGGGAAGCAAATGAGTGGCATCGTCTAATTGACCTCTATCAACGGGCGATCTCTGCCGAGCCAGAGCAGCTATCCCATCACTGGCGTCTGGGCATCGTGCAATTGATTATGGGAGAGGAACTGTCCGGTCAGGAAACTTGGTTTGCGGCGATCGCCGACCGTGAAACCAACGAAGCCGAAATTGAGCGGTGGAATCAGGAACTGGCAGGGGTGATCGCCACCACGGCTACCCAACTAGAACGGAACGATCTCCGGAGCCAAGCTTGGCTGCTCCGGCGGCACCTCTATGAACTGATGCCCCAAGATCTGGAAAATCTCCTCCGGCTAATGATTCTCCGCATAGAAGAGGAACTGCTTACTGCCGAGGAAGTAGAGGAGTTGGCCATCCTTGAACGGCTCACCAGTGGCATTGATACCCCCGTTGCCATGGATCTAATTTTGGCAACGATCAAAGCCCTTTTTGACTGTCCGCCCCTCTATGACCTTTTACCTCAGTTGCTCAATGCCCTCGCCGCCTACGCTAGTGATGCGAAGTCCTATTTGGAGACCACTATTCGTCGAGCGGTCAGCCTTGGCTATTGGTCTAGCCATACCCGCGTGGCCCTTGCCGCCCTCGAAGTCTGCCATGAGCAGGCTCCTGAAGAGCTGGAGGTGTACGTTCACATGGTGCCGCTCTATCAAAATATTGGTGAGTATACCAAAAGCATTGCCCTCGGACTGGAGTATCGCCAAAAAGCCCAGGAGTTGCCAGAGCAGTTGATGGCCAACTATCTACTCATGCGCGCCTACTTGGGTTCGGGAGGGCATTGGGCTGCGGCCGTTCCCGTCCTGGAAGAGCAGGAACGACTCATTGCTGCCCTGCTGGATTTGTCCCCTACGGATCTGCCCCAGTATGTGACCGCCCGAATGTACCTCTACGATGCCCTAGCTCCCTATATTGCTGACGATCCCCGGCGCAACCATCGGGTACAGCAGCAGCTTTCCCAGTTGTGCCAAAAAATGTTGCTACCTATGCCCGCACCTATATTGACAAATTTCAACCCCGATCGCCGCTGCCCCCCTCCCAGCCCCGCCCCCTGCGGATTGGCTATGCCTCCCATTGTTTTCGCCACCACTCTGTCGGCTGGCTGGCTCGCTGGATTTATGAGTACCACGATCGCCAAAACTTCCAGATTTTTACCTATTTTGTGGCCACGCCGCCAATTGCCGATTCCTTGCAACAGTGGTATCACAATCGCAGCGATGGCACCTATTTCCCCAGTTCTAAGGGTACGGGTGAAGAAATTTTCCGTATGGCGGAGCGCATCTATGACGACAAAATCGACATCCTCATCGATCTCGATAGCCTGACCCTCGATGGCAGTTGTGAACTCATGGCCCTGCGGGCAGCGCCGATTCAGGCTACATGGTTAGGCTGGGATGCTTCCAGTGTGCCAACGATTGACTATTTTATCGCCGATCCCTACGTTCTGCCCGATGATGCCCAGGATTATTACCACGAGACCATTTGGCGACTGCCCCAAACCTACATTGCTGTAGAGGGCTTTGAAACGGCAGTTCCCAGCCTACGGCGCGATCGCTGAATATCCCCAGTGACGCCGTGGTGTTTTATAGTGCCCAAAAGGGGTACAAGCGCCATCCCGAAACTGTGCGGCGACAGATGCAAATTCTCCAGTCCGTTCCCAATAGTTGTTTCCTGATCAAGGGACTCAGCGATCAGGCGGTCATTCGGGATGCATTTATCGAGATTGCTAGCCAGGAAGGCGTATCGGGCGATCGCCTGCGTTTTTGCCGCCCACAGTTAGCGAAGAGGTACACCGGGCCGATATGGCGATCGCCGATGTAATTCTTGACACCTACCCTTACAACGGTGCCACCACAACCCTAGAAGCCCTATGGATGGGTATTCCCATCGTCACCCAAGTGGGGCAGCAGTTCTTTGCCCGCTACAGTTATACGATGCTCAAAAATGCTGGCATTAGCACCGGTATCGCCACTACCGCCGACGAGTATATTCAATGGGGCATCCGCTACGGCACCGATGCCCGCCTGCGTCAGGAAGTGGCCTGGCAACTCAAACAGTCCCGCCAGACTGCTCCTCTGTGGCATGCGGAACGATTCACCCGCTACCTCGAAGCCGCCTATCGGGAGATGTGGCAGCGGCACGTTGGCAGTTTCTAAGCTATAGCTGTAAATAACTTGGTTGGGACGGGGTGCAGGAGTGAAACCCCTGCCTGGGGGCACAGCCCCCAACTCCCCTTTTCTTTCGATGTCCGAATCTACCCGAATAGAGCTATATCTTCCCCCGCTGCCCTCCTTGGGGAGCGGGTTGGCAAAGGTCAAAGCACCCGTGCTATGGGTCATCGGTGGGGCGAATGGTTAGGGCTCTCTTCTTTTTTGCGAGACTAGGACGAACACTCTGTAGCGCCCTTAAATGAAATGATCTCCAACCGATTCCATCAAATCTGACTTAGGATTTTTAATGATCCTCAGTTTACTAATGGGCAATTGAATGGGCGATTTCGCCGCCTTACGAACGGCGCAAACTAAAATTTAGTCCTTCCATGAATAGGAGAAAATGGAGATGTATAGGTGGCAGTCAGCGGTACACTGGACTTAGGTAATCGTTCTGATTTTGGCTGGTAAGGCTATGAGCTCCTCGCTTCGGACAGAACTTAAGAAAGGCATTGATTGGATCGTCTTTGTGTGGCGAATGTTGGGGCAAATTGGTGGGCCTTGGGCGATCGCCAAAGCCCTAGCTAAGGCAGTTCTCATTCCACTCCGGCGGGCCGGATCTTAGGGTTGCTAGATGTTAATTCAATGTTCAAAGAAGTTAGCGAATTTGAATTTGTCACCCATTTAGAAGCCCACTGGGAGGATATTGTCCGCGAACTAGAGCAAATCGATGCGGGTTCGTTTCTAGCATGGCCCGAAAAGTATCTTTACGAACAGGGGTGGGATATTTTTGGATTGTATGCCTTTGGGCTGAAAATTGCTAAGAACTGTCAGAAGTGCCCCACTACTACCCGCCTCGTCGAAGCCATTCCTGGTATGGTGACAGCGGGCTTTTCGTCCTTGCAACCCGGCACCCACATTGCCCCCCACACAGGATATCCCGATGGCGTTTTACGCTGCCATATGGGGTTAGTGGGTTGCGAAGGATGCACCTTGCGTGTTGGAGATGAGACCCGCTCTTGGACGGAGGGGAAATGCCTTGTCTTTGACGATACTACCGAGCATGAAGTCTGGCATCGTGGTTCAGCAGCGCGGGTTGTTTTGCTCCTAGACTTTAAGCTGCCCCAAGTTACCGATCGCCCGTTGGGATTTTGGCAACGATTGTGGTCACGGTACTCCTAGGTTTGGGGTTCTAAAATCAACGCCGCCGCCGCCCCATCTACTAGCCAGTGCACCTGCCCCCGAATCAACTGGGCGGGATAGACCACCTCTGTCGCAGTGGCTACCGTGTGCAGCACCCTAGCTTTAGCCGCACCTTCCACCAAAAAAAGAATTTGCGACCCTGCGCTGAGCACCGGAATCGTTAGGGTGAGGCGGGGTTCATTTTGCTTATGGCCAACAGCAACTAGGCGGTCAAAAACCTTGAGGGCTTCGGTTCCAGGAAAAAGGGAGGCCGTATGCCCGTCATCCCCCATTCCCAACAGAATCAGGTCAAAAACTGGGATGCTGTGATCACTAATCAAAAAAAATTCCTTGAGGTGTTGGGCATAACGATCAGCCGCGATCGCCGGATCGGCTTCATCCGTCGGCATGGGGTGAATATTTTTCTCTGGAATTGGCACATGGTTGAGCCAGCATTGCCTTACCATCCCCTGATTGCTCTGGGGATCCTGAGGAGAGACATAGCGCTCATCGCCAAAAAAAATATGCACCCGCGCCCAATCCCAGTTTTGCTCAGCCAATAATCCATACAACAGCTTAGGCGTGCTGCCCCCGGCAGTCACTAAAGTAAACATTCCCCGCGCCGCGATCGCCTGCCGATAGACTTCTTCACACATCGCAACTGCCCGGTGCGCGATCGCCGACCTATCCCCTAAAACCTCAATAGCCATAACAGTTCCTAGAAGTAAGCCCATCATAACCGTAAAATTTTGTGTGAAACTGTAGCCACTGTCGGCAAATTAGGGAACAGTGTAACGGTGCTTGGATGCCCAAAGCCATTCTTAAGTGTTTCGTTTTGTGCGCCACAGCCCAGTTACCATAAACTTCCTGTAGTCTAGAGGAAAGTAGGGAATTTCTTAAGATTGAGGTCGCCAATAATGTCCCCAGCCACAATCCGACTTTTTTGGGATTCCGTGAGTCAAGTTAACTCCCATGCCTTGCACGAGTCCGATGACTCGGAACTGATCCTGCTATTAATGGAGGAGGTTCGGCAGCGATCGCACCTCGATCCCCATCAACAAAATGACTTGAACCACTACATTACCAATCGGCTACCATTGATTCGCGAGATTGCAACCTGCGGATAGGAGTCCATGGCACATACAAGAGTCGGCGATCTGCTAAAAACCGGCGAGATCGGCACCGCAGTCACCCTTCAGGGATGGGTACGCACTAAGCGAGAGGGTAAGGGGGTTGGGTTCCTCGAAGTCAACGACGGCTCCTGCCTGGCCAGCATCCAAGTGGTGGTCGTCCAGGAATCCCTAGGGGGCGCATTAAAACAGGTCAACACTGGGGCGGCGGTGCAGGTACTTGGCACCCTAGTTGCCTCCCAGGGGAAAGGACAACGGGTGGAAGTTCAAGCCCAAACCTTGACCCTCGTTGGCGCTGCCGATGCCGAAACCTATCCGTTGCAAAAAAAACGTCACTCCTTTGAGTTTCTGCGGGAAATTGCCCACCTGCGACCGCGCACCAACTCCTTTGGGGCCGTATTTCGGGTGCGGAATACTTGCGCCATGGCTGTGCATCAATTCTTTCAGGAACGGGGTTTTCTGTGGGTGCACACGCCGATGATCACGGTTAGCGACTGCGAAGGGGCGGGGGAGCGCTTTCAGGTTACGGCCTTTGATTTAACCCAACCAGCCCTGCCCCCCAAGCTGGATTTTACTGAAGACTTCTTTGGGCGACCAGCCTATTTGACCGTCAGTGGCCAGTTGGAAGCTGAGATTATGGCCATGGCGTTGACGAATGTTTATACCTTTGGGCCGACCTTTCGGGCGGAGAATTCCAACACATCGCGGCACCTAGCAGAATTTTGGATGGTGGAGCCGGAGATGGCATTCTGCGACCTTGAAGGGGATGCGGATTTGGCAGAGGCTTTTCTGAAGCACATCTTCCGCACAGTCCTAGAGCAGTGCCCAGAGGATATGGCTTTTTTTCAGGAGCGTATTAGTGACCGGGTGCTGGACAACGCTCACAAGATTATCGACGAACCCTTTGCCCGGATTAGCTATACCGAGGCGATCGCCCTTTTAGAACACAGTGGTCACGCCTTTGAGTTCCCGGTGCATTGGGGGATTGATTTGCAGTCAGAGCACGAGCGCTACTTGGCGGAAGTCCACTTTCAACGCCCGGTGGTAGTGATGGACTACCCCGCTAACATCAAAGCTTTTTATATGCGACTCAATGACCAGGTTGATCCCCAGCGCCAAACGGTACGGGCCATGGATGTGCTGGTTCCGGGGATCGGTGAGCTCATTGGCGGCTCCCAGCGGGAAGAACGGTTGGAAGTTTTGGAACAACGGATGCGATCAGTGGGCCTAAACCCCGAGGATTACTGGTGGTATCTGGATCTGCGGCGTTTTGGTAGTGTGCCCCACGCAGGCTTTGGGCTGGGGTTTGAGCGGTTGGTGCAGTTCATGACCGGCATGGGCAACATCCGCGATGTAATCCCCTTCCCCCGCTATCCCCAGAATGCGGAATTCTAATGACCGCAAACCCGCCCCCCGAGGTCCACACGCTCACTATTGACGACTTAGCCGCCGACGGGTCGGGGGTAGGACGGCTGGCAGGTTTGGTGGTGTTTGTGCCCCAGACCGTTCCCGGCGATCGCGTTACAGTGCGGCTGATCAAAACCACGTCCCACTGGGCCACGGCCGAGCTGGTGGAATTGCTAGAGGCTTCTAGCGATCGCGTCCGCCCTCCCTGTATCGTCGCCGACAAATGCGGCGGCTGTCAGTGGCAAATGGTGTCCTACGACCGACAGCTCCGCGTCAAAGCCGCCCACATTGCCCAGGCATTGCAACGCCTCGGAGGCTTCGATGCCAACACGATCCAACACACTCAACTCCCAATCCGTGGGGCGATCCACCCCCTTGGCTACCGCAATAAGGCCAGCTATCCCCTGCGGCAGGCACCGATGGGCGGGTTAAGGCCGGATACTTCCAAATCCATAGCCATAGGCTGATCAATCTCAACCGCTGCCCTGTCCAAGATGAGCGCCTCAATCCCTTTTTGGCCGAACTGAAATTGGATCTGCAAAGCCGTGGCTGGCCCATCTACGACGAGCGCTACCACCGGGGGGCATTGCGCCACCTAAGCTTGCGGGTGGGCGCCCACACGGGCGAAGTCTTGCTCACCCTCACCTCCAAGGAGCGATCGCTGCCCCATCTCCTCGAACAGTCCCAAGCATGGCTCGTACGCTATCCCAACCTCGTCGGTGTGTTGCTTAACCACAATCCTGCCCGCACGAATGTTATTTTCGGCCCCGAAACCAGCCTCATTGCCGGTCGAGATTACCTGCGGGAACTGTTTCTCGATCTGGAATTTCATCTTCGGGGCGATACCTTTTTCCAGATCCATACCGAGCAAGCTGAAGCCCTTGTCACGGCTCTGCAAGAGGGGCTCGACTGGCGCAACTGCCGTACCCTCATCGATGCCTACGCCGGGATCGGCACCGTCACCCTGCCCCTGGCCCGCCACTGCGAAGAGGCGATCGCCCTAGAAGTGCAGCCCCAAGCCGTAGCCCAGGGACAACACAACGCCCAGATCAACGGCATCACCAACATCCGATTCCTCACTGGAACTGTTGAAGAGCTTCTGCCCACCCTCCCACCCCCGGACATTGTTATCCTCGACCCTCCCCGGAAGGGATGTGCCCCCAGCGTCCTGCGCCACCTCCGCCAGCAGCGCTCCTCCCAAATCGCCTACATTAGCTGCAACCCCGCCACCCTGGCCCGCGACCTTCAGACCCTCTGCAGCGATGGTACCTATGGTCTTCAATCCTGGCAAGGCTTCGACTTTTTTCCCCAAACCACCCACGTCGAAACCCTCGTCCTCCTCCGCACCCAGCCAGAATCACTACAATAGAGGCACTAATGTTCCGCCGCCATGCCAGAGTTCCATTTGTCCGCCCCTTTTGAGCCGACCGCCGACCAACCCAGGGCGATCGCCCAACTGCTCCAAGGACTCCACCAAGGCAACCGCTTCCAAACCCTCCTTGGGGCCACCGGCACTGGCAAAACCATGACCATCGCCAGTGTGATCGCCCAGTATCAAAAACCTGCCCTTGTCCTGGCCCACAACAAAACCCTAGCCGCCCAGCTCTGCAACGAATTACGGGAATTTTTCCCCCATAACGCCGTCGAATACTTTATCAGCTACTACGACTACTACCAGCCTGAAGCCTACATCCCGGTCACCGACACCTATATCGAAAAAACCGCCTCCATCAACGATGAAATCGACATGCTGCGTCACTCGGCCACCCGATCGCTGTTTGAGCGGCGAGATGTGATCGTGGTAGCCTCCGTCAGTTGCATCTACGGTTTGGGCATTCCTGAAGAGTACCTCCGCGCCGCCCTCTCCCTGAAAGTTGGGGAAGAGCGAGATCAGCGTCAAGTGCTTAAGGATCTGACCATGATTCAGTACGAGCGTAACGACGTGGAAATGGGTCGTGGCAAGTTTCGCGTCAAAGGCGACATCCTGGAAATTGGCCCCGCCTACGAAGATCGGATTATCCGGGTCGAATTTTTCGGCGATGAAATCGACGCCATCCGTTACGTCGATCCTGTAACTGGCGAAATCCTCCAGAGCCTCGACGGGCTCAACATCTATCCCGCTCGCCACTTTGTTACGCCCCTAGAGCGACTGCAACTGGCCTGCGACGCCATCCAACAGGAACTCGATGCCCGACTCGACCAACTCACCCAAGCCAACCAACTCCTCGAAGCCCAACGCCTAGAGCAGCGCACCCGCTATGATCTAGAGCTGCTGCGGGAAATCGGCTTCTGCAATGGGGTAGAAAACTACTCTCGCCACCTGGCCGGCCGAGAAGCTGGTGAGCCGCCTGCCTGCCTTGTAGATTACTTCCCATTCCAAGACTGGCTCCTTGTCGTCGATGAATCCCACGTTACCATTCCCCAAATTCGCGGGATGTACAACGGCGATCGCGCCCGAAAGATGACCCTGATTGACCACGGCTTTCGTCTCCCCAGTGCCGCCGATAACCGCCCCCTTAAGTCCGAAGAATTTTGGGATAAGGTATCCCAATGTGTTTTTGTTTCCGCTACTCCGGGCGACTGGGAATTAGACATTTCTGAACAGGTCGTCGAACAAATCATTCGTCCCACGGGTGTCCTCGATCCCGAAATCTTTGTCCGCCCCTCTGAAGGACAAGTCGATGACCTCTACGGCGAAATTAAAATCCGAATCCAGCGCCAAGAACGCGTTTTGATCACCACCCTCACCAAACGCATGGCTGAAGACTTGACCAACTACTTTCAAGAGCGCCACATTGCCGTGCGGTACCTCCACTCCGACATTAAATCCATTGAGCGCATTGAAATTCTTCAAGCCCTGCGCCAAGGGGAATTCGACGTTCTGATTGGGGTGAACCTACTGCGTGAAGGACTGGATTTGCCGGAGGTCTCCCTGGTGGCAATCCTCGATGCCGACAAAGAAGGATTCCTTCGGGCTGAACGCTCCCTGATCCAAACCATCGGTCGAGCCGCCCGTAACGTCAACGGTCAAGTGATTATGTATGCCGATCGCATGACCGACAGCATGACAAAAGCCATCGGCGAAACTGAGCGACGGCGCGCTTTACAAATCGAACACAACCTTGCCCATAACATTACCCCTAAACCCATTATCAAGAAAATCAATAATGCCATCTTGGACTTTTTAGCCGTCTCCCGTCGTCTCAACGAGCAACAGCTAGAATACCTTGTCAGCCAACCGGAAAACCTGAGCCTCGACCAGATTCCCGATCTGATAGACCAACTCGAAGCGCAAATGAAAGAGGCCGCCAAGAACCAAGAGTTTGAAAAAGCTGCCCACTATCGCGATCGCCTGAAGCAACTACGGAATCAGCTACTCGGTAAGTCATGAATCACCGTCGCCTGATCCCCTCAAAGTTCGAGACAGAATCGAAATTAGTCCTGACTAACCTAATAATTCAATGGCATAATTCAACGCTATAACTCGGCAGCTAAGAAAGCGAGCTACGGCTGTTGTTTTATAGCTATTTCAGATTTATTTGAGACAATCTCGCCCTCACCCCCAGCCCCTCTCCTAGAAAGGGCGAGGGGAGTAATAGTACTCAAAACAACTATAATTGTTTCGCTCTTAATTAAATTGACTATATAAACAATAAAACCAGAATCCCAGATCTCAGCTAACGTTCAAAGAGATGACAGGACCAAACAAAAGGAGGAGTTCAGATGTCCGCACCTATCTTAGCGGGCAACACAAGCGTTAAGATCCTTAATGATCTGCTCCCGGTCTAAATTTCGCCCAATAAATACCAACTGATTATGCAGGGGCTTCTGCCGGTCGTCGGTTTTCAGTTCATAGCGTTTGCCACTGAGCTGAAAAATGTAACGGTTGGGCACTTCGACAAAGTTCAAAACCCCCTTGGCACGAAACACGTCATTTGGCAGTTCATGATCCAAAAAATTCTGGAAATAATCTAAGACGAAGGGGCGATCGCTCTCAAAGGAAACCGCGACAAATCCATCATTCTCTAGGTGACCATGATCATGATCGTGGTGGTGGTGATGCTCATGATCATGACTATGATGTCCATGGTGGTGGTCGTTTTTCTGCGCCGTCAACAAAGGCGTTACATCTGCTTGAACATCGAGAATCAGGGGCAGCGGAACCACTCCATGCTCCGAGCGCAAAATGCGGGCCTTTTTCTTCTCTTCCATGATGTAGTGTTCCAGTTGGGAAACTTTCTCAGGGGCAGCTAAATCCGTTTTATTAAGAATAATAATATCGCCGTACATCATCTGGCTGTAGGCTGCTTCACTCTGGAAATGCTCTTCCGTAAATGCCTCAGCATCAATTACGGTCAAAATGGAATCGAGTCGCGTCAGATGCTTTAGCTCTGTCCCCAAAAAAGTGAGCGCAATTGGCAATGGGTCAGCCACTCCCGTTGTTTCAATAATCATGCAGTCGATGCGATCGCCCCGTTCCAAAACGTTATAAACTGCTTCTATAAGCCCATCATTAATCGTGCAGCAAATACAGCCATTGCTGAGTTCCATCATTGTTTCGTCTACTGAAATCAGGAGTTGGCTGTCTATATTGATGTCCCCAAACTCATTGACCAAAATAGCTGCCTTAAGGTCTTGCTGGTTCTGTAGAATGTGATTAAGTAGTGTAGTTTTTCCGCTGCCTAAAAAACCCGTAATAATCGTTACTGGCATTCCCCGCTTGGGCACATCAACAATTGGTATAGACGGCATCGACATCAGTAAACCTCCTTAGAAGAGCGGTGAGCATCTAAATCAAATATCCTAAACACTAGGACTAATGGGAATCCGTTTTTGTAGGTGATACTTACTTCCAGCACTCAATATGTGTACCCGCAAGTTATGGATCGTTAGCGGCGCATCATGGCTCACCCACACCTGGTTGCTGTAGGAGACTTCTCCCGGATCAACAATGGTCACCGTGCCCCGTCCCATCACCTTCAAAATTTGATCGGACTCAAAAATGGCCACAGTATCTTCATCGATTCCCACACCGAGCTTCTCGGGATGGGCGCGATCGCCGTTAGCAACCTGGCCATACGGTTGCGATTGTGGAAATGCTGATCAACCAAGATATCTGGCAGAAAACTCAGCCCAGTTCCCATCGTCACCAGCTGCTTCTGGGGAGACTCACCACTACCACCGCCAGAAATCATCTCCGCTCCCATCACCGCTGCCCCTGCGCTGGTGCCTGCCAAAACCAGCGCTTCTTGAGCAATTAGCTGCCGGATCGCATTGGTCAAGTGGGTATCTGCTATCAAACTGGTCAAGCGCAACTGATCGCCACCAGTCATGAATACTCCAGTAAAGTCTTGAACTAGCTTTTCAGCTTCTTCTTGGCTGTGCCGGGGCGCTCTCGAATGTCCCAAACTTGCACAAACTCAGCGCGCAAGTCGGCAAAAATGTCACTGTAAATTTTTCCAATGACATCAGGCTCACGGGAAGCACAGGGAATGATGGCCACCCGTGCTTGAGAGCCACCTGCATGCTCAATAAAAGCTTTGAGAATCTTGCGATCTTGAACCTTATCTTCGCCGCCGCCGATCACCATCACAGCAGACTTGAATGATTGTGTCATTCCCCTACCTACACTACTCGAGCCACGCACAACCTAAATCTAGGCATCACATTAAATCATGGCACGAATAGAATGACAATCGACAGCCCGTAACCCCAAGTCTAATCATCGGACCAGTTTTCTTGCCCCAGTAGATCACTAAT
The DNA here is from genome assembly GCA_012031145.1 of Oscillatoriales cyanobacterium SM2_2_1. Taxonomy (GTDB): domain Bacteria; phylum Cyanobacteriota; class Cyanobacteriia; order Pseudanabaenales; family Pseudanabaenaceae; genus UBA999. The sequence continues at coordinate 2,660 of JAAUUH010000019.1, read as the reverse complement.
CTGATCCCGTAATAGATACTGATGCAACTCTAGCTCGTGCTCCACAACATTCCAGTCGCGATCGCCATAAAAACGACATAAAGACAAGATTTGCTCATTCCTTCGCACAGTGCCGCACTCCAAGAGGTGACGGGCCTCGTCGCGAATTGCTTCAATGGAGATTTGTAACAACTGAACCATGACTTTTCCTGCTTAATTGCCTTTATTCTACGGGGGACTTTGAAAAGCTGTAACAAAATATACGAATATAATGTCATGAAAACATGAAAAAACTACTCTGTCCCTAGGACGATCCCGCTGTGGCAACAGCCCAAAAAGCTAGAAGTGATCAGCCTTTGATGTGTGCAAGGATACAAAGGCGGTTCATCAAAAGTATGAAATAAAAATGATTTTTCATAAAAAACAGCCGATTTGCAACGAAATAGACATTAATTTTTTAGGGATCAAGCTGGGGTACGCCACCATCTATCATCCCCTCTTTGATCATAAGAAGGTGATCGCCTTGGACTTCAGCCCATACTCCCTTAGCTAGTAGGGAAGTTCTACCCGTGGAGTAGGGCAAAATTGCCCGCATACACTCAACTTGATCGAAATTCCCGCCACCCCCTGTATGCAATTGTAAGAAATGGCGAAGTACCCGCCTTTGTAGTGCTAAGGGTAGTGCTTGGACTGCCGACTGCTTCAGTGCACAGGGGAGGTTTCGGTCAACCATCGATTCAAAAACCCGCTGGGCCTCGGCTGTTAAATATTCGGATTCAGCGGCTAAAAGCTCTGCCGTCTGGGCGATCGCCACTTCTGCCTGAAGGTTAAAATGGTCTTTAAGGTAGGGCATCACTTGGGAACGAAGATGATTTCGCCGGTAGTTAAGATCTTCGTTGGTATGATCCCACCAAACGGGAATGTCCCGTTCTTGACAGAATTGCCCTGTTTCATCCCGACTAACCTTAAGCAAAGGGCGCACCAGCTTCACACTGTCAGTAAGCCATCGCTGAAGGGCTATACCCGAAAGTCCCTCCGCACCACTACCACGAATCAGATTGTAGAGCACTGTTTCTGCTTGATCACTCAAGGTGTGCCCCGTGACCACGTGGCTGAATTGATGCTTTTGGGCGATCACCGTCAACGCCTCATAGCGCCACTCCCTAGCCTTAGACTCGGAACTTGGGATCTCCTTCGCTGTCGCCAAATGAAACGGAATCCCCAAATCCGCAGATTGCTTAGCAACAAACTCTGCATTAGCCGTCGAATCAGCACGCCAACGATGATCGCAATGGGCGATCGCTAGTTTCCATTGCCAACGTTTCTGTGCTGCAACACACAAGTGCAGCATACATTGGGAGTCCTGCCCTCCAGAAATTGCCAGCAACATACGGATAGAGGGCGGTAAAAGCTCTGGATTTTGGTGCAACGTGCGATAAAACTTAGCGCGGACAGACTTAAACATGCCTTTTAGCTAGTTCCTGAGGCGATTATTTCCCCGTCACCACACCAACTATCGTTAGTAAGGCACCAGCCCCCAAGCAGATTGCCATTCCCCATTTGGCACCGCGTAACGTTTTGAGCATAGACTCCGTCAATACTTCCTCATCTTGAAAAGTTATTAGGAATTTCTTGCCAGGTTCAGTTGGCTTGCGCACAGTCACTTTTTCCCCGCGATCCACGGCAGTCCCCAGCACTAAAAGGTCTCGCCCCAGAGGAACAATGTACTCCTCATATCGGTATCCCAGGGTTTTTCCACTCTGAGGTGAATTAGTGACATTGGGTTGCCCCGAGGTAACTCCCAACTCAATGAAACTGCCATTGTCATGGTGCTCGCGAAATTCACCCATGACTTGCACAGTCTCTATGTCACTTCCCTCTGGATCCACGTTCAATACCCCTGTACCGTCATCGAGCTGAAATGGAATCATCCGAGTGTTACCGGCAACACACTCCTCGCGGCGCTCAAGTTCTTCAAGGCGATTCCCGTTTTCGTCCATCTTGACAACTAATTCTTCGTAAACCCGCATCACAGACATTCGATAATAAATACAGAGCTCATGTTTCAACTCTGATCGCAGTGGCTCAGCACAAGTTGCCCTACCTCGAACCTTGACATATTCTCGCAGGTTACCACCTCCGATCTCACTAGCAACGTGTTGGGAAATTGCCAGCAAATCTTGCACTGTCGTTGCATTGGCCGACTTTAAGCTCAATAACTTTGCCGCGTTGCTCCGCCGGATCAACTCCAGAACCATGCCAACTATTAGAAACGCAACACCTAAGAACTTCACCATGGGTATGCTTCCATTACTACGTTCACGCTCCTCCCTAGGGAGTATCTCTGAAACAACCAAAAGTTACGCGATCATGTTAATCACTTTTTACAACAATTAGCTTGCCAGAGATGACTCTCCGGCATAGAAATCTATGCACCGGGACACATCCCTACGCAAGAGGTGTTTACAAAACAAAATGAATAGACTAGATTACTACTACACCCAGCAATAGCCGGGAAATTCATAACTCTATTTCATTAGGATAATCAGCCATTATGACAACCGCCGTACAACGGCGCGAAAGCGCCTCCGTGTGGGAACAGTTCTGCCAGTGGGTCACCAGCACCGAAAACCGCCTTTACATTGGTTGGTTCGGCGTACTGATGATTCCCTGCTTACTAG
>JAAUUH010000104.1 GCA_012031145.1 Oscillatoriales cyanobacterium SM2_2_1 | reverse complement strand
CACCCACCCCGTATCGCCCGATGCATCCCCAGATTAGCCCGGCAGGTCGGTGAGAGGGGCAATAGAATGGAGGGGCGCAACTTAACGGAATCGAACAAGCAACGTATGAAGGTGGCAATTATTGGAGCAGGGCTCGCGGGTCTGAGTACGGCGGTGGAACTGTGCGATCGCGGCTATGAAGTGGAGCTTTTTGAATCGCGACCCTTTGCCGGGGGCAAGGTGGGCAGTTGGCTCGACCCCCAGGGAAACCACATCGAGATGGGGCTGCACGTTTTTTTTTGGCTGTTACTATAACCTCTTTGCCCTCATGAAAAAGGTTGGATCCTTCCAGCATCTGCGGCTTAAGGAGCACACCCACACATTCATTCAGGATGGCGGGAAAACGGCCGCCCTCGACTTTCGTAACTTTGGGGGCGCTCCCTTCCATGGGCTTAAGGCCTTTGTCACCACCAACCAGCTACCGTGGCAGGATAAATTCTGGAACGCTGTTGCCCTCGCCCGCAGCCCCCTAATTCGTGGGTTGATTGACCACGAAGGGGCAATGCGGGAAATTCGCGCCCTCGACACCATCAGCTTTCGGGACTGGTTCCTCAAAATGGGTGGCACCCAGCGTAGCCTAGATTTAATGTGGGATGCGATCGCCTATGGGTTAGGGTTTATCGACTGTGCCCATATCTCCGCTCGGTGTATGCTGACGATTTTCCAATTCTTTGCCTCGCGCACCGAAGCCTCGGTGTTGCGTATGCTGGAAGGCTCCCCCGATGAATTTTTGCATCAGCCGATTTTGCGCTATTTGGGCGAGCGGGGGGGCAAGCTCCATCTGCGAGCAGGGGTGCGTGAGATTCACTACGAGGGCGAAGGAGAGCACACCCGCGTGGCAGGCCTGTTGGTGCGCCAAGGTGATCAAGAAGTGCCCTACACCGCCGATGCCTACGTCTGTGCCACTGATGTCCCGGGCGTGAAGCGCCTGCTGCCCGCCGCATGGGATCGATGGGAGATTTTTAGTAACCTCCGTAAACTGGATGCCGTGCCCGTGGTGACGGTGCAATTGCGCTTTGATGGCTGGGTTTCAGATTTGGATATGGATAATTTGCTATACGCTGTGCAAGTGGATTTTTCCACCTATGCCGATTTAGCCGTGACCAGCCCCACCCACTATTACAGAGAGGGGGAAGGCTCACTGTTGCAATTGGTACTGACCCCCGGGGATCCCTTTGTGGGCAAGAGTAATGATGAAATCGTGGCCCACACCCTCAAGCAGGTACACGCCATCATGCCCTCGACCCGCCAACTCCAGTTGCTGTGGTCCAGTGTGGTTAAACTGGCCCAGTCCCTCTATCGGGAAGCGCCGGGGATGGATGTCTATCGCCCCAGCCAAAAAACACCGATCGCCAATTTTTTCTTGGCCGGCAGCTACACCATGCAAGACTATATCGACAGCATGGAGGGAGCCACCCTTTCTGGAAAACAATGCGCCGCCGCGATCGCCCAGTCCTTGAGGAAATAGCGCATCTATCTTGTGTTACATTTAGAAACATCAACTTTGCAGAATCGTTACATTTCCTCCCATGGCTAACTTCTTCCAGCGGTTATTTGGCGGCAGCGACAACGGTCAGCCCCGAGAATACTTTTTAGATCAGGATTCTGCTAAAACTTTTGGTGACATCGATTACATGAGAACACCAAAAAAAGTCAAAAAATCCTTTCCCGTTCCCGGGAAGTCCGACGAAATAGTCGAAATTGAGGAAATTGTCTCGGCTACTGAAAAACAAGAGTATGAAGTGGAAGAGCGGAAACAAACCAATTCCAACTCTGAAATCAAAGCACCAACGTTTCAGCCCAAACCCGGCGAAGCTAAAAGCTCTGGCGATATGGACATATTTCGCAATCTGGCCAAAGACATTCGCCGCCGTTAGGAAGTGCTAGTGGTCTAGACTCTGCTCAAAAGCTTCACGGCTCTCATGAACGCTAAACCAGTCCATTAGGGCCGTAGAGGTGAAAACAAATTCCACGGGTTCTTGGAGACCGCAGATAGCAATATGACACTTGTTGCTATGCGCGACACGTTTGACATAGGTCACTGCGCCCAGCCCCGCACTGTCCATGCAGTAGGTTTGTGCCATATCTAAAAGTAGCCAATGGGGATGCTTTTCGAGGCTTTGGCGTACCCGCAGCCGAAAACTGGATGTATTACTAGCAACCAATGAATCACCTACTTCAATCACTTCAATATGCTTGAGGGCTTTCGATTGGCTTTTGATCAGCATGATTCTTCACGACATATTTAATGCCGCATTAATCTATCACGGTAACGATGAATTGATGATTTGTTTAAGTATTCTTTTACCGCGCTTAGCTGATAGGCTAAGGTACGCCCTTTAATCGTCGCCGCACATTAGGATACCAAGATGAACCGTCGCTCTTTTCTGCACGTTGCCGGGGTTGGTGTAGCAGGATGGCTAGTCTCACCCCAATGGGCGATCGCCCAGAACTCTACTGCCCCTGATTTTTTCACCGTACCGCCTCTGCCCTACGCCTACGATGCCCTAGAGCCGTTCATCGACCGGCGCACCATGACTATTCACCACGACAAGCACCACGCCGCCTATGTCAGCAATCTTAATCGGGCGATCGCCACGACCCCAGAGCTGCAAGGGCGACCGGTCGAAACCCTGCTGAAGGAGCTATCCTTGGTGCCAGAAGCCATCCGCACCACGGTGCGCAACAACGGTGGCGGACACCACAACCACTCCCTTTTCTGGTCAGGAATGGGCCCGCAGGGTGGCGGTACGCCAACTGGTCGGTTAGCAGCAGCCATCCAGCAGCAGTATGGTAGCGTTACGGCATTTCAAGAGCAGTTCAATGCCAGCGGGGCACGACTATTTGGCAGTGGCTGGGTTTGGCTGGTTTTAGACGGTCAGAAGCAACTGCAAATCCTGACCACCCCCAATCAGGATTCTCCCCTGATGTCCGGTGCCGTGCCCCTCCTCGGCAATGATATCTGGGAACATGCCTACTACCTCACCTACCAAAATCGACGCGCTGATTACCTGAAGGCATGGTGGAACGTGGTGAATTGGACAGAAATCGAGCGTCGCTTCACCGCTGCCCTATGACCCCGACCCTCCTCGGTCGCTGGCAGACGCGATCGCTCCTTACTGCCCTCATCGGTCTGCCGATCACGGCTTTCTGGGCTGTGGTATGGCAAACACCCGTGCCTTGGGGGCGATCGCCCTAATTTGGAGTTGTGGGCTGCTTTGGGATGGGGTTTATCAATGGGGTCAGAGCTTTCGCTGGGATCAGGACTGGCCGGGGCTATTTCAGTGGATTGCCGGGCTATGGGAGGGTGCATTCTTTTACGAATTACTCAAACCCTTACTATCTTTAATGGGATTCACCTGGTTTATGCCCCTAGAGCGCAGCCAGTTTTGGTGGCACTATGGCACGGTGTGGCTGGGGATTTTCCTGGCATCCCAGTCCTTAATGCGGATTCTTTTTCCTCAATGGCGATTTCGCGGTGGGCAATGGCTCTAGGGGGCATAATTCATCGGGTGATCAAGCCTAGGGGGATAAACCTTACCATGCCCGTCAAATTTTACAGGCTAGGGGCTACAACCCTTGTCGAGATATCATTTGACAGCTATTTGACAGCTAAATGGTGATAGCCCTGGTGTTCCTAGCTCAAGGACACCTTGGGCGCGCCCTAGGCATTAAACTATGGCGAAGCCGATCCCCAGCTGCCCGAATCCATCAAAAGCCAAATAGCCCATGGCACAGGATCAGTCAATGCAGAACCGTCCCTCGCAAATTCAAACTTACCATGGGAACTAGGTACCGGACTGGGGAGAATGGTTTGACATCACCAAGGTAGGAACTCCGACGATCTAATGACGGATCAGGACCTCCTCAATCATGCGCACCATTGGAACCACCATAGCAGCCTGCTCCCCTGGCAAAATTGACTTGAGATAGGTTTGCATGTGGTGATAGGCCACCGAGCACTCGTCAGAGGTTTGGTAGGCTCGAATTATTGTTTCCAACCAGTACACCATTTGGTCGCGCAGTAGCTGTTCATCATCCTGCAGGACGGCAGATGCAACGTACCGCAACACATGGGATAGGTCAAATAAGCACCGCTGCCTATGCTTTTGCGCCACGGCAGGATGACTCTGGGAAAACAACTTTAGGGTACCCTTGACAACTTCATCGGCGCGATCGCGCAGCGTTGTATAGGCAGCAAGGCGTGTGGAAAAGGTGCGGGCATAGCGTTCCAAACGGTCGAGCTCCCCAGAATCCAAGTAATCTTTATCGTTAAATCCTTTGGTGAGTGTGAGCATCATAACCCCCTAGTAGTGATTGAATTGGTAGTTGAATTGGTAAATTCTCAGTAAAAAACAATGCAAATTCAGGAGAAGCATCATCATTTGCTTCGGCGACAACACCAAACCATTGACCTATGGCAGCACAAAATAGGGCATGAAAAATCACGCGCAATTTACGAATCGCCAAAGTAAATCCGTTGATGGATCTAAGTCAAAATCTACTGTCCCCCACAGTAAAATTTTTCTTGGATTCAGAAAAAGCTTAATCCAACAAAAGTTGATCAGCTCAGTCTAAAAGTCAGCCAAATGCAAAATCATTAAAGTATGTTCTCAAGTTAGAAATATCACGCACCATGCTGCCAAGGGCTTTGAGGTTAGCAGAGATATTAACTAAATAATCTTACTAAGTGATATTAACTATCCCATTAATCCAACTCTAACTACGCTTACTGATCGAAGTATCAACAGGCACAGCAATGAGTCGATCAACCGGAAGAATCAAGAGCCTCATGAGACCTTTCTGTTCATAGAAAAATCTTTAGATAGTCTTTAATATAGCTGACTGCAACACTGAGCAATAAATATGCAATAAACTGTAAGACTCTTTAATGAAGCCTTAATATAGGTGAATGAAAAACGAGAATTAAGCGAATTGTTGTCCCAATTCGATGGGGTTGTGGAGGGTAATCTTCTTCTTGGAAATGGAGATCAGTTTTTGCTTACGCAAATCACCCAGGAGTCGGGTCACGGTTACACGGGTAGAACCAATGGCTTCGGCGATCGCCTGATGGGATAGTTTTAGTTCAATAGTGACGCCCTCAGAGGTAGGGGTGCCAAAGTCCCGGCACAGAATCAGCAAAAAACTGACCAAGCGAGATCCCATATCACGATGGGCTAGGGTTTCAATCATCATCTCTGTTTGGAGGATGCGGGATGATAAACCGCGCAGCAACACTATGGGCAATTCGGGGTCATCCCGAAGGGCCTTTTCCACCTGATCGATGGGTACGGACAACAGCTCTACGGGGGTAAACGCCACGGCGTGGTAGAAGCGATCGGAGCGGTTGCCGGTGAGCAGGGACAACACTCCAAAGACGCTGTTTTCCCGCAGCAATGCAACAGTAATTTCCTCTCCAGCTTCGTAGACCCGGGATAATTTGACGGCTCCTTTGGCTAAAAAGTAAAACCGCTCTGCCGGATCACCGGGGAAAAAAATAGTCTTTCCTCGCTCAAAGGTTTCGGTTACCGGAGGAAACATACCGCCATTCATTTCGCGGAAGACATCAATTAAGGGGCGATCATTGGACAATGGTGTGTTGTACTCCTAGGCTGCCGTTTATGGTGAGGGGAGGCTTTGTGTCAAAAAATACTGATTCTAATTAAATGACATCACGGATTTTTTTTTTGTATATTCGTGAACATTTTAGCGGTAACGACCAGTCGCTGTCCTTGGCTGGGGGAGGGTATGATAGGAACATTCTGAATGCTCATGTTCCGCGTGGATCCGTTACCCGTTCCCTCCCATATTCACTATGAGTTGCTGCTCCAGCTCCTAGAGCGCCAAACTATGCCTGTGCTGCAATCTCTCACAGAGAATGGACGGCAGGGGGCAGCTTGGCGACAGTCCCGCGAGTGCATCCATGGGGCCATCATCAGCTTGCGCAAGGCACTGGTTCTCCAAAAACAATGCGAGGAATTCTTTGAGTCCCAAGGAGTCCCTGTCTCTTACCGGTGGTCATTGAATGAGACCGGGGTGGACGAAGAGACCCTAGGAAAGATTGAAGACTAGTCGTCAAATTGGTGTCGTGCGTTTGCGACAGGTCGAGATATGAAGATATATTAAGTAGGTGATGCTGTTTGAATATTAATTTGCCCTAGGAAGCTTATGTCTACCTCTACCAGTACTTTTAACCGCGCTGACTGGCAGCAAGGTTACACATCGCTAGCTACGGAGTCGAGCTATTGGATTGAACAGGTTGAGGGGGAACTGCCCCAATCGCTACAGGGAACCCTGTTTCGCAATGGGCCGGGGTTACTGGATCGCAACGGTGTGCCCTATGGACATCCATTTGATGGGGATGGCATGGTGGTAGCAGTGACGTTTACGGGCGATCGGGCTCATTTTCAGAATCGGTTTGTGCAAACGCCAGGTTATTTAGCGGAGCAGCGGGCAGACAAGATTTTATATCGTGGCGTTTTTGGAACTCAAAAGCCAGGCGGATGGATCGGAAACTGTTTTGACCTTCGCCTGAAGAATATTGCTAATACCAATGTAATCTCCCAGGGCGATCGCCTGTGGGCCCTATGGGAGGCAGCTCGCCCCTATCGCTTGGATCCAGAGACGCTGGAAACTTTGGGCGAAGAGGATTTCAATGGGATGCTAGCTGCGGGGCAGACCTTCACTGCCCATCCCAAGTTAGACCCGATTACCGGCAGTTGGTGGGGCTTTGGGGTGCAGCCGGGCCCGCGATCCGTGATTACTCTCTACGAAATCACCCAAACGGGGACTTTACAGCAGCACTGGCAGCGACGGGTGCCAGGATTTTGCTTTTTGCATGACTTTGCCTTTACCCCCAACTATCAAGTTTTTTTGCAAAACCCAGTTAATTTTGCGCCCTTGCCCTACCTGTTGGGTTGGCGCACTGCGGGAGAGTGCCTAGAGCTAAAGCCAAATACCCCGTCAAAGTTTTTGATTTTTGACCGGCAAGGGGACTTGGTGGAAATCGAGACGGATTCCTGCTTTGTGTTCCACCATGCCAATGCCTACGAAGAGGGGGGGAGGCTGATTGTAGATTCGGTCTGTTATGCTGACTATCCCAAGCTGGAGCCGGGGACGGATTACAAGCAGGTGAATTTTGACCAAGTAGTGCCAGGGAAACTCTACCGGTTTATTTTTGATGTGGAGCGGCGAACTGTGGAGCGGCAACCGCTGCTACTTCGCTCCTGTGAGTTTCCCACGGTGAGTCCGCGTTCTGTGGGCCAACCCTACCGCTATGCCTACTTAGGCATGATTGCCCAAGAGCAAGGCAACGCGCCACTGCAAGTCCTTGTCAAATTAGATACGCAAACGGGATCCGTTGAGTCCCAATCCTTTGCGCCTCGAGGGTTCATTGGGGAGCCAGTGTTTGTCCCCCATCCCGAGTCCACGGCAGAGGATCACGGCTGGGTATTGTCCCTAGTTTTTGATGCCGCCCGGGGGTGTTCTAAGGTGGTGATACTGGATGCCCGGCGCTTTGGTGAGGCTCCTGTAGCGGTGGTATACCTGAGGCACCATGTGCCCTACGGTTTGCACGGCAATTTCACCCATCGCCGCTGGCGGTAGGCGATTCTCAGAGTGAGGTCAAACTCAGGAAAGATTTATCCTTTTGGGACGAAAGCAACCTCCTGAGAGTTTTCCTGTAGCTGAGCTAAGGCATGGGGCGCTCTTGGTACTGTTCCGATCACATCCCCTAGGGAATAATCAAGGATCGGATGGCTTCCGTCCCTTGAGTCGTGGTCGGCGATATGGAATTCTAGTGCTATGCGATTTTTCCTGTCCCTTTGGCGTCAGCCATTTTTTACCCTCGCCCTCCTGTGGTTATTGTGCCTTTTGGGCGATCGCCTGTGGTTTTCCCTAGATCAAGCCCCTCCTGCCTGGGATCAGGGTGATCACCTCACCAAAGCGATGCACCACTGGCGGGTATTTGCTGCCTCTGGACATCCCTGGTTTAGTGAGGCATGGTGGCGGGAACTCTGGGCCCAAGCCCCCACCCAGCGCGCTCCCTGGGCCTACCTGGTCACGGTGCCCTTTTGGCGATCGCCGGCCCGACCTATGATGGGGCCGCATGGGTCAATGGTCTGTGGATGGTGCTGCTGATGGCCGGACTCTACGGCTGGGGCCACTGCTGCTTTGATGCCCGCACGGGTTGGTGGGCAGCGGCCCTGTCGCTGGTGGTGCCCCTGCTTGCCCAACATCGCCTAGATTTTTTACTCGACTATCCGTTAACTGTGGCAGTGGTTTATAGCTACTGGTTTTGTCAGGCATGGTGCGATCGCCTCCGGGGCTATGGCGCAGATCGCCCTGGAGAGGCTTGGTTAGCCTGGGGCTGGGCCGTGGCCATGGGATTGAGTTGGGCAGTGGTGCTCCTCACCCGCACCTCCGGGCTGCTGTTTCTGGCACCGCCGCTGCTGTGGTTGGTAGGCGGAATTGGCTGGGGACTGCTGCGCCATGGGCGACGGCGAACTTCGTGGTTGCGCTTGCTCCAGGGCCTCACGGCCCTACTGGTCACTTGGCTTGGCATAGGGGGCTGGTTTAGCCAAAACTGGCTGACGATTATCAGCACCACCCTCGAATCTACCCAACACGGCGTCACTTTGCGGGGCGACCCCCAAGCCAACACCCTGGCTGGCTGGCTCTATTACCCCCAAGTCCTGCCTGAAATGCTCTCGCCTCTGTTGGTGCTGCTAGGTCTTGCCGTATGGAGTGCTCTTCACTTTAATCCTTCTCGGCCGCAGCGACAAAATGAATCATGGCGCTGGCTGTGGTTCCTGGCGATCGCCATCTACGTTTTGGGAAGCTTGGGAGCGAATAAACAACCGCGACTCCTCATGCCTTGGCTTTTACCCTGGCTGGTAATGATTGCCCGTGGTCTGGTGCTGGTTCCTGGCTCTGGGGGAACTGCCCTGCGCTGGGGTGCTTTTGGTGCCGCCGCCCTCCTGGTCACTGGACATCTTTTTCCTGTCGGGCTACCGACCTACGGCAGTACCCGCTATCCCGATCGCACCGCTCCCTATCCCCATAACGAGCTAATTGACGCGATCGCCACGACCGACCCCCACCTGCGCCGCACTCTGGGTGTGCTTGTCAATACCGCCCAGCTTAACCCCATGAACCTTGACTTCGCCGGAGCTGCCCGCAACTTTCAGGTCTATGCCCGGCAGTTGGGCTTCCGTCCCGATGATGCAATTCCCGACGGGCGATCGCTCTCGTGGTATGTCACCAAAACCGGCGATCAGGGCGAATATGCCACCATTGAAGCCGGACAACAGTCCCTCCGCCAATTTATCGACACCAGCCCCGACCTCCCCCATTGTCCGTCGCTGGCCCCTTCCCGATGGTAGTGAACTCGCGGCTGCACCAGCGATCGCCCCGCCCCCCTGACCGCTCACCCCCAAC